>JALYXY010000038.1 GCA_030946875.1 Pseudomonadota bacterium | reverse complement strand
TCGCTATGGTTTCATCGTGCCGACAGGCTGATGATTCGCTCGGTTTCTGCAGGTTCGGGCCGCACCGAAACCGCGACGAGGCGCCCGTTGAGGAATTCGAGCTGGGGCGCTCCACCCGACTTGCGTGCATAGGTCCACAGCTCGCGCCAGCCTGAACGCTCGCGAGTACGCACGATTTTCTTCGGCGGACCCCAACCCGGCATGTTCAGCGCCTGGTCGTCAGTGATACCGAGGCTTGGGTTTTCAACTCCGGATAGCGAAGAGCCGCCGAAGCTTCGCGGCGCGACGCTGCCCGCCGACGAGGCTCGACTGGCGCCCCCCTGATTGACAGCCGCCAGGGCGGAGTCGCCATCGGTGTCACGCGGCGGCTGCACGAGCGAGTCGGGCAGCGCATCACTCAGGATTTCTTCAGCACTGCCGGACTCGCAGCGCGCCGATTGATACGCGGTGCCAGCGGCGGAGACACACTTGTAAATGCCCCTGGCGTTGACGTTCAGCGAAAACGCCAGCGCAAGGCTGATGACGCATGCACGATGCAACATGGCCGTTCCTGCGATAGGCACGGCTCGCAGTGTGATCAGCCGAGCGCTTGGGGGCTATCCGCTCCCGTCCGAAGTGCTTGTAGGACGAGCAGGGTCGCAGGCCGCCTCGCGATCTGTCAAAGGCGACATTGAGTAAAGCGTCAGCCGTTGAGCTTTGTACGCAGCCGGTAACTCGCCGCATCGACCGCACCAACGAGGACGAGAATGGCAATCATCGCGCTCGCCGCTTCGCGCGTCTGGAAGAGTGAAAGATGGAAATAGAGGAGCTGCCCCAGGCCTCCGGCACCGACGAGACCGAGCACGGAAGCCGCCCGGATGTTGTTTTCCCACCTGTACAGCGTATAGCTCACCGCTTGCGGCAGAACCTCGGGGAGGGTCGCATACCAGAATGCTGCGGCGGCCGTTGCGCCATTGTTGACCAGCACGCGGCGCGACTCCCCTGCCGCGTTTTCAAGGGCGTCGGCGAAGAGGCGCCCAAGCACGCCCGTGGTGTGCACCGCTAGCGCGAGCACGCCGGCGAGAGGTCCCAAGCCCGCAGCGATCACGATGATGGCGGCCCACACGAGCTCTGGAATGGCGCGCAGCACATTAAGGAGGAGACGCGTGACCCGACGCGCCAACGTTCCCACGGCGGCCGCGGCAAGCAACGCTAAACCCATGCCGAACACAGCCGCAATGGCAGTGCCTACGAGCGACATGGCAAACGTTTCCGCCGTGCCGCGCGCGACGCGCAGCAAAAACGGAGTGTCGAGCGCCGGCGGAAAGAAGCTCGCAATGAACGCACTCATGCGCTCTGCAGCGTCGTGCGAGAACAGTGCCTCCCAGTCGCCCGACAACGAGGCAATCGACGCGCCGACAAGTGCGATGAAGGCTACGGGCGCGACCGCATTTCGCCGCGCGCTTGAAGCGATCGCACCCGTGGCTTCGGCGCTCATCCGGCCCATTTACGCAACCAGGCGCTGATCATGTCGGAGATCCACACCAGCGCAACGAACACTACGAGCATCGTGAGCACCTCATTGCCGGCAAGCATCTTGAGCGAAAGCTCCATCTGCATGCCGAGGCCACCGGCGCCGACGAATCCCATCACCACGGATGCTCGAATGGCGCACTCCCAGCGATAGACCGTGTACGAAGTGAGCTCCGGCAGCGCCGCTGGCAAGCTCCCATACATGAAGGCCTGCAACCTTGACGCGCCCGAGGCAAGCAACGCCCGTGTAGCGCCGGAATCCGTGCTCTCGAGAATTTCGGTGTACACCTTGCCGAGCATTCCGGCGTAGGTGAGAGCGATCGCCAGAACGCCAGCGGTGTCACCGAGGCCCACTGCACGCACGAAGAGGAGTGCCCACACGATCTCGGGAACCGAGCGCAGCAGAATCAGTGCGCCGCGCACGACCCGCCGCAGTACCGCGCACGCCACGCACATGCGCCCATCCACAACCGCGGAGATCGAGAGCTGGCGCGTGGCGACGAGTGCAGCCGGAATCGCCAGCATGATGGCGGCGGTGGTTCCGACGGTCGCGATCGCCACCGTCTGCCATGTGGCGCGCCCGACCATCACCAGAAAATCCGGGGCAAGCCTGGGCGGGAAGAAGCTCGCCACGAACTGCGACATGGCACGGGCACCTGCCGCACTCCACAAGGTTCGCGGATCGAATTCGGAAATCCACCCGGATGCCACGATGACCAGGGCGATGCCGATGGTCCAGCGCGAGCGTGAAGCGAGCGCGGGATCTCGCAGAGCTGCCTCGGGAGACGCTAAAGCGAGGGCCGTCATCCGTCATCGACAGTTCGGGAGCTTGAGCCTGGCGGCTTCGATGCTCGGGTCCTGCAGCGACGCACCGAGTTCGCGTCCGTACAGCGCTTCGAGCAGCGCCGAATCCACTTGGGCGCGCGGAAGATCGAATGCAATCGTGCCGGCGCGTACGCCGATCAGGCGCGAAAACCTCGCCAGAGCCAAGTCGACGGCGTGCAGACTCACGACCAGAGTCGCACCACGCGCAGTCGCCTCCGCCTGTAACGTCTCGAGCGCGGTCAGTGCCAGCGCGGGATCCAGCGCGGAGACGGGTTCGTCCAGCAGCAGAAGGCGCGCGTCGGACAGAAGGAGCCGCGCCAACCCGACGCGCTGGCGCTCACCACCGGACAGCCGATCACAGCGCAGGAAGATCTTGTCCTGCACGTCGAAGCGCGCCAGCGCCGCTGCGACCTCCTCGAGGTCTCGCGGGGCCACGAGGGAGCGAAGCGATTGCCAGAGTGTCCACCGCGGCAGGCGTCCGGCCAGCACCGCATGAACGACGCGCTGGCGCGGTGGCAGCGGCGGCAGCTGTGGCGCGACGAACAGGTTGCGGCGGAACCGGTGCAAGTCACTCCGGGACAGCTCCCAGGGCACGGCATCGAGGATGCGCAGCTTGCCTCGGGTAGGTCGCACGGAGCAGCCGAGAACATGCAGGAGCGTGGTCTTGCCCGCGCCGGACGGCCCGATGACGGCCACCTGCTCACCGGCTGCGAAGGAGAGCGATATGTCCTCGAGCGCCGTCGCACCTTGTGCATAGGCGACCGTCACGTGCTCCAAAGCATGCACTGGCGGTTTGCCGTCGGACCGTCGTGCTGCGGCCGCATGATCCCTTGCAGCACCATGCCTCGACGCACGCGCGTCAGCGATCGCCATACGATCATTCATGCGGCGTGCGAACGCCTATTTCAGAAGCCCCGCGGATCGTGCCGCAGATTCGATTCCGCGGTAGTTTTCAACCTTGGTCGGAATGAAACGGCTCGCGCGTTGCAGTCCGAGTATCTCCCTGTCGGCGGGCTTCGCGGGATCGAGTGCCAGGAAAGCATCACGCAGCTTCGTGATCAACGCCGGGTCGAGATCGCCGCGCACGGTCCAGTTGTAATCGTAGTAGGGCGGGGTCGTGTAGAAGACGCGCAGCGTGGTGGCATCGATCTTTTTCTCTTCCACCATCTTGTTCCACACCGAGACATTGAGCGCTCCGGCATCGACCTTGCCTCCCTGGACCTGAAACGCCGTCGCGTCATGCGTACCGGAGAAGGCGACGCGCATGTCCTTGTCGGGGTCGATTCCCTGCTCGCGCAGATAGAAGCGCGGCATGAGATGGCCGGAAGTGGACGACACGGAACCGAAGGTAAAGGTCTTGCCCTTGAGATCGGCGATGCTGTGGATGGAGCTCGATGCCTGGGTGATGAACACGGACCTGAATTGCTCGTCCTCGACGCGCTGCACGAGGGGGATCGCCGTGCGGTTGGTGCGCAGGTACGCCTGCACGAACGTGAATCCGCCGTACCACACCATGTCGAGCTTGCGTGCGGCGAGACCTTCGACCGTGGCGGCGTAGTCTGTGACGGGCGTGAACTGCACGCGCATCCCGGTCTTCGCTTCGAGGTACTTGCCGAGCGGCTCGAACTTGCGCAAGAGCTCCGTCGGTGCCTCGTCGGGTATCGCCGAAACGTGCAGCACCCCCTGCGCGAGAACCGGAGCGGCGAGGCACGCCGTGACCAGGAAGACCGCAAAGGAGCGAGCGAGCAGGAACATGGCGGTCGTTCGCGGAGCATGGCTTGGTGCGAGACCGTGCAAAAGATGCGACATCGATGGGCTCCGAAGAATACGCATCAGGCGATCACCACGTGTGGCTCACCCGTGCCAGTCACGTGCCCGATCACCGCGGCGCGCGAAAATCCTTCGCGCGAGAATATCGAGAGCACGTCGTCCGCACTATCAGGCGCACAAGCGACCAGCAGGCCCCCGGAGGTCTGCGGGTCCGTGAGCAGCGCAAGCTCCGCGTCGCCGATGCTGCCGCGCGCGACCTGCTCGCCGTATCCCGACCAGTTGCGCGCCGATGCACCGGTGACGTAACCCTCGCGCGCCAGCTCGAGTGCGCCGGGATGAAGCGGCACCCGCGAGAAGTCGATGGCAGCGCCCACCCGTGAGCCCTTGCAGATCTCGAGCAGGTGACCCAGCAACCCAAAGCCCGTGACGTCGGTGAGCGCATGCACATCAGCACTGCGACCGAGCGCAATCCCCGGTGTGTTGAGCTGCGTCGTGCTGTCAATCATCGCCCGATAGCCTTCGGCCGACAGGTGCTCCTTCTTCAGCGCGGCACTGTAGATGCCCACCCCGAGTGGCTTACCGAGAATGAGCACGTCCCCGGGCCGGGCACCTGCATTGCGCTTGAGATTGCGCGGGTCAACGAGCCCGATCGCCACCAGACCATAGATCGGCTCGACGGAATCGATCGTGTGGCCGCCGGCGATGGGAATACCTGCCTTCGCGCAAATGGCTTCTCCGCCTTCGAGAACCCGACGAATGGTATCGACAGGGAGGCGATCGATCGGCATGCCCACGAGTGCCAGCGCAAAGAGCGGTGTCCCACCCATGGCGTACACGTCGGAGATTGCGTTCGTCGCGGCGATCGCTCCGAAGTCGTAAGGATCATCCACGATGGGCATGAAGAAATCGGTCGTCGCGACGATCGCCTGGTGCTCGTTGATCTGGTACACCGCCGCATCGTCGGATGTTTCGATGCCCACCAGCAGCTCCTTCGGCAGAACGCCGAAGCCCGACTTGGAGATGATCTGCTGCAGCATCGCGGGGGCGATCTTGCAGCCGCAGCCGCCGCCATGGCTGAACTCGGTGAGGCGCAGGGGAACAGCTTCAGGTGCATTCATTGCATGTCTCTCAGGTGATCAGATTCGATTCGAATGCGGGACCGAGCACTCTGCCCCGCAGGCCTGTTCAGGTGGTACGCGCCCTCTCGACCGAGCCGAGGAGCGCCGCACGCTCGGCTTCTGGCGAGAACAGGGGCGCACGGGCCGCGCATTGTTCCTGCAACAACATCATGAACGCAGCGTCGTCGTGACACCGTCGCAAGAGTGCTGCGAGCTCCCCGGCATCACCGGGCGTGAAATACCCCGCATAGTCGTCGCCCAGCATGCCAAGGTTGCCGGACATTCTGCTTGCCACCACCGGCGTACCGGCAGTGACTGCCTCCACAATCACGTTCGCACCACCTTCCATGCGTGACGCGCACACCAGCACATCGGCACGCTTGATGGCCTGACGCGTCCACGCGTGCGGTCGCGGACCCCAGCATCGGATCCGGCGGTCGGCCGCAGAAGCGACGCGCGCGGCATCGGCAAGCGAGGCATCCAGCGCATCACCGATCATGGAGAGCGTGATCGGCAACTCGCCCGGCAGGAGCGCCCAGGCGGCGATGACTGTCGCGGGATCCTTTTCGGGCCGCAAGTGCGCCACGAAGGCGCACCTCAGGCCCCCGTGCGAGCTTTCCGCCGGATGCCGCAACGTGCGAGCGGATTGATACACGACATCCGTCTTCGCCCGATATTGTAAGGGAAGGGCCGAAACGGCCTGGTCCTGCAGCACGATCAGGCGATCGGCGTCCGCGAGCGATGCCAGCGCAGCAGCATCGCCTTCGGGTACGTCGCGATAGAGATCAGTGCCGGTGAGAACGACGATCAAAGGGCACGCAGGCTGCTCCGCGTTACGGCGTTGGACGGCGGAGCGGCTGCGGCGGGCGTGCAAAGCGATCAGCACATCGGCCTTTGCCACTGTGGCGTCGTCAGGCGCTTGTACAATCGTTCGGTAGGTGGGCGAGAGCAGCCGCGCCCACCGCGCGGCGGTTCGCCAGTTGCCATTGTTGGCTCCCGCGAGATACGGCGTCACGATCAGCACCGTCGGCGCGTTACGTGAAAGACCCATGGCTCCCCTTGCCACTGCTTCCATTGCACCCCGCACTGTCCCCGAGCTCCATGCCGCCTTGCGTGAAGCACGCGAGCGGACGTTGTCGATGTATGCGCATCTCGATCAGGTGCAGCGGCGCTTTCCATTGATCGATGTGGTGAACCCGGCCATTTGGGAGCTCGGACATCTGGGATGGTTCCAGGAATACTGGTGCGTGCGCGGTGGACCGCAAGGTGCCAACGCCAAGCCGTCGCGGTACCCGGGCGCCGATGAGCTGTGGAATTCGAGCCTCGTGCCCCACGATGCGCGCTGGGATTTGCCGTTGCCGCGCGACGCTGGCCTGCGCGAATACTTGGATGCGACGCTCGAGGCCAGCTTGCGTGCCATGCGGGCTCACTCCGATGCCGACGCCTGCTACTTTTTCACGCTCGCGCTCCATCACGAGGACATGCACGGCGAAGCGCTCCTCATGACGCTGCAGACCTTGCAGTTGCCTGCACCGCCGTGGCTGGATGCGCCGGTTGCAGCGGCCGAGTACGCGACGAGGGCACGGAACAGCGCCGCTGACATCACCATTCCTGAGCACGAAGCGGTCATCGGAAGTTCGCCGTCGGACGAGGCACGTCGGTTCGTGTTCGACAATGAGAAATGGGCGCATCGCGTGCACCTGGGCCCGTTCCGAATAGCCGCCAGTTGCGTGACCAATGCCGAGTTTCGCGCATTCGTCGAGGATGGCGGCTACGACCACCCGAAGCTCTGGTCCGACGAGGCGTGCGCATGGTTGCGAGCCGCGAAGCGTACCGCACCTGCGTATTGGTCACACGGCAGCGGCGAATGGCGCCAACGCTGGTTTGCCGATCTCGTGCCCATCGACTGGGATGCGCCCGTACAGCACGTGAACGCCTACGAGGCCGACGCGTGGTGCCGCTGGGCTGGCCGTCGACTCCCCATCGAACAAGAGTGGGAAGCCGCTGCGCGATTGAGCCTGTCATCCGACGCCACGCCCGCTGCGCAGGCAGTGGCTTGCAATCTGGACGCCGCGTTGGGGCATCCAGTGCCGACCGCGTCAAGCGACACGCATCTCGCGCACATGCTGGGCAACGTGTGGGAGTGGACGGCCTCAGCTTTCCTGCCGTACCCCGGCTTCGCGCCGGATCCCTACGTCGACTATTCGCTGCCATGGTTTGGGTCGCACCGTACGCTGCGCGGCGGATCGTGGGCGACGCGAGCCCGGCTCGTGCACGAGCGATTCCGAAACTTCTATATGCCGCACCGGTACGATGCATTCGCGGGCTTCAGGACGTGTGCGATAGACCTTTGATGTTAACAAAGGCATGCACCATCTGAAGGCACGAACAGCACGCCGCAGCTTCGAGCGCTCACGCGCTGCTGTCGATTACGCGCAGCACTTTGGGACGGGCCACGGCAAGTTTCACAGGCACAGTGCGGGGCGAAAACGGCTCCCCGGTACTATGACCTGGGCGCGCGCATCGCGGCGCCACGGTGTTGTGACCCGCATGCACATGCGCCTGGCTCATGCACGCTACCGGCCGAGGACTTCCAAACTTCCAGATGGATTTTCTAGCTTTCACTGCCACGCCCTTTGCGAATGGCGTGAAAAATGGGATGAGAACTGAGCTGATGCGGATTTCAGAATCTGATGGGAGAACGCACGAATATTGGGACGCGAGGTTCAGCGAGCCGGGGTACGCCTATGGTGAACACCCAAACGATTTCCTCCGCGCTGCAATCGCCGGCATTCGCCCCGGGGAAGCACTTTCCCTGGCCGAAGGCGAAGGCCGGAACGCGGTGTATCTGGCTCGGCTCGGCTTCAACGTCACCGCGGTCGACCACTCCGCAGTCGGGCTCAAAAAGGCGCGGGAGCTGGCGGCGAAACATGGGGTATCGATCACGACCGAGCTCGCCGATCTTACGGATTATGACCTCGGTCAGGACCGCTGGGATCTTGTCCTGTCCATCTTCTCGCACCCGCCAAGCGCCATGCGGCAACGCCTCTACCGAACGGTCCAACGCGCGCTACGTGAAAATGGGGCCTTTGTGCTGGAGTCCAAAAGCGTCGCGGGCGCCACCGACACGAGCCCCTATCCTGGCAAAGCCATTCTTCGCGGTGAGCTTGGCCCGCTTCGTTTTGCGATAGCGAGGGAAGTTGAGCGCGATCTCGATGAAGGGCCCTATCACGCAGGAATGCACCGCGTCGTTCAAATTCTTGGTTTCAAAGCTGATCCTCTGCTGGCGACGCTCTGATCTTTTCGAGTTGTGCATCGGTACATGTCACCCTGGCCCCGCTGATGACCTGTAATGCTCGTGGTCAGCAAGACGAGCTGGAACGGCTGCTCAACAGCAGACACCGGCGTGCGAGCGTTCACCGCCGGGTACTCGGCAACGCTCGCGGTGCGTCGGACTGCATTTGCGCGCCCACCGCATAGGAGCGGCTTGCAACGAGCTGGACATCATTCGTGCGCTTGTACACCGGGACTTGTACGACGCCATAGACGGGCACCCCTGGCATCACCACGTAAGTGACATCCGGGCTGAGTGAAAGGGTTCGGCGGCCCGAATCTTCGGGTTCCGCTTCGCTGCCGGCGTCCCGCTGCCTGTAATGAGTTGCAGCATGAGGCCGAGTTTGTCCGTCGTCTCCCAGCGTGCGCCGACATCCAGCAGGAACTGCCGCCCCGGCCGATAGTGCCTGCGAGTGTTCAGTGGCAGTTGCGCGCGCTGGCCTGGATGAACCACGACGCATTCCGCTGACCGGCCCATCCTGACCCGAGAGCGCTGTTGAGC
>JALYXY010000013.1 GCA_030946875.1 Pseudomonadota bacterium | reverse complement strand
TGACTGCCATAGTCCACAGTGTCCGCGTAGTCGCGCAGATACGGATGCTGCGGCCTTGTCTCCGGATCGAACAGCTTCGGCATCGGAAGATCCTGCTGCCAGTACCTGTAGAACCAGTCGGGCGGCGCGGTGAGTGGAAAGTGCGGGGCGACGAACGACACGAAAAGCACCCATGGCGTATGCCGCCACTTGGGGGCGTCCTCGTGCAGCCAGATCTGCGCACGCCCGGCGATGTCGCGGTCGTAGACGGTGTAAGACGATTCGCCAGGCCCCGCGAGCTTCGCCATCTTTTCGCCGCCCTTGCGCCGGGGAATGTTGTCGCGGACGAGACCCTTGATGTCGCCGACGCCATCGATGATGTGCATGGGAACGATCTCTTCGGAAAATCCGTGATCGTCACCCGCATGGCCTCGAAAGTGCAGCTTGCCGATGGAGACGGTGCGATGCGCCGCGGCGCGCAGGCGGTGATGCCAGCTCGGCAGAGTCCCTTCGTAGGCGTCGCTGTTGTCCCAGAACCCGACGTCGTGCACATAACGGCCGAGCGCAAAGGCCGCGCGCGCCGGTACGCAGATCGGGCAGGGCGTGTAGGCGGAGCGAAAACGCGTGCCTCGCGCCGCCAGGGCATCGAGGTTGGGCGTCTCGACGATCGGATGACCCGCCGCGCCGAGCACCTTGGGGTTGTGCTCGTCGGACATGATCACCAGGAAATTGGCGGGCTTCATTGTCTCGCATGTGTCTTGTGTTTGATTGTACCGTCACGCCTCGCCTCTATCACCTGGCGAAACGAACCGCGAGGCGCCCGCTCGATGCTCGGGTTCGCGGCGACAGGTTGACGCGGCGTCGAAACGGCGCAAGCATGGCACTCGCACAGGCGCACGATCCCCTTGCGCTCGTCGTCCGATTCGACTCGGTCCCCGCTCCCATCAAGCTGCCCAAGGATATGCATCTCGGCGAGGTGACTGGCGTAGCGGTGAACTCGAAGGGGTACGTTTTCGTCTTTTCGCGTGGCACGCCGCACAGCATTGCCGCCGACGCGCAAGGCAACATCTATGTCGCGGATCGTGGCAACCGACGCATCCAGGGGCGAAGGAAAAGTCCTGCGCGAGATCCGCATCGACGTGCCGTTCGACACCAGCATTCAGCCTGCAATCGGCGCGGTGCCCGATGCCGCCAAGCTCGAAGCCGCCGGTTCGCCGCTCACCCGGGCGCCCGGAGCACCCTGGACCGTGTGCATCACGCCCGTACCCAATCAGGTGCTCTACACCTCGGATGCGTACCCGGGCCGCATCTACAAGCTTCCACTGGACGGCAAAGTGCTGGGCGTTCTCGGTGAATCGGGCAAGCAGCAGAACCAGTTCGGATGGATCCACGAAATCGCGTGCCCCTCCGAGAACGTGCTCTACGTCGCCGAGCTTCTCAACTGGCGCGTGCAGAAGCTGATCCTCCATCCCTGAGGAAACCCGTGCCGGCAGCGTTGCGAATCGAGGACCTTCGCCGCTACGCTGTCGCACGGTCGCTGTTCGTCGTCACGACTCCGGCGCGTGCGATCGAGCGGCTTGGTTTTCTCCAGGCCGACCCGATCCGTGCACCGGCGCGGGCGCAGGACCTCACGCTGCGGCACCGTGTCAGACACTACCGTGCAGGCCAACTCGAAGCGAGCTATCCCCGGCTGGCCATCGAGGAGGATTTCTTCGTCAATTACGGGTTCATGCCGCGCGCGCTGCATGCGCTCATGCATCCGCGCGTCCCGGCGCACGTCTGGGATGCGACCACCACGCGCCGTGCCGCGGACGTGCTTGCCTTCATTCGCGAGCGCGGGGCGGCGCATCCGCGCGAGATCGTCGAGCACTTCGCGCATGGCAAGGTTCGTAACTACTGGGGCGGCTCGTCCAATGCGTCG
This sequence comes from Pseudomonadota bacterium, assembly GCA_030946875.1. Classification (GTDB taxonomy): domain Bacteria; phylum Pseudomonadota; class Gammaproteobacteria; order Burkholderiales; family Casimicrobiaceae; genus CAIWHR01. The sequence goes on along the minus strand of JALYXY010000013.1, from coordinate 598 downwards.
ACGCATCTTCTCGAAGGTATGCACTATCGTGGACTGCTGCGCGTCGTACGCCGCGATCGTGGTGTGCGCGTGTACGCTCCGCGTCAAACCCAAGATGATTCCGACTCGATGACATCTCGCGAGCGGCTCGACGCGCTGATTGACATCGCAGTGGCCAAATACGCACCGCTGCCACTGCGCAGTCTCACGACGCTCCTGCGCCGGCTGCGCCACGGCGTGCCGCAGTGGCGAGGCGATCTCGACGACGCAATTGCGCGCGCGCGGGCACGGCTCGCTCACGAGCGGGTGGAGGGACAGGACTGGTTTTGGCCTGGCCATGAAACGCCGCAATCGAAAGCGCACGTGCTGAAAGACCGCGTCTATCTCCTTGCACCATTCGATCCGGTGGTGTGGGATCGGATGCGCTTCGAGCTCTTCTGGCGGTGGCCCTACCGTTTCGAAGCGTACACGCCCGTGCACAAGCGCAAGCTTGGCTATTACGCACTGCCGCTCCTGTGGCGCGACGAGGTGATCGGCTGGGCCAACGCCGTGCTCGAGGGTCACGATCTCATCATCGACGCGCGCTACGTCGCCGGGCGCGCGCCTCGTGATCCGCAAT
>JALYXY010000252.1 GCA_030946875.1 Pseudomonadota bacterium | reverse complement strand
CAAGCGGTGCTCTGTAGCTGCTCATGTGCTCCTCGCCACGGTATGGTTGTGCCCAGGACGGCCGGTCAGCTCGACCAACCGTTTACAACCACGGCTGCACTGATTCAGCGTGGCGCGTCCAGCTCCGCAGTGAGCTGCGGGATGAGCTCGAAGAGATCGCCCACCAGACCGTAGTCGGCGATCTGGAAAATCGGCGCATCCGGATCCTTGTTGATCGCAACGATGACCTTGCTGTCCTTCATCCCTGCCAAGTGCTGGATCGCTCCGGAAATTCCGACGGCGATGTAGAGATCCGGCGCCACCACCTTGCCGGTCTGACCCACCTGATATTCGTTGGGCACGTACCCCGCGTCGACGGCTGCGCGCGACGCACCGATAGCGGCGTTGAGCTTCAGCGCAAGCCCCTCGAGCAGACGGAAGTTCTCCGCATTGCCCAGTCCGCGGCCTCCGGAGATCACCACTTTCGCACTCGCCAGATCGGGTCGATCGGACACCGCGACCTCGCGCTTCACGACCTTCGTGACGCCCGTGCCGGGCGCGGCTTCGACCCGCTCGATCGCCGCTTGGCCGCCGGTTGCGGCCACGGCATCGAACGCGGTGGTACGCACCGTAATGACCTTCACGGGGTCGACGCTTTGCACCGTCGCGAACGCGTTGCCGGCATAAATGGGCCGCACGAAGGTGTCAGGTGACTCCACCGAGATGATGTCCGAGATCTGCGCAACGTCGAGCAAGGCCGCGACGCGTGGCGCAATGTTCTTGCCGTGCCCGGTGGCGGGCACAAGCACATGCGTATAGCCGCGTGCACGCACGAGGGCCGCCGTCGTCGCGGCCACATTCTCGGCGATCGGCGGATCGAGATGCGGCGCGTCGGCGTGCAGCACGGCCGAAACGCCGGCAATCCGGGTGACGACCTGGGCGACCGGAGCGGCGCCAGGACCGGTCACCAGAACATGCACATCACCGCCGATGCGGGCCGCTGCCGCAAGCGTTTGCAGGAGGCCCGGGGTGAGCGCTGCGTTGTCGTGCTCGGCCAGAACGAGGATGGTCATGAACGCGGGCTTTCGACGATACCGTGAGACTTGCGAACGATCACGCGATCACCTTCGCCTCGTTGCGCAGCTTGGCCACGAGCTCCTTCACGTCGGCGACCTTGCCGCCGCCCTTGCGCTTGCCCGGCTCGATCACCTTGAGTGTGCGCAGGCGCGGCGTGACATCGACGTGCAACGCCTCCGGCGTGAGCGTCTCGAGCGGCTTCTTCTTCGCCTTCATGATGTTCGGAAGTGTGGCGTAACGTGGCTCGTTGAGGCGCAGATCCGTCGTGATGACGGCAGGCAGGGCCACCTCGAGCGTCTCGCTGCCGGTGTCGATCTCACGCTTGACCACGGCGCGCCCTTCGGAGATGTCCACCTTGGATGCAAACGTCGCCTGCGGCCAGTCGAGCAGCGCCGCGAGCATCTGACCGGTCTGGTTCGCGTCGTCATCGATGGCCTGCTTGCCGAGGATCACCAGCTGCGGTGACTCGCGTGCAACGATCTCCTTCAGCAGCTTGGCAACGGCGAGCGGCTGCAGCTCGACATCGGTCTGCACCAGGATCGCGCGATCCGCGCCGAGCGCGAGCGCCGTGCGCAACGTCTCCTGGCACGCAGGAAGACCGCAGGACACCGCGACGATCTCGGTCGCAATGCCCTTCTCCTTCAGGCGTACGGCCTCCTCGACGGCGATCTCGTCGAATGGGTTCATCGACATCTTGACGTTCGCGGTATCGACTCCGCTACCGTCGGGCTTGACGCGGATCTTCACGTTGTAGTCGATCACGCGCTTGACCGGAACGAGAATTTTCATGGTGTTGCCGATCCTTCGAAGACTTTCGACTCTGCACCGATTATAGCGGGTGCGCGCGTGCTCTCCCCTATCGTCTGGCCACGGTGCACGCGCCCGCTTGCGGCAGTGCGCGCGGAATGAGCACGCCGGCGATCGGCCCGACAACATGCCCGGCCAGGAGCGCGCCGACGCTCGCGACGGCGCCCGCCGAAGACAAGGCATCGATCGTGAGGCTCGCGTTGCGCCAGGGCCCGCGCCAGTGCACGGTTCCGGCGAGCTGCCCGAGGTCGAAGCGACCCAGACCCGGCACGCTCGGGCGCAGTGTCACGTCGAGGGTTTCCGCGCCAAGATCCACGCTGCCGCTCGCAAGGAGCCCGAGGCTTTCGGTTTCGATGCCTGCCGACCGGTCGAGGTGCGCAACACCATCGCGAACCGCGAGTCTCGCGACAGCACAGTGCAATTGAGTGGCGCTCCCCGCATTGGCGATGGGCAGCACCACGCCGAGGAGCTCGCTCACGGGCGAATCCTTGCCGGACGATTTGAGCGCAAGCGATGCAGCCCCCACATCCGCGTGGATGGAGCCGGTTGCATGACGTGCCCACTCATGCTCCGAGGCGCCACGGGTCGTGAGATCCAGGTGCAAGCGCGTCTTGCCGCCCTTGACCGCCGACGATGCTCCAGCCGCCAGGAGAAGCGCGCCCAGCTCCAGATCGTTACCGTCTGCAGTGAGATGCACCTGCGCCGGCTCCGTGCGCGCATCGACATGCAGGGCGGCCTGCAACCGACCACCCATGACATCGGCACGGATGTCCGGTGCGTCGAGCCGACCGCTGCCCGTCGTGAATTGCGCGTGCACATTGCGCCATGCAGTGCCCCCGCGCAGAACGAGCTCGGCAATGCGGAGCTCCGCCTGCACGCTTGCACGCGGCAACAGGGCGATGCCTAACGGCTCCGCTGAAAGTACGCGCGCTGTCGCGGGCTGGGTGGTTGGCGCATCCTGCCGCCTTGCAGGATCGCTGACCGCTACGGGGCCTGTTGGCCACGTCAAGTCTGTCATCTCGAGACGCTGTGACTGCAGCTGCACAGCGATCGGGCCCCCACCCTCCTTCGGCGCGACGATGCTGCCGCGCAATGCACTGCCGCCCAGCACGACCTCGACATCCTCGAAGCGCGTGGTCGTCACATCAGGCGCGAGCTTCGCCTGTGCCTTGAGCTTGCGACCCGCGATCTCGCCCTCGACGTGCATCGGGTATGCCGCTCGCCGGGTGACGAGCTCACGCAGCGGCCCCGCCTGTCCCGTCAGAACGATCGCCATGCCATCCACCGCCCCGGTGAAGCTTGCATTCACCGCAGCGTCGAGATCGCCTGCACGAAGATCGAAATGCTCGACGGCGACGCGCGTGACGCGCTGCGCACCGCCGCGGTACACGATGGTGCCGCGATCGATCACCACGTGGCCGATTCCGATCTCGTCGCTGACCGCGCTTCTCTGCTCGGGCTCCGCGGAGTTGGGGCCGGCACCCGATGGGGCGGTGAGCTCCCAGTTGCCCCGGCCGGCAGCGTTCACCTCCAGAGAAATCTCCGGCTCGGTCACGATGACCTTGCGCAGGTCGAGCTTGCGCGCGAGCAGGGGCATCCACGCGAACTGCACTTCGACGCGCTTCGCGGCTATGAACGTCTTGTCACTTGCCCAGGGGGCGTTCGACAACGTGACATCACGCAGCTCGATACGGGGTTCCCACGCAAGTGCAAGGGACGTGCCGCCGCCGATCGCAAGATCACGTCCCGTGGCCGTCTTGACGCGCTCGCGCAGGGGTGAGGCAAGCGTGTTCGCGTCGATCGACCAGAGCGCAATGGCTGCGGCCGCTCCGAAGAGCAGCAGGATGGTGCCCGCAATGAGCACGAAAGGGCGGAGCCGGCGGCGCACTCCGCGATTCTAGCGTCCCGCCTCGTCGAACCCGCGGCTGCGGCAGCGATCAGACGCGGGCAGGTTGTTAGCGGTGCGCCGAGTTGAACTGCGCGAGCGATGCCGATCCTGGAACGAGCGTGTCGGCTGCAAGCGCATTGAGGGGAACATCGACCGTGTGCTGGCTATCGTGCAGATCCGTCGAGTCCGGCTTGGTGTAGAGGAGACCCGTCACGATCTCACCGACGGCGGCTCGCTCCTGCAGATAAGCCATTGCACGCAGCTTGTCGGTGGGGTCGTAGTCCTCGCGCACTTTGCGCAGACGTACGGTACCGCCATCGTGCAGCAGCACGTCGCGCGTCTCGCCTGCCGCGTAATCGGCAGTGATCGGTGCGCGATCAGGCATGAAGTCGAGCCGGTTGACGGCCTCGTTGTGCTCGCGCACGTAGTCGTAGCTCTTGGTGGAGCCCGGGTGATTGTTGAACGCGACGCAAGGGCTCACGACGTCGATGAACGCCGCACCCTTGTGCATCACTGCCGCGCGGATGAGCGGCACCAGTTGCGTCTTGTCACCCGAGAAGCTGCGCGCCACGAACGTGGCGCCGAGCTGCAAGGCGAGGAGCACGAGATCGATTGGCTCGTCGTTGTTCACCGCGCCGCGCTTGGCTTTGGAGCCTTTGTCGGCCGTTGCCGAAAACTGCCCCTTGGTAAGACCGTAGACGCCGTTGTTCTCGACGACGTACACCATGTTCACGCCACGACGCAACACGTGCGCGAACTGGCCGATGCCGATCGATGCCGAGTCACCGTCGCCGGACACGCCGAGATAGATGAGATCGCGATTGGCGAGATTCGCCCCCGTGAGCACCGATGGCATGCGGCCGTGCACGCTGTTGAAGCCGTGCGAGTGTCCGAGGAAATAGGTCGGCGTCTTGGACGAGCAGCCGATGCCCGATAGCTTGGCGACCCTGTGCGGCTCGACCTCGAGATCGAAGAACGCCTGCACGATGGCCGCCGAGATGGAGTCGTGGCCGCAGCCGGCACAGAGCGTGGATACGGCGCCCTCGTAATCGCGGCGGTTGTAGCCGAGCCGGTTGGTGGGCAGATCCGGATGGTGGAGGCGAGGTTTGGCGAGGTAGGTCATCGTCAGTTGTCAGTTGTCAGTTGTCAGAACTGCCTGGACACGGTGCGGCGCATTTGCCGTTCGCGAGTCTCGAGGCTGACGAGTCACTTGCCATGGATGAGCTCTGATTTTCGCCTTCTGAGCTCTGCTTTCAGGGTCGTGGCGCCTTGATCCGGAGGCGTGCGCGTGTCCATCCTGTCGGCGATCTCGCGCCGGACGAAGCGCGCCGTCATCGGGGTGCCATCGTAATGAAGCACGGCGATCAGCTTGTCGGGCGCGACGCCGCATTCGTTGACCAGCATCATGCGGAGCTGACCATCGCGGTTCTGCTCGACCACGAACACACGATCATGCTCGCGGATGAACCCGGTCACGGCATCTGCAAAGGGGAAGGCGCGGATGCGCATGCGGTCGACATGGATGCCGTCGGCTTCCAGTGCAGCGAGTGACTCCGCCATGGGTGCCGACGACGAGCCATACCAGATCACACCGGTGCGGGTCGGCTTGGCCGCGCGCTCGATGATGGGTGCGGGCACGAGATCCTTGGCCGTCTCGAACTTGCGCAGCAGCCGCTGCATGTTGTCCACGTAGGCAGGACCTTCCTCGGTGTACCGCGCGTATCGGTCCTTGGTGGTGCCCCGGGTGAAGAATGCGCCCTTGCTGGGGTGCGTACCGGGATAGGTGCGATACGGAATGCCATCGCCGTCGACATCCAGATAACGCCCGAACTCCTTGCCGGCTTCGAGCTGCTCGAATGACATGACCTTGCCACGGTCGATCGTGCGGGCATCGTTCCATTCCAACGGATCCACCAGCCAGTCCTGCATGCCGATATCGAGATCGAGCAGAACGAACACGGGCGTCTGCAGGCGGTCGGCGAGATCGAACGACGTCGCGGCCATCTCGAAGCATTCCTTCGGGTCCTCGGGAAAGAGCAGGATGTGCTTGGTGTCTCCATGCGAGGCGTAGGCCGAGATCAGGAGGTCCGCCTGCTGCGTACGCGTGGGCATTCCGGTCGAGGGGCTGCCGCGTTGCACGTCGAACAGAACGGCGGGAATCTCCGCAAAATACGCGAGCCCGATGAACTCCTGCATGAGCGAGATGCCCGGTCCGGAGGTGCAGGTGAAAGCGCGCGCCCCATTCCATGCGGCGCCGATCACGATGCCGATCGACGCAAGCTCGTCTTCGGCCTGCACGATCGCGTATCGCTGCTTGCCTGTTTGCGCATCGACGCGGTACTTGCCGCAGTGGCTGGCGAATGCCTCCGCCATCGATGACGACGGCGTGATCGGATACCACGCGGCCACGGTCGCACCACCGTACACGCACCCCAGCGCCGCGGCCGTATTGCCGTCTAGAAAGATGCGATCACCCACGGCATCCGAGCGCTCGACGCGCAGCGGCAACGGGCACGCGAAGTTCTCGAGCGCGTAAGTGCGCCCCATCATGAGGGCGCGGCGATTCGACTCGAGCAGCGGCTCCTTGCCGCGGTACTGCTCGCGCAGCAGCTTCTCGATCTCGTCGACATCGAGGTCCAGCAGCGCCGAAAGCGCTCCCAGGTAAATGATGTTCTTGAAGAGCTGGCGCTGGCGCGCATCGCTGTATTGGGCGTTGCAGATGGCCGTCAACGGCACGCCGAGCGCGGTCACGTCGTCGCGGAACTTCGATGCGGGCAGCGGCTTCGTCGAATCGTAGAAGAGATACCCACCCGGCTCGATCTCGGCCACGTCGACGTCCCACGTCTGGGGATTCATGGCGACCATGAAGTCGACGCCGCCACGACGTCCACGCCAGCCATGCTCGATCACGCGCACTTCGTACCAGGTGGGCAGCCCCTGGATGTTCGAAGGAAAGATGTTGCGCGCGGACACAGGCACCCCCATGCGCAGCACCGTTCGCGCGAACAGCCCGTTGGCCGAAGCCGAGCCGGAGCCGTTGACGTTCGCGAACTTGATGACGAAATCGTTCACCTGGCCCGCTGCAGGAGTGAGCTTCGCCATGACTAGATTCCTGCCGCGACGGCGCCGCGGGCGCGCGTGTCCTGTCGGCGCCGCTCGGAGTCAGGCGCGAGCGCCAGCTCGAGCAGGAACTTCTGCATGTCCCAGGCGCC
>JALYXY010000250.1 GCA_030946875.1 Pseudomonadota bacterium | reverse complement strand
CTTGTCGTTGGTGAGTCCCGCTTTGCTGCACGGGACAGTCATTCAACGACAAGAAGGGCCTGCACACACGATAGACGGATGGCCTAGGGCGAACGTCGCATCCGCGAATCACGTGCCTGCAGCGCTCAGCCGCTGTCAGGTCGGGGAGCACATGGCCACACCTGCAGCACCGTAGCCTTCGGGGATGTAGCCCCGAGCGATCATCTGCGTGCGGACTGCCGGGTCGGTGGTGTAGCGGTGGTTCGAGTCCGCGCGACCATTCCACAGCCGATACACCGGCGTAGTGCCCGCGGGACAGGCCCCGCTGCTGGTGTTCGGCAGATAACTGTAGAACGCCGCCGACGTTTCAAGGATGTAGCCGCTGTAATTGGGATCGACGCCGATACGGCTCGACACGGTGGCGCATTCGCTCGGCGAGGCGGAAAAGAAGTGCGAGTTGCCGTGCTGCGGCGGGATGTAGAAGCGGCAGACCGGGTTCAGGCCCGCTGCACTACGCCCGTATACGTAGAACGACAGGTTGGTGCGGCGCCACCCGGGCGTGCGGCCGCTGTCGAGCGCATCGATATCCGGCGCGAGGTCGCTGATGAAATAGTGGTCGAGCGTCGGGTTGTAATACTCGACGGCGGTTACCGCCAAAGCCGGAAGGATCGACACTGAACCGGCGAAGTTGCGGGCCTGGTTGGCGGCCACATAATTCGCCGCATTGAACGGTGTGTACACAGCCGAGTCGCCATCCGACGGCAGCCCCGCATACGAGACGGCGTCGACATCCGCATAGCTCACCGTCCCTCCATCGGTGGGGAGGAAGCGGTCGGGAATAACGTAATCAGGCCGCACGTTGCCGAACTCCGCGTAGTACGCGCCCGCATCCACGTAACCCTGGGTCGCGATCAGCACGTAACGATTTGCCGTGGACGAACTCGGAAGATCGCGGGGAAACGTGAATGTCTTGGTGCGCCCGGCGTGAGTGGCCGCCAAGGTGTGGCCCGCAATGAGGTTCTCCCCGTCGTAACCGGCACTCTCGTGCAGCAACACGAACTGGATGCTACCGTCCGCGTTGGAATAGAGCTCGATGATTTCCCACGTGTGAAACGAAGCGGACGCCACCGTCGCACCCATGGCGCATACGGCACAGGCAAGCGTGAACAGCAATTTTTTCATGTCGCACCCCCGGAGTTGAACATCGCGGCTTAAGCACTGTTGCTGTTGACTCGCTTTTTACGTAAAAGTGCGGCGGAGAGCGCATGTCGGCAGACACACAGCCGAGCTCGCGGCCGTCTGAAGCTCGGCAGCAACAGCTCCCCTTCGGCTCTCGCGGTGCGGTGCGCGAACACGCAACGACTCGAACGATGCGCAACCTGTCACGGCAATGCCAGATAAAACAAGGCCGCATCAGGTTGCCCGGATGCGGCCTTGTAGTCTCGGTCGGATGGACAGGAGATCATCCGACCGGATTTGAAACGGATCAGAACATCATGCCGCCTTCATGCACTCGCTTTGCGCCTTCTTGCGGTCGTCGCCCTTCATCCCGGCGGTCTGCTTGTTGCACATGGAAATCTTGCTTTCCTTCTTGGCCGGCTTCGCCTTGAGGCACGTGTTCACGTAGGCCTGTCGGTCCTTGCCTTCGAGCTTCTTGTCGCCGGCCTCGGTCTGGCACGTCTTCATCTTGTTCTGTTGCGGGTTCGCAGTGCTGTCGCCCTTTGCCATCTTGTCCATGGCCATGGATGGGGTTGCAACAAGAGCGAACGCGGACAACGTCAGGAGCGCAAGCAGGTTTTTCATCATTCTCTCGCAGGTGGACGGAAAAGCGATTTTTGACTGGAGTGCGACCCTCGGCAGTCAATCACGGAAGCCGCTGGCCTTCGATCAAAGTCTACGGCAAGCGTACGCGGCCAGGCAACGATTTCGCCCCGTTCTGCCGACCCGGTGTCTCAAAAATAGTTACTGCGGCGCAACAACCACCGCGTGCAATTACGCGGAGTTCAGCCAATCGACTCCCTTGCCAGTCGGCTCGATACCGTTCGTCGCCGACCTTATTCGCGTAAAATCCTGTTTTGCTTGGCTTTGCAGTTTTACTGGAGTCTGCCGTGTCCACATCCACCCCCATTCGGCCCCGCACCATCCTGCCGTCCCAACCGGCCGCCAAGCTCGCTGTCGACGACACCCGCATTCAGGAGATCATGGAGCTCGCGCCGCCGGCTCACCTGTTGCGCGAGTTTCCACCTTCGGACCGGGCGATCGCCACCACTTTCGGCGCTCGCGAGGCGATCCATCGCGTGCTGCAAGGGGCCGATGATCGACTGCTCGTGGTGGTGGGTCCGTGCTCCATTCATGACTATGACGCTGCCATCGATTACGCCACGCGCCTCGCGGCCGTTGGCCGGGAGCTCGCAGCCGACCTCGTGGTCGTGATGCGCGTCTATTTCGAGAAACCACGCACGACCGTGGGTTGGAAAGGGCTCATCAACGACCCGCGTCTCGATGACAGCTTCCGGATCAACGACGGGCTGCGCCTCGCGCGACGGATACTGGTCGAGATCGCCGATCTCGAGCTCGCGGCGGGCACCGAGTACCTCGACATGATCACCCCGCAATACATCGCGGATCTGATCGCCTGGGGCGCGATCGGCGCGCGCACGACGGAAAGCCAGGTGCATCGCCAGCTCGCCTCGGGACTGTCATGCCCCGTCGGCTTCAAGAACGGCACCGACGGCGATGTGAAGATCGCAGTCGATGCGATCAAGGCAGCGTCGGCCCCGCATCACTTTCTTTCCGTGACCAAGGGCGGCCACTCCGCGATCGTGCACACCGCTGGCAATAATGATTGTCACATCATCCTTCGCGGCGGTAAGCAACCCAACTACGACGCGCAGAGCGTGGATGCGACTTGCAGGCGTCTTGCTGCAGCGGGGCTCGCGCAACGGCTGATGGTCGATTGCTCGCACGCCAACAGCGAGAAGAATCATGAGCGGCAGGTCGACGTGGCGCACGACGTCGGACGCCAGATCGCTGCCGGCGACGAGCGGATCATCGGTGTCATGATCGAGAGCCATCTGAACGCGGGACGGCAGGATCTCGTGCCGGGACAGCCTTTGCAATACGGAGTCTCGGTGACCGATGCCTGCATCGGCTGGGATGCGACCGTGGATGTCCTCGAGGACCTCGCACGCGCGGTCGCGCAGCGTCGGCTGGCAGCGGCCGGGCAACCGTAATCACGCCATCACCTGCGGCGGACGTGTCGCCGTACCGTGCGCCGTTTTGGCTCCCGGGTGGCCACGCGCAAACCATCTATCCTTTTCTGCTTCCCCGCGCGCGAGTGCAGTTCCGACGCGAGCGCGTCGACACACCCGACGGGGACTTCTGGGACTTCGACTGGCTCGACGTGCAAGGCGCAGGTTCGGCCACGCCTCTGGTCGCTCTCTTGCACGGCCTCGAGGGCAGCTCGGCCTCGCACTACGCACGCGCGCTCATGGTGCATCTCGCCTCCGCCGGCTGGCGTGGAGTCGTGCCGCATTTTCGTGGCTGTGGCGGCACGCCGAACCTTCTGCCACGCGCCTACCACTCCGGCGATCACGAGGACGTAGGGCTTCTCGTCGATGCGATCCGCGCACGCATTCCGGCGTCGCCGCTCTATCTCGTCGGCGTGTCGCTGGGGGGCAGCGCACTGCTCAATTGGCTCGGCCGGCTGGGCGCCGCACCTCGCACGCATATCGCTGCCGCGGCGGCGATCTCCGCGCCGCTCGACCTCACCGCGGCGGGCGTCGCCATCGGGCAGGGCTTCAACCGGGTTTATTCACGCAATTTCCTGAATACACTGGTGCCGAAGGGGCTTGCGATGGCGCAGCGCTTCCCCGGCACGCTCGACGCGGACAAGGTACGCACGGTGCGGTCGATGTACGAGTTCGATCATCACGTGACGGCGCCGCTGCATGGCTTCGCCGGGGCGGATGACTACTGGCACCGCGCGTCGAGCAAGCCCTGGCTTGCGCACATCGGCGTGCCGACGCTCGTGCTCAACGCTCGCAACGACCCGTTCGTGCCCGCGGCGTCGCTGCCGCACGCGAGTGCAGTCAGCTCTGCGGTGGTGCTCGAGCAGCCCGCCACCGGAGGCCACGCAGGCTTCATGACCGGCCCGTTTCCCGGCCGCCAGGAGTGGCTACCGCGGCGGTTGCTACAATTCTTCGCGCAAGCCAACTAAGGAGCAGCACATGCCACAACCCATGTCTCAGGTCGCGTTGCCTCCGGAAATCTTCAAAGCGTATGACATTCGCGGCATCGTCGGCCGCACGCTCACTCCAGCGATCGTGCGCACCATCGGACAGGGTCTTGGCACGCTTGCACTCGAAGCGGGACGCGACACCATCGTGGTCGGACGCGACGGACGATTGTCCGGACCGGAGCTTGCGAAGGCATTGTCCGACGGTATCCGCGCCTCCGGAGCCAACGTGATCGACGTGGGTATGGTTGCGACGCCGATGAGCTACTTCGCGGCCCATCATCTCCGAACGCAGTGCTCGACCATGGTGACCGGCAGTCACAACCCGCCGGACTACAACGGCCTCAAGATGGTGATCAACGGCGACACACTTTCCGGAGAAGCGATTCAATCCTTGCGCCGCCGTCTTGAAGCAAACGATTTCCGCCACGGCTCCGGCTCGTATCGCACCGAGGATGTGAGCACGGCTTACATCGATCGCATCGTCGCGGATGTGCGTCTCAAGCGGCCGATGAAGATCGTCATCGACAGCGGAAACGGTGTCGCGGGTGCCTATGCGCCCACGCTCTACCGCCGCATGGGATGCGAGGTGGTGGAGCTCTTCTGCGAGGTCGACGGCCACTTCCCGAATCATCATCCCGACCCCTCGCAGCCGAAGAACCTGGTGGAGCTCATTCGCGTGGTCAAGGAAGGTGGGCACGAGCTCGGGCTTGCGTTCGACGGCGACGGTGATCGCCTCGGCGTCGTGACCCGCGAAGGTCACATCATCTACTCGGATCGCCAGCTGATGCTGTTCGCGGCCGACATGCTCGCGCGAAGCCCCGGCGCGACGGTGATCTACGACGTCAAGTCCACGCGCAACCTGAAGCCATGGATCGAGCGCCACGGCGGCGTGCCGTACCTCTGGAAGACCGGGCACTCGCTCATCAAGGCCAAGATGAAGGAGATCGGTGCGGAGCTTGCCGGCGAGATGAGCGGCCATACGTTCTTCAAGGAGCGGTGGTACGGCTTCGACGATGGTCTCTATGCCGGCGCACGCCTTCTCGAGATCCTTTCCGCCCACGACGATCCCTCCGCCGTGCTCGACAACTTGCCCGATGCGATGTCCACACCGGAGCTCAGCATCCAGTGCGCCGAAGGCGAGCATCACGCGCTCGTTGCGCAACTCGGCCTCAGTGCAGAATTTCCCGGGGCCACCGACGTGATTCGGATCGACGGCCTGCGCGTCGAATACCCCGACGGCTTCGGTCTCGCCCGTGGCTCCAACACGACACCCGTCGTGGTGCTGCGCTTTGAAGCCGACAACGAGCAGGCGATGACGCGCATCCAGAGCGAGTTCCGTCGCGTGCTGCAAGCGACGAAGCCCGGAGTCCAGCTCCCCTTCTAGACGCCTATGCAGCCTCCTGACAGCGGCGACGACGATGGCGGGGGCTCTCCCGCGCAGCTCCATGCCGGGCAACATGCTCGCGCTTGCTGTTGCGCCTGCGGCTGTGCAAGCACGCGCGTCGCTCACTGCGCGCTGTTCGCTGCGTGATCACGCTCGCTGATGTCGTTGCCGCGCGCGAGCGCATCGCCGGTGGCGTCTATCTGTCGCCGTGTGTCGAATCGATTCCGTTGTCGGAGCTGACGGGCGCCCACATTCATTGCAAGCTCGATTATCTGCAGCGTACCGGCAGCTTCAAGGAACGCGGTGCACGCAACGCCCTGCTGATGCTTTCGCCGGAGGCACGCCAGCACGGTGTGATCGCCGCTTCAGCCGGCAATCATGCGCAGGGCGTCGCCTATCACGGCAGCCTTCTCGGGATCCCGACGACGGTCGTCATGCCGCAGTTCGCAGCACTGGTGAAGGTTTCGAATTGCCGTCAGCTTGGCGCGAAGGTCATCCTGCACGGCAACGATCTCGGCGAGGCGCGAGTGGAGGCCGAGCGCGTTGCGCAGCGTGATGGTCAGAGCTTCATTCATCCCTTCGATAATCCTCACGTCATCGCCGGCCAAGGCACCATGGCACTCGAGATCCTCGAGCAGACACCCGACGTCGACGCGATCATCGTGCCGGTCGGTGGCGGCGGCTTGCTCGCCGGAATGGCCACTGCGGTGAAGGCACTCCGTCCCGAGGTCCAGATGGTGGGCGTCGAGCCGGAAGGCGCGGCCTGCCTGGGCGCGGCGATCGCGCAGGGATCGCCGGCGCGGATCACGCTCACCGCGACACTGGCGGACGGGCTTGCAGTGCCGCAGATCGGGACGCTGCCGTTCGAGATGCTCCGCCGTCTGGTGGACAAGGTCGTCACCGTCAGGGAAGAGACCATTGCCCTTGCCGTCCTTCGCCTCATCGAGCTCGAGAAAAGTGTGGTCGAAGGTGCCGGTGCCGCCCCGCTGGCGGCGTTCCTCGATCAGAAGCTCGAGCATCTGCGTGGGCGCAATGTGGTGCTCGCACTGTGCGGCGGCAACATCGATCTGACCATGCTGGACCGTGTCATCGAGACGGGGCTCGTGGCCGACGGTCGACTCGCGCGATTCACGGTGTCGATCAGTGATCGTCCGGGTGGGCTCGCGGGTCTGGCGGAAGTCATCGCCTCCGCAGGCGCCAGCGTCAAGGAGATCATGCACGACCGCGCCTTCTCCGGTCCGGATCTTTCGGCAGTGCGTGTGGTGTGCGTGGTCGAGACAACGGGTCACGCGCATGTGGCCGAGCTGAAGCGAGCGCTCGCCGCGAACGCGATCAGGGTCCTCGGCTGATTCGAGGCGTCGCGCGCTCGACGATGCGCGTGACGTCGAAGTGAAGCCCTTCTGTCCGGATGAGCTAAGGGCAGCTTCAGGCCGCGATCCGCTCCGGAGCAGCCTCCATCCGATCAGGTTTCTGCGTTCGCGCGCGGTGGTTACGCACCGGCGTGGCGGTCTCGAGGGCCAGGAACTCTGCAATCTCGGCACGTCGGGCAACGGTGTCGTGATAGCCCAGGTGCATCAGCGCACGACAGAACGAGCGCTCGAACAGAACGTAGCTCGCAAGGTTGCCACCGCTGCGTCGCATGGCCCCCATGCCGCGGAGGAAGTAGCGCACGGTCCACGGCAGCGCGCGCACATGGCGAGCGGCGATCTGATCGAGCGGCTTGCTGGGCGAGAGCACCATGCACTCGACGTGTTTCAGGTTGATGCCGCCCGCGACGGCTGCCGGCGGAATCTTGGCAAGCGTCTGATTGGTGCGGTCGAGCCGCTCGAGGTCGGCTTCGAGGCCGTCGGTGAAAAGGCTGTTCAGGGCATGTCCCGCGATATGCGCGAGCGACGGACATCCGTTGGTGCGCACCACATCGTTGTTGGCGCGGCCGCTCACGGAAACAACCAGGATACGATCTGCGCCAAGGTGCAACGCCGGGCTGATCGGCGCCGTCTGCCGCATCGACCCGTCGCCGAAATACTCGCTACCGAGGCGGATCGGCGGAAACATGAAGGGAATCGCCGACGAGGCCATGAGATGCCCGACCTCCACACGCGAGGCGATCCCGACCCGCCGCATGCGCTGCCACTCGTCGATCCCGCGCACTCCGTGGAAGAAACAGATGGAGTGACCGGAGTTGTATCCCGAAGCGGTGACGGCAAATGCCCTGAGCGTGCCCGCAGCGAGGGCGCGGTCGACGCTCGCGCTGTCATGATGTCGGGTGAGGAGCTCGCCAAGCGGGGCATTGTCCAGCAGCGATACGGGATTCGTGTCGCGGATTCCGCCGACCAGCAACGCGAGGAACCAGCGCCACGCGCACCGGGCCATACCCGCGACATCGGTGCGGTAGACGTCGCTGGCGTGGAAGTTTCTCCATACGCTCACCAGCCGGCGCACTGCACACCTGAAATCGCCGGCGTTCGAAGCGACGGCAGAGGCATTGATGGCGCCGGCCGAGGTACCGCAGATAATTTGAAACGGTGTGGGCGCGCCTCGCGGCAGCATTTCGGCGATGGCGCGCAGTACGCCGACCTGGTACGCAGCACGGGCCCCGCCTCCGGTCAGAACCAGGGCCGTCTGGGTGCTTCTCGGGTTGCGGCGCACCGACATGGGACCTCTCGTGCGGGTCGATCTCCTGATATCGGCAGCGTCCGAGCGGCCGCGTAGGGTGAGGCCCGCCAGCACTTTGCGGTGGCGCCCACGTCGGTGCGCTGCGCCCCCAGCCACCGGCGGTCCGCGTGGTACATTTTGTTGAACCCGTCCGCGGGAGCGTCTGTCTCTCATGCAAGTTTGGCGCCCAACGCGAGCCCGCCTCCCACGCAGTGCACGTGCGCCCCGGCCGGCCATGCGGGACGTGCAGCCGATGCCGTGATCCGATGAAGAGAGTTTCTCTTTACAGCAGCTCGCCACGCGCACCCCGCCTGGAACGCGCGCAGCCTGACGATTCACCCGTCGAAGCACCTCCCGCACCGGCCGCACGACCCTCCTGGCGTGCGCGCGTCGCGAGCCGCGCGCGGCGCTACCAGCCGCTAGGGCTCGTCATCACCAGCGTCGCGCTCACGCTGCTCGTTCTCGCAGGACAGACCCGGCTGCATCCTCCTCCGCGCGAAC
>JALYXY010000244.1 GCA_030946875.1 Pseudomonadota bacterium | reverse complement strand
TTCGACTGGGTGGTGATGTTCAGTTGCATTGCTTCTCTCCTCGATTCGGACATCGACGCGGCGCGTGCCCGTCGCGCATTATGTTGGCGCAGCACCAGCTCACTCCTGCTCCTTCTGCACTTTCCTGCCTTTCAGAAAGAGCTCCGACCAGAGTTTTTCCCATCGTTGCTCCTCGTCGAGCACGATCACCGGATCGATCATCTCGTACTTGAACTTGTTCAGCGGACTGTCCACGGCGAGACTCGACGGCACGCGGCCGCGCTGCTTGATGATCTCCTGGCCTTCACGCGACAGCAGGTAGTCGGCGAAGAGCAGCGCAGCATGCGGATGAGGCGCGTGCTTGGCGACACCGATGCCCTGCGGACGTCCGAACGTGGGGTCCAGCACCTTCCACTTCACCGGCGCGCCTTTCACGGCGAGACGTTCGATGTTGTGGTTGTACGTCGAGATCGCCAGCGGAATCTCGCCTGAAGCCACGAGCTCGCTCATCAGCGTGTGCCCGGTGCGCAGCTCGGGCTTTTGGGCCGCGAGGCGACGGAAGAATTCGAGGCCCTTCTGCTCTCCCCGGTGTTTGACCATGGCCGCGAACCAGTCGACGTCGCCGGCTTCCATGCCGATGCGACCACCGGCCCATTTCGCGTCGAGCAGGTCGTCGTAGCTGTTGGGCACGTCCTGCGGCTTCACCAGGTTCGTGTTCCAGCCAATCGAGAAGAAATTGAAGCGGTCAGGCACGTAGTGTCGATGGTGCGGGAAGGCCTGCGCGGGCAGATCCTTGAACGCCGGGCTGTAGAAAGGATCGAGAAGCCGCTCGCGATAGAGCGCCTCCATCTCGGGCCCGTTGGTCTCGAAAATGTCGGGTGAGAATCGCCCGGCCCGCGCCTCGGTGACGCCGCGCTGCACGACCTTTTCGCTGCTTGCACGCCAGAGGGACACCTTGACCCCATACTTCTTCTCGAAGGCCTCAGTGAGGGGAACGGAGTCCTTGAGATTGAGCGAGGTATAGATGACGACCAGCCCTTCCTTCTTCGCCTGCTCCAGGATCCGCTTGTCGCGATCGGCGCCCTGGTACATGTACATGCTCGCGTTCTTGCCGGCGCCTTGGGCGAGCCCGGGCGCCGGAACCAGGACCGCCAGCACTGCCAAAGCCATGCCGAGTACATGGCGCATGGTTCGACGCTTTGGCACGGTGGTAAGTTCTTCAATGAGGGTCATTGGATGACGCTATCGGTTGAATACACGCGGCCGTGGAGCGGCCCGGCCGAACGCTGCGAGGATCGTTCCAACGTCACGCCGCCGAGACGAAGAGGCCGCCCAAAGGCGGCCCCGATGATCTTTCCGCGTTGCACACTAACGCGCTGCCCAGGCCCGGGGTTTACCCGGGCCATGCCACGCGCTGACTAGAACGTATGCGCGATGCCGAGCGCGACCTGGTCGATGCGTTGACCCGGCTGCACCGTGGGGAGGAAGTCCGCGGACGCATTGTTATAGCGTGCGGAGTTCCCGTTGTGCAGGCGTGACGCCAGGGCGAAGATCTGCGTGCGTCGCGACAGCGAGTACGATGCTCCGAGACTCGCCTGGTTGCCTTCGAGCCCATCGGTGGAGCAGTTCACCCCACCGAAGAGGGAGCAACTGCCGCGGCCAGCCCACGTGTACGCCGCCGCAAACCGCCACGGTCCCAGCACCTGGTCTGCCGTAAGCAGATAGGCGTTGTGCCGGTACTTCTCGAAACGACCCGTGGCTCCGCCATTTTCCGTGTATTCGACGCGCGCGATGTCGCCTTCGATCGTGGTGGTACCCCACGAGTAGCGCAGCGTTCCGCGCATTGCACGGTCCTTCGAACGCGCATTCACGTCGGCGAAGTTGGAAAGCGCTGCACGCACGTTACGTGAGCCGCCGAACGTGTCGCGATGCTGCTCGTACGCGACGGCGGCATAGATCGGTCCGTTCTCGTACTTGACGCCGGTCGAGAGCAGATCGGCGTTGCGCGTGGTCGACTTTGCTTCGTCGGGCGAGTACTGCACGAGCGCGCCGAAACCGAGATAATCGGGCGTCTCGTACTGCACGCTGTTCGCGCGGCGCAGGTGAAAGCTCGCGGTGGAGCTGGTGCCGATCGGCGACTTCGAGAGAATGTTGCTGTTGGACACGAAGTTCCCGCTGGAGACGCCCAGGAAGGAGACCGTATCGCCGAGATTCTTGTACACCGTGTCGAAGTTGCCGAGCTTGACGGTGCCCCACGCGTGACTTTTCAGGCCCACGAACGTGTCGCGCGAGGCGAGCGTGCTGCCGCCGGCGTCAACGGCGATCGTACTCTCAAGCTGGAAGATCGCCGAAAGATCACTCGAGATATGCTCCTCGCCACGAACGCCAAATCGCGAGTTGGAGGCCTGCAGTGAGTAGATGGTGGGCGAGTCGCTCGGCAAAGCGCCGGTCGCTGCGAGGGTGCTCACGGCGCCGGTGTTACCGCCGGTGGCGCGACCCCAGGCCATCTCGGGGTAGAACTTGCCGTAGAGCACGACACTCGACGTCTGCGCCGCGGCCATGCCGGAAATGCCAGCTGCAGTTGCCAGCGCAAGTGCGAGAACTTTCTTCCTGTGCAACATCGAATCCTCCTCAGGATGCTTTAAGAATAGCCAAATGATCGAGTCAGGGAACGGACGCAAGCCCGGCGTGGAGGCGGACGGTTGTTGCCTGTACCCTGCGGTGAACCGTTTGATTTCTTATATGCGGAACAACGATCTACGATTCAGAACACCTGCAGCAAGGTTGCCGAATTGGGCCGGGGAGTGTCAAGCAAATGCGCAAAAATCGGGCGAACTAGGCCGCCTTTGGTGGTAAATCTGCCAATTCGGCTTCGTACGCTGCGACCATGCGGGGCTCGAGCCCGTGCTTGCCGAGCGCATCGGCGAAGAGGGTCCGCACCAGGGGCGACTCGTCGGCGTAGTCGATCTGGTCGCCACCGATGCGGCGGCTGATCCACGCCTTGGGCACGCCCTGAGCATTGCGGATCGACACGACCTCGTGCTTGAACGCGAGGTATCGCGCAGGCGTGGTGCCGGTGTTGAAGTGCTGGTGGAACCACAGGTTCGGCGGGACGATCATCGTGCCCACTTCCCATTCGTAGCGTCGTGGCTCCTCGCCCTCCGGCCACATGAGGCTGTAGCCCTCTCCCGACAGGATGATCACGTGGGCGCCTGGACCATGGCAGTGCGCCTTCTTGTACGTACCCACCGGAAACTGCGAGATATGGCTGTTCATCGAGCCTTTCGCCATGTTGAACCGGATGTGGCCCCCACCCGCGCCGCGTTCCTTGGCGCTGATGAGCGGAAGATTCACCGCATCGGCCACGAAGTTGGTTTCGAGCAGCAGCCCCTTCTGCTCGCCCTTGTTGGCGAAATAGTCCGGCTCGCCCGAGAAGCGGCTCTTGAAGTCATGGCTCGTGTTGAAGACGAAATCGAGGTCCTCGTACAGGTTGACCACCGGAGGCGCATTGGTGACCGCCACGTAGCGGGCGGGCTCCATGCCGGATCCGTTGAAGTGCTGATGCCATGCGTTGAGCGGAATGGCGAACAGTGAGCCGGCCTTCCACTCGAACGTGATGCGCTGACCGGCATCGTTCCACACCGCGGTCGAGCCCCGGCCGGAGAGGATGAGGATCATCTCCTCGAACAGCTGACGCTGCGGTTTGAGCTCTCCGGCAGGCGCAATCTCGCAGACATAGCAGTCGTTCGACGTGCGTGATGCCTCGTGGTTGATGTAAACCGCCCGTCCTCCGCGACGCGCCCACGGCCGAAGCTCGACGGTGTTCAGGTTGCGAACGTAATGCGCGCTGATGATGTCGAGGCCATCGTCGCGCAACCACCGCGTGTAGGGGGTTTCCTTTTCAGTGGCGAACTTCTGCGCCAGTTCGTCGGAGACGATTGCATCCTTGGCCATGGTTGTAGCTCCCGCAAAGATCGACCGAGCTCCTTGCGCCGGTTGAGCGGCGCAAGGACTTCATTCGGCGTGGTTGAAATCCGTTTCGTCGTTTCGCGCGCGGAAACCTTCCGCCCCCGGTGCGGCCTCCTTGGGTCGGGGCAGCACGCGCTGCTGGAACAGCATGTTCATGAACATGTACATCGGCTTGGTCTTGATCACCAGCGCCCGCGCGGGCTTCTTGGGGTCGCGATTGAAGTGCTGGTGCACGCAATTGTTGTGCACGATCGCGATGTCGCCGGCCTGCCAGTCGTAGCGAATGCCATCGTGCACCTCGTAGCCGATGCCATCGAGGATGTAGAACGCGGCCTCGTTGACGTGGCCATGCTTGCCGTTCGCGCCGCCGGGCGCATATTCCTCGAGATGGATGTGCAGCGTCTGCGTGAGCCCATCGGAGGGCTCGACGTAGTGACGGCTGAATGCCTGCGGCCCGTCCTGGAACTTGAGATCCTTGCCCTTCACCACCCGTGGCATGTCGCGCAGCCGCTTGAGCTCATCCTTGAGGTTGTACGCGCCGGCGATCGCGCGCACGAACGTGCGATCCTTGTTGCCTTCCCAATGCGATTCCTTACCCATCGAATGCGTCCTTTCGACCGTCGCCGCAAAGCGCTTCAGGCGCCTCGTCCGGAGACGGTCTACATTGTTAAGCGGTCTGCTTGACCTTGAGGTAGCGCTCGACCACCTCGGGCGTGAGTGTCACGCCGGGGTCGTACTCGGGCGCGTTCTCGATCTGCTCCATGTCGTTCAAGCCGCATTGCTTGTAGATGCGGTTGACCGCGACGATGAGACGCACGGGGCGGTCGGCATCGCCGTTGAAATGCTGGCAGATCGTGTTCGGCGGGATATAGATGACATCCCCTGCCTCCCACTCGAAGCGCTTCACCTCGTCCTGCGCCTTCCAGTGGTACGTGTCGGTGATCTCAACGTCGCAGTCCTGGTGCAGGTCGTAGCCATACCCCTCGATGACGTACACGCAGCTTTCCGCGAGCTGGCGATGCTTGCCCGAGCGGCTGCCCGGCGGGATGATCTGCATGTAGGCATCCACCGTCTCCATGCGGGTATTCATCCGCTCATTCAGGAGATGCTTCAGGATCCCCTGCTTCGACATCTCCCACGGCATGTCTTCGGGACGTACGATCTTCTTGCGCTTGGCGTTGCGCACAGGCGCTTCGATCGCGTCGTCCAGCAGCGCCTGATAGTGCTTCTCGTTGCTCTTGCCCTGCATCCACGCCTTAGATTCGGTCCAGGCCATCTGTAGCTCCTTGGTGTTTACAAATTCGTTGGTTTGGGTCGCGCGCGCGTCTTCGTCAGGCGCACTGTGCTGAATGTCGGGGACTCACCCGGGGTGGTTGTAGTTATCCTCGAGGTGTCGCGCTTCGAAGCCTTCGCCACCCGGCGCTGCTTCGGTGGGCCGTGGCTCGACCTGCTGCTGGAAGAGCATGTTCAAGAACATGTACATCGGCTTCGTCTTGATGACGAGAGCGCGCGCGGGCTTGGTGTTGTCGGCATTGAAATGCTGGTGCACGCAGTTGTTGTGCACGATCGCGATGTCCCCGGCCTTCCAGTCGTACCGGATGCCGTCGTGGATCTCGTAGCCGTGACCGTCCAGGATGTAGAACGCAGCCTCGTTGACGTGCCCGTGCTTCTGCGAGTGGCCGCCCGGACCGTACTCTTCGAGGTGGATGTGAAACGTCTGCGTGATGCCATCCTTCGGCTCGATGTAGTGCCGGCTGAATGCCTGCGGTCCGTCGTTGAACTTGATGTCGCGGCCCTTGCGCACGCGCGGCATGTCGCGGAGGCGCTTGAGCTCCTCCTTGAGGTTGTAGGCGCCGGCGATCGCGCGCACGAACACGCGATCCTTCTTGCTGTGGTAATGGGATTCGTTGCCGGCAGCGGCGGTCGGCTGCGCCGTGGCGCCGCCTGCGGTGCCCGTGCTGCTGAGCGCTTCGCGACGTGCGGTGTCGTCCATGATGATCTCCTGGTTCAGGGTGCGCGAACCTGACGTACGATGATCTCGTCGTACAGGCGTGTCCATTTGCTGCTTTCGTCGAGGATCAGTGCAGGATCGACGATGCGAAGCGGCATTTTGTTGAGCGGCGTATCGATGCGGCGGTTGGCGGGAACGAAATCGCGCTGGGCGAGGATTCGCTGGCCCTCCTCGCCGATCATGAAATCGTAGTAGAGGACCGCTGCGTGCGCATGCGGCGCGCGCCTGGCGATGGCGACGCCGTTGGCGCGGGCCACGGCGGGGGGCAGCACGAACCAGTCGAGCGGCGCCCCTTTCTGCTTCACCTGCTCCGCGGTGAAGTTATAGACGGTCAGCGCAAGGGGCACCTCGCCCGAAGCCACCATGTTGGTGAGCAGGGTGTGGCCCTTGCGTACCGAGAGTCCGTTGGTCGCCACGATCTTGCGGAAGAGCTCGAGGCCGCGCGCTTCGCCCATCGCGCGCACGACCTCGGCGAACCAATCCTCGTCGGCGGATTCGATGCCGAGCTTGCCCTTCCATCGGGGGTCGAGAAGATCCGCGTAGCTCTTGGGCAGTTCGGCCTTGGCGACGAGCTTCGTGTTGTACGCCTGCACGAACACGTTGAGTCGCGAGCCTACCCACTCGTGGTGTGCAGGCACCGCAGCGGGAATGAGATCGGCCTGATGGGGCGAGTCGACGCGTGCCAGGAGCTGCTCGCGATGCAGCGACTCGAGCGACGGCCCCGAGAGCTCGATCACGTCGACGTCGAAACGACCTCCGCGGGCCTCGGTCACCACGCGTTGCAGCACCTTGTCGGCCGCTGCACGCCACATCCTGACCTTGATGCCATGCTTCTTCTCGAAGGCGGCATTGAGCACGGCCATGTCCTCGACCGTGAGAGAGGTGTAGAGCAGGAGCTCGCCTTCCTTGCGCGCGCCTTCCGCCAGGCGTTGCGCGCGATCGGCGCCCGAGTAGGTCGTGATCGGCGCATCAGCGCCATGGACGAGGGTCGAGAGGCAGGCCAGCAAGGCCAGCATGCATGCCGCGACGGTGAAGCGCGGCTTCACTTGCCGTATTCCTCGAGCTTGTAGCGCCGCGGCTTGAGCGGTCGACAGATCTCGCGGACGAGCCCCGACAGGGGCAGGCCGATGCCGCAATCGTTGGCCATCTCGGCGACAATGGCCATGTCATCTTCGGCCCATGCCATCGTCTGATTGCCCCAGTTACCGAGCGGACCATTGGTGGCGCTGCTCATCATCAACGCATTGCGCAGCGCGTCGATGTCGACGCCATAACGCTGCGCCAGCGCCAGGCCCTCGTGGTCGGCGACGAGGCAGCTCCACAGGATGAGATTGTTGACGGCCTTCGCAACCTGCGCGGTGCCGATGCGGCCCGTGTGCACGATGTCCGAAGAATAGGTCGCGAGCACCGGGCGCATCTGCTCGACCACCTCGGGACTGCCGCCGATGAAGGAGAGCAGCGTGCCTTCGTCGGCCGCCCAACCCCCGCGACACACGGTGGAGTCGATCACGTGCAATGCGTGCCGCTCACCGAGACCGGCAAGCTCCTCGACCGTCCGCGGATGGATGGTGCTGAGAATCGTGACGATGGTGCCTGGCATCGCATGGTTGAAGAGCCCGCGCGGACCGAGGCAAAACTCGCGCACTTCGCGGTCATAGCCCACGCACACCAGCACGGCGTCTGCGGGTGCGAGCTCGGCCGCTTCGGTCACCCACGTTGCGCCGCGTTCCTCAGCGCCCTCACGCTTGGCGACGTTGGCGTCGTGCACGAGCACCGTGAAGCCCTTGCCCGCAAGATGCCCTACGATCGGCATTCCCATGCGGCCGGCGCCGACGACGGCAATGGTTTTCATCCGCGCTGATGCCTCTTGTGTCGGTGCATTCTGGATGGGGGCGCTCATGAGGTGACCGCAAGCTCCTGCTGGGGTTCGCGCGACCCCACCTGCATCTGCGGCGCCTCACCGATGGCCGTGTCGTGCGGCAGTACGGCCGAAAACGCGCGCACCGCCTGCTCCCGCGCTTCGCGGCCCGGCGGCAGGATGCCCTTCTCGAGATTGCGCGCAGCGCGCATCAGGCGTTGACGGGTCATGATGATGCCGTTGTCGGTGGAGACGAGATGCTCGCGCGTGCGATCTGCGATGGTTCCCATGCTTTCCTGCACGGCGGCGTCCTGCTCGCCGATGCCGGCGACACCGCAGAACGAGGCCCGCGTCTTCTGTGCCTCGCGGTCGATCAGATAATCGTTGCCCTTGTTGCACACCGACCGAAAGGTGCCGGAAATCACCGGGACGTGAATCCCGCAGCCGTCATGCATCGCATCGAGCTCGGCCTGCGTGAGCGGGCGCTCCGGGTTGTAGTCGATGCTGAAGGTCCAGCAATGCTCGTCGTCGACCGGCACCCACGCGTGACCGCCGTGCGGATTGCCCTCGTACGGCGGGAAGAGATTGAAGCAGGGCATCAGCCATTGCGTGACACGCCAGTAGTACTTGTCCGGACCGGCACGGCGGCGAGTGCTGATGTAGAGGCCGCCGGGCGATTCGAGCGGCACGAAGGTGGGCTGCATGTCGCCCTTGAGCAGGGCGGCACTCACCGGATCGCGCTTCAGCAGCGGATCGTCTCCCACCGAGAACTTGTGCAGAAAAGTCGAGTGGATCGAATCCAGGCCACCTTCCATCGCCTGCAGAAAGTTGCACTCCTGCATGCGCTTGGAGATGTAACGGTGGCTCGCTGGAACGCGGGCCCACTCGTAGGCAGGCAACGCTGGCTGGGTTTCCGGCGGGCCCATGTAGGTCCATAGCAAACCCCCCAGCTCGACCAGCGGATAGCTCCTGAGCTTGATGCGGTTGCAGAACCCCGACTCGGCGGGCTCGCTCGGCACTTCGACGCATTGGCCGGTCACGTCATATTTCCAGCCGTGATAGGGGCAGCGCAGCCCGCCTTCTTCGTTGCGTCCGAACCAGAGCGACACACCACGGTGCGCGCAGAACTCGTCCATGAGACCGTACCGGCCCTGGTTGTCGCGAAAGGCGATCAGCCGCTCGGACAGGAGTCGTACCCGCACCGGAGGGCCATCGTTCTCGGGGAGCTCGGAGGCGAGGAGCGCCGGGATCCAGTAACGGCGAAAGAGGTCGCCCATCGGCGTGCCCGGTGCCGTCTGCGTGAGAAGCGCGTTCTCCTGGGGTTTCATCGAAGTGTTCCGGAGTCCGTTTGTCGGTCGAGCCACGAGCAGCGCGTGGTGGGGGGGCCGCGGCGCGCATCGAGCTTGCGGGCTTGAAGACATGTTCATGGCGATGTCGGATGCGCGGTTTACGGCTGGCCCCTGATGGCGGACTCGTAGGCCTGCGTCCACTTGTCGTAGTCGATGAGCGTGCGTGCCGGATCGATGTAGACAGGCGCGAATGCATTGACCCTGGCCGCGTCGCGCCGGTGGGCCGTGAGCTGGTTCTGTTCCTTCATCATCACTTCGCCATCGGAGAGCAGGAAGTCGTAGAAGAGCATGGCGGCAGCCGCATGCGGCGCCTGCTTCATGATGCCGACTCCATCGGTGTAGGCGATCGTCGGCTTGAGGGCTATGTAATCGACCGGGGCGTTCTTCTGCTTTGCCTGGTCCACGAGGTAGCTGTACATGGTGAGCGCAAACGGCACTTCACCCGAGATCACCATGT
>JALYXY010000229.1 GCA_030946875.1 Pseudomonadota bacterium | reverse complement strand
GGTCTGCAGTGACGCCCGGTGGTTCGCCAGTCGTCATCGAAGTCCTGCCGCGCATTCTCGACACCGCTTCAGCTGCGGGTCTGCGGCCGGTCACGCTGCACCACGGTCTTGCCGGGTGAGCGAGCGTTTCTTTCGCGCCCTGGCCCGTGACGCTGCGAGACGTTATCCGGCGCACGATCGCTTCGCGCGCCACTTCGCGTTCGGTAAGCTCTGCGCCGATCCGGTATTTCAACACTTTCTCACGCACGGACTGATCCACACCGGCGCTCGGGTGCTCGATCTCGGTTCCGGACAGGGCCTGCTATCAAGCTTGCTGATAGCCGCGCGCGCGCGGCACGCGAGTGGTGACTGGCCCGAATTGTGGCCCACGCCCCCGACACCCGGCAGCATGCGGGGCATCGATCTCATGCAAAAGGATGTCGACCGCGCACGCGAAGCCGCCGATGCAACAGCGCATTTCGTTTGTGGTGATATTTGCGACGCCGATTTCGGGGTCGTGGACGCAATCGTAATACTCGACGTGCTGCACTACATCGATTACGCCGCTCAGCAGAAGGTACTCGAGCGAGCGCGCGAATCGCTCGCGACCGGCGGCGTGCTCATCGTGCGCGTAGGCGACCAATCCGCTTCCATGCGCTTCCGGATCACCGTTGCCGTCGATCGCGCTGTCACGCGATTGCGCGGCCATCGTGTCACCCGCCTGTACTGCAAGCCCGTCGCAACGTGGAAGCATGAACTCGAACGGCTCGGTTTCAAGGTGCAAGCGACGACGATGAGCACGGGCACACCCTTTGCCAACACGCTCCTCGTCGCGCACCTTGCGCAAGCACAGCAATGCGACGTCACACATATGGCCTTGTCTGCATAGCGTCATGCGCCCGGTTCTCCTGTCCGCGTACACCATGACCAGCTGCCTGGGCCGCGGCCTTGATGCGACGCGCAGCGCGCTCGCCGAGTCGCGCAGTGGGCTCACGCCATGTCGTTTCGACACCGTGGACCTCGATACCTTCGTGGGTGAGATCGCGGGCGTGGATGACCAGGCGATCCCGAACGGTCTCGAGGGCTTCGACTGCCGCAACAACCGCGCCGCGGAGCTCGCTCTCGCGCAGGACGATTTCACGCCCGCTGTCGACGCGCTCGCGCAGCGCTACGGCCGTGATCGTATCGGCGTATTCATCGGCACCAGCACCGCTGGCATTCTGCAGGCAGAGCTCGCGTACCGTCGTCGTAACCCGGTCGACGGTTCGCTCCCGGCTGACTTCGATTACCGGCGCACGCACAATACGTTTTCAGTAGCTGACTTCACCCGTGCACGGCTCGGCCTGGAAGGGCCGTGCGCCGCGATCTCCACGGCGTGCTCGTCGAGTGCGAAGGCGTTCGCGTCGGCCGCGCGGTTCATTGCAGCGGGCGTGATCGACGCAGCCGTGGTGGGTGGAGTCGACACGCTGTGCCTGACCACGTTATATGGATTCACTAGCCTCGAGCTCCTGTCCGCTCAACCGTGTCGCCCCTACGATGCTGAGCGCGACGGCATTTCCATCGGGGAAGCGGCGGCGTTCTTTCTGCTCGAAGGCGCCCATGGTCGCGGATCTCCTGAGGACGTGTGGCTTCTTGGCGCGGGGGAATCGTGCGACGCCTATCACATGTCGTCACCACACCCGGAGGGGCGCGGAGCGCGAATGGCGATGGAAAGTGCGCTCGCCACCGCAGGCCTGATGCCGGTGCAGATCGATTACATCAATCTGCACGGCACCGCGACGCGGAGCAATGACGCCGCAGAGGATAACGCAGTGCATGGACTGTTCGGACAAGGCGTACCTTGCAGCTCCACGAAAGGCATGACGGGCCACACCCTCGGTGCCGCAGGTGCCGTCGAGGCGATCATCTCCGTCCTCGCGATAGCGGAGGGGCGATTGCCCGGTAGCCCGGGCACGCATCGGGTCGATCCCGAGATCAAAGTAACCTATGAAATTGCAGGGAAGCGCAAGGCGATCGAACGTGTGATGAGCAATTCCTTCGGCTTCGGCGGCACCAACTGCAGTCTGGTGTTTGGTCGCGCGGCGCCCGTCGCGTGAGGTTGAGCATGCGTCCAGCCTCGCAGCGCACTTGGCGCAGGCCGCACGCCACCCGATGCGACACACGTTCAACGCGACATGCTTTCGCGTCACCGAACCTGCACGGGCCATGAAGCTCGAGGCGCGCGTGGAAGGCGTAGGTCTCGTAGGACCGGGCTTCACGAGCTGGAACGAGGGCCGCAGGTTGCTCGATGCGTCGGCGTATGTGCCGCGACCTTGCGTCATTCCGGTGCCGAGCGCGTTGCCCGCCAACGAGCGGCGCCGCGCCGGCAAAAGCGTCAGCCTGGCATTGGCCGCAGGACTCGAAGCCGCATCGGAGGCGGACTGGTCGACACGCGATCTGGTGACGATCTTCGCCTCCTCGAGTGGTGACGGTGAAAACTGTCATCAGATCTGCGAAGCCCTGGCCTCGGATGATCGAGCGATCTCGCCGACACGGTTCCACAACTCGGTACACAACGCACCTGCGGGATACTGGGGCATAGCGACTGGCGCCATGCGCGCCGCCGATTGCGTCGCGGCGCATGACGCGAGCTTCGGCGCGGGACTTCTCGAGGCGATGACACGCATCGCCGTGGAACCCGAGCAACCGGTGCTTCTCATCGCCTACGACGCGCCCTATCCCGAGCCTTTGCATGCCGTGCGTACGATCGCCGACTGCTTTGCCGTGGCCCTTGTCCTCACACGCCGTTCCAGCTCGAAGGCTGCACCGTCAATGACTCTGGAAACGTGTCACGCACGCGCCGAGATGTTGGCGGACGTCGCGCTCGAACGCCTTCGCGCGCACATTCCGGCGGCACGATGCCTCCCGTTGTTGAGCCTTCTCGCGCGTGGATCCTCCGGCGAGACGGTGATCGAGTACCTGGATGGACTTGGCTTACGTGTCGGTGTGACGGCGTGAGCGCGAGGGTCGCTCGGGAATGGATCGCCTCACATCTGCCCCATGGCGGTCGGATGAACCTGCTCGAGGAGATCGTTGCGTGGGATTCGGCCTGGCTGCATGCACGGGCAATCAATCACCGCGCGCCGGACCACCCGTTGCGTCGCGCTGGTCAACTGTCTGCGATCTGTGGCATCGAGTACGCGGCGCAAGGAGTCGCACTGCACGGGGTGCTGAATGCACAGGATCAAGGCCCCGGAGCCGGCCTTCTCGCCAGCGTGAGAGCAGTGACGCTCGAAGTTGACCGACTCGACGACATTCAGGGTGTGTTGGACATCGCCGTGACTCAGGTTGCTGCGACGGGCTCGACTGTGCTTTACGAGTTTTGCATGAGCTCGTCGGAGCGCCCCCTGCTCTCGGGACGTTTGGCCATCGTGCTCCACCCGCCGCAGTTCGAAGCGCCGGCGTGATGCGTCGCGCACTCGTCACTGGCGGAAGCGGAGGCATCGGTGCGGCGATTTGCAGGGCGCTATCGCTGCGCGGCTTCGAGGTCATCGTCCATGCTCACCGCAATCTGCATTTAGCGCGCGGTCTTGCCGACGAGCTCATCATTCAGGGTGGCTCCGCAAAGGCAGTGGCTTTCGATGTCACCGACGCCTCGGAGAGCGAGGCAGCGCTCGCGCAGCTGCTCGAAGAAGCTCCGGTTCAGGTCCTCGTCAACAATGCCGGGATTCACGATGACGTTCCTTTTGCGGGAATGCGCCGGGAGCAATGGGCGAACGTGATCGATGTATCCCTTCATGGTTTCTACAACGTGACGAGGCCGCTCGTGCTGCCGATGATTCACACACGCTGGGGACGCATCGTCACGATCACCTCAGTCGCAGCGCAGATCGGTAACCGCGGGCAGGTCAATTACGCGGCGGCAAAAGGCGCGCTGCATTCAGCGACGAAGTCCCTGGCACTCGAACTGGCGAGTCGCGGCGTCACCGTCAACGCCGTCGCGCCGGGAATCATCGCGACTGCCATGAGCGACGCGGTGTTTGACGAACCCACGATCAAGCGTCTGGTTCCGCTGCAGCGTGCCGGACGGCCTGAAGAAGTGGCCGAGCTGGTGGCTTTTCTGGCCTCGGATCAAGCCAGCTACATCACAGGGCAAGTCATCGCCATCAACGGCGGTATGGCTTGATGACCACTGACGCCTCGCGACATGCTGCCGCGGGCCGCTCAACCAATCGCTAGGACCTTGCCTGGCGCTTGCGCGCGAGAAGCATCGGGAGCCGAATCACGAAACCCGTCAGCAGGCGCAGGTGCATCCAGGTGAGGAGCACGTTGTCGCGGAAGTAATTGAAGTGCGATACCCCGCCGTCCTCGACCGTGAGGTATTTCACGGGTGCCGGAATGTTGATGGGTCGCACACCGCGCCACACGAGACGCACGGCTGCTTCGGGGTCGAAGTCGAAGCGCCGCATCCAACGCTGGCGCTTCATGACCGACGCGAGTTCCGCAATGGGATAGACGCGAAACCCGTACAGGGAATCGCCAAGTCCAAGCCCTACGGTCTCCAGGTTGGCCCACCAGTTGGATATCTTGCGTCCCTTGACGCGCAGCGCCGGAGCGCTCGCGTCGAACACCGGCACACCGAGGATCACTGCTCGGGGAGACATCACAGACGCCTGCATGAATTCCGGGATGCTTGCCGCCGGGTGCTGACCATCGGAATCCATCGTCAGCGCGTGCGTAAAGCCCTGCTCCGCGGCCGCGGAGATGCCCGCCAAAACCGCGCTGCCCTTCCCCATGTTCCGCTGCAGTACCAGGATGCGCAGGTCGGGGTCTTGTCGCTTGAGTGCGCGAAGACCCTCGAGCGTCCCATCCGTGCTGCCGTCTACCACTACCCACACCGGAGCCCAGAAGCGCCGCGCCTCACGCACCGTGTCGTAGACCTTGGCGCCTGGGTTGAAGCTCGGGATCAGAACGAGATGTGTCCGCGAACACTCAACCACGAAACTGTGCCGCGTCCTGTGCAGGGCAGCCGGGTTCGCGATCCGTCAGGAGCGCCCCGGCAGGGGCCGTGAGCTCGGCGCGAAAGTATCGTTCGAGCTGACCGGTGAATGCGCGCACATCTTTCGGAGGATCAAAACGACGGCCCAGCCGCACGCGGAAATGCATTGGAAACTCCGGGCAACGCAATACGCCCCATTCCTTGCCGAGGAACTGCGAGTCTGTTTCGATGATGACGGTCTGCACCGGCACCCCCGTGCGTCGCGATAGTGCTCCCACGGCTGCCGTGAATGGGCCTATAGAACCACCGACCGTACGCGTTCCCTCGGGAAACAGCACCAGCTGCCCACCGAGCCGAATTTCGTGACCCGCCGTTGAAATCAGGGGCAGCAGCGTGTCATTGCATACGTAGCGCGCGAGTCGGCCGGCGGGACCCACCAGGAACGTGTTGAGCAGGCTCGCTTTCATCACGCACACCGCGTTCGGCAATCGCGACACGAGCAGGACGGCATCCAGGAGACCCGGATGATTCGGTGCGATGATGAGCGCTCCCTCGCTTGCGAGCGCGTCGAGCGACGACAAATCGAGCCGCCATGCGCCGGCGAGTTCGAGTATCGAAAGGTAGAGCCGAAATAGCCGCATGGCAGCCAATCGCCCTACGCGTCGACCGACACGCACCGGCATCAGGGGAAAGAGCACACATGAGATGGTGCCCCACACGATGCATTGAACGGTCAGCAGGAGCGCACCCATGCCGAGTAGCGAATAGCAATACGCCCTCTTGATGGCGCAATGCACCCGGTTCATCGCCGGCGACCACCCAGATCGATCGAGGGCACCCGTTCCGACGATTCGCCAAAGATCCATGAGATCGCAACGCCTGCTGCGAAGTATCCCTTGGAGGTGACGAGGGGGCTCTCCTCGAATGTGGCGCCACGCAGCGAGTCGTACCGCGCGAACGCGCCGGTCCAGAATCTTGGGAAACGCTTCGACAGCGCCATGAGGAACTGTGTCCCGGCGAAGCCTCCTGCGGGTGCCCCATACGCCGGGCGTGATCCGTTGGCATAAGCTGGACGAACTTCGTAGAAATAACGGTTGTAGCGCGCATCGGCAAACACCGGGCCGGTCAAGAGGCCAAGATTCCAGCCCTGGAACCCGGCGGGATCACGGAGGTCGAGATTGAGATGAGGGAAAAACTCTCCGCCGATGAAACGCGGATTGGTTTCCACCGTAATGGCAGCGCGCACAGGCAGCCGAAGATCGAGGTTGGCGCGCAAATCCGTGGAGCGCCAGAGTGTGACGTCCAGCGAGGGCCCCAGCTCGACCGAAGGCTTGAGGTCGGGCATCCCCGCACGTGCGCCATCGTCGCGGCTGTACACCGGAAGCGATGCGCCGGCGCTCACGTTCAGGTTGAGGCGGTCGGTGTTGAAAAACACACCGCGTACGCCATTGCGATCGGCTTTGAAGATTTCGCCGCGGTAGACGAGATACGGTGCCGGAATGACATAGGCCCGGGACTGA
The DNA here is from genome assembly GCA_030946875.1 of Pseudomonadota bacterium. GTDB lineage: Bacteria > Pseudomonadota > Gammaproteobacteria > Burkholderiales > Casimicrobiaceae > CAIWHR01. The sequence continues at coordinate 8,983 of JALYXY010000229.1, read as the reverse complement.
TCCGAGCCGCGGTAGTGCGGAAAGCTCAATACCGCAGCTCCGATGCCCGCCTCCCAGAGGGGCTCGGTGGCGCCATCCCCGAACGGGGGAGCGTCGCTCGCTATGGCAATGGTTGAGCCCAGTGCCAGCGCAAACATCGGCGCGGCGACGCGTGCGATGGTCCGCAACCAGTCAGCCACGCGTCGGGCGCAACTGCGATTCGTCGCGGATGTTGACGGTGCGCCGACGCCATGCGGTGACTGTGCGCGGTAGATGCACCAGTGAGAAGGCGTAATAGACGAGACGGAACATGCGCAAGCCGCGCTTGATGGAAGTCTTTCCGAACACGTCACCTGCGAGTATCGAAAGCAGAGCCTTCTTCATGTCCCAACGATCACTCGGGGCCATGAACAGGTCACGCAGCGTGGGGTTGGTGACCCGATAGATGAACCACGAGAATTGCTTCGGTCCTTCACGGGTGATGAACTCGAACCGCTTGCGTTTGCCCGCTTCTGCCGCAGCATCGTTGCGAAGTATCGCGTCGACCACCTCGGTGCCCGCAAACGCGCTGTTCATTGCCAGCATCACCCCTGACGAGAACACCGGATCGATGAACGCGTACGCATCCCCCAACATGACATAGCGTTCACCTTGGCAACGCTCGGAGTAGTAGGAGTAATTGCCCGTAGCCTCGGGCTCGGCGACCATGTCGGCGCCGACGAGCCGCTCATTCAGCGCCGGGCAAAGCGCAACGGTATCCAGAAAATATTCGCGGAGTGGCTTGTCGCGTTGCTTCATGTAATACGGCCAGACCACGGCGCCTACGCTGGTCACCCCATCCTTGAGTGGAATGAACCAGAACCATCCGTGCTCGAACCAGAAGATGATGATGTTGCCCTCCAGCTCGCCGGAATCCCTGCGCGCGTTGCGGAAGTGCCCGAAGATGGCCGAGCTGTTGTGCCGAGGGTTGCGCCGCTTGACCTTGAGCCGGTTGCCGATCAGCGTATCGCGCCCGGAGGCGTCGACGATGCATTTGGCTCGCCACTCACGCACCGCGCCGTCCTGTCCGACCGCCTTCACCCACGGCCGCGTGTCACGGTCGCCGAGATCGAAGTCACGCACGCGCATGTTCTCGTAGGCTTCGGCCCCCGCAGCCGACGCGCGGCGGAACAGGATTTCGTCGAACTCCGAACGACGCACGTGATAGGCCATCGGCAGCGTCGGATCGGTAGCATCTGCAAAGCGAAATCCGCTGCTGCCGCGATGCCAGGGCGAGACGAACGTGGCGCCCCACTTCTGCATGCCCACGGCGTTGATCTGCTCTGCAACGCCGAGCCGCTCGAACAGCGGCATGTTTGCCGGTAGCAAGGATTCGCCGATGTGAAACCGGGGATGCGAAGCCCTTTCCAGGAGTACCACGTGGTGGCCGCGCTCGGCGAGCAAGATCGCCGCGGTGGAACCCGCCGGGCCGCCTCCTATCACAACGACGTCACAATCCGCTTGCACGCAAGGGCTTCCAGCGGTCGAAGATCGTTCTGCGGGCGATCTTGCGTTGATCGGGACCTCAGGCCGCTCTATTCGCACCCGACGAGCTCGACAGTCGTGTTGCCAAACACGGTTACGCTTTTGCCGCTCTGGTTGGATCCCACCACGGTTGCGCCATCGTGAGCGGAAGCCAGATGCGCTTTGCAACTGGCCCTTATGGTGAGCTTTCCCATCACGTTGACATTGGAGCGAAAGCAATACCAGCCGTTTGGATTCAGCAGTTCGAGCGTCGTGCCGCCCATGACATTCACACCCGGATTCACCAGCACGAGCGCTGGCCTGTCGGTGTGCGCGCTGTCGGATGGATTGCGACCTATTCCGAACACTTTGACCGACGTTGCCATCGTCGTATAGCTTGGCTTTGCCCCGAACGGGTGCTTTCCCCAAGCCTGAATGCAAGTCTGAATCGCGGGGTCGATGGGTTGTGCGGGCGCGACTCCCGCCCGAGCCACTGAGGAGCAACCGATCAGGCACATGATTAGCAGTCTTGGGATTTGCACGAATGCCTCACGTCCGTTTTGCACATGGCGTCGACCAGACTTTGAACACATTCTACTGTAGAATTTTCATTCATCCTCAACGAATTCACTGCGTGCTTCGCGACCATCACTCCTCCAGATTCGACGGGGTCGCCCCAATCAAGGCGCTGCCCCAGTATTACGCCGATGAGCGTGGGCGCGCGCATTTCGTCGACGCGCTTTTCGACCACACGGCGCGCGACTACGATCGGGTCGAGCGCGTGCTGGCACTCGGAAGCGGGTCACGGCATCGTCGGCAGGCACTCCGGCGTGCCGGGCTCGCGCCTGGGATGCATGTGCTGGACGTGGCGACCGGAACCGGACTCGTAGCACGCGAAGCGCTCGGGATCGTCGGCTCACGCGGAATTGTCGTGGGACTTGATCCAAGCGCCGGCATGCTGAACGAAGCAAATCGTGCCATGACCACGAGTCTTGTCCGCGGCCGCGGGGAGTCGTTGCCATTCAGTCAATCGGCGTTCGATTTCGTGAGCATGGGATTCGCACTGCGGCACGTCACGGATCTTGATTTGTTATTCAGCGAATGCCACCGCGTGCTGAAACCCGGTGGCACGCTGTGCGTGTTGGAGATTTCGAAGCCCCGCGTCCGACTGGTAGCCGTGTCGCTACGCCTCTTCATGACACGTCTCGTGCCAGCGATAGCGGGCGTGTCGTCGCGGGGTTCCGATATCCGCCGTTTGATGCATTTTTACTGGGATACGATCGACGCGTGCGTCTCCCCCGAAGAAGTGCTCGCCGCCCTCGAACGATCGAACTTTGGCTCGCCCGAGCACCGCGTGAGTTTGGGAATGTTCTCCGAGTACGTAGCTACGAAATCGTGACGCATTTCGCATCCGCTTTGCTGTTTCAAATCGCCTCCATTCCGCCGAAGTTTGTTCCGGCGCCCCAGCCATGCAGTGCTGATGCATCCCAAGCATGAAGGTTCGTCGCACCACTGTCACGCCCATTGCTTTCAAAGACCCACCGCTGCTGAACGCGAGCGGTATTCACGAGCCGTACGCCTTGCGATCGATCATAGAGGTCGAGAGCGACAGCGGGCTCATCGGCCTCGGCGAATCGTATGGGGATGCGCCGGTGCTGGCGGCGCTCGACAAGGTGAGCGCTCAGCTGGTCGGTCTGGATCCGTTCGATTTGAACGGCCTTCGTGCGCGGGTCAAGGCCGCCCTGGGCTCCGCCGCGCAAGCGCCGCAGGCGCCGGGCTCCGCACTGGCCCCGGGCTCGTGGGCCGGCAAGATGGTGGGCAACGTTTACTCCGCGTTCGAGGTCGCGCTGATCGACCTACAGGCGCGCCATCTCAACGCGCCGGTGGTGGACGTCCTCGGGGGTGCCCTGCGCGACGACATCCCGTTCAGCGCCTACTTGTTCTTCAAGTATGCCGAGCACGTGGACAGCCCGTACGCGCCCGATGCCTGGGGCGAAGCGCTGACCGAAGAACAGATCGTGGCGCAGGCCGCGCGGATGCGCGACGCGTACGGCTTCGGCAGCATCAAGCTCAAGGCTGGCACCGTGCTCGGTCCTGAGCATGAAGTGTCATGCCTCAAGGCGCTCAAGCGGGAATTTCCGGATTGCCCGTTGCGTATCGACCCGAACAACAACTGGTCGCTCGAGACCTCCGAGCGGATGGCCGGGATCATGGGCAAGGATCTCGAATACTTCGAGGATCCCACGCCGGGCCTCGACGGCATGGCGGAGCTGCACCGGCGCACGGGCGTGCCGCTTGCAACCAATATGGTCGTCACGGATTTCGACGAACTGCGGCAGAGTCTCGAACAAAACAGTGTGCAGATCGTGCTCGCCGACCATCATTTCTGGGGCGGACTGCGCGATACGCAGATTCTCGCGCGCATGTGTGGCATCTTCGGCCTCGGCGTGTCCATGCATTCGAACTCGCACCTGGGGATCAGCCTGATGGCGATGTCGCACGTTGCAGCGTCGATCCCGAACCTTGCGTATGCGTGCGACACGCACTATCCGTGGCAAGAGGCCGACGAGGAGGTGATCCGTGGGGGCAAGCTGCCGATCGTCGGGGGTTGCATCCACGTTTCACGCGCGCCAGGACTCGGTGTCGAGCTCGACCATGACCAAGTCCAGAAGCTGCACGAGCTGTATCTCGCGTGCGGCATCCGTCAGCGCGACGACGTACGGCAGATGCAGCGCTATGTGCCGGATTGGCGCAGCGTGAAGCCACGCTTCTGACGACAAGCCGTCTATTGATTTGCAACAAGGCCCCCGACGGGTGCCCCTCTACAGGAGTGTCAAGCATGAAGCGCCTCAACACATGGGTCATTGCGATGGGATGTGCATTGCTCGCGGGCGCCGGTTCCGCGCAGGCGCAAGCACAGGGCGCGTGGCCGAGCAAGCCGATCGTCTACGTCGTGCCGTTCACTCCGGGCGGCAACACCGACATCCTCGCGCGGCTGCTCAGCCAGAAACTCGCGGCAGCGCTGGGGCAACCTGTGGTGATCGAGAACAAGCCCGGCGCCGGTGGCAACATCGGTTCCGATTTCGTTGCGAAGTCGAAGCCGGATGGCTACACGATCCTGGGAGGCACGATCAGCTCGCACGCGATCAACGCGAGCGTCTATCCCAACATGCCTTACGACGCGGTCAAGTCATTCGAGCCCGTGATCCTGCTTGGCAGCAACCCGCTCGTGTTTGCGGTGAACGCGAGCACGCCTTACAAGTCGATGAAGGAGGTGATCGACGCGGCCAAAGCCAAGCCCGCACAGCTCAGCTTCGCCTCGCCAGGGCCCGGCACTTCGCCGCATCTTGCGGGTGAGCTCCTGAAGACGCTCACGAGCATCGACCTCATCCACATTCCGTACAAAGGCAGCGGCCCGGCGCTCGCGGACGTAATCGGTGGACAGGTGCCGATCATCATCGATACCACCATCGTGCTCGGTGCGCAGATCAAGGCCGGCAAGCTGCGCCCGCTCGCAGTTGCCTATCCGCAGCGCCTCGCAACGCTCCCGGACGTGCCGACCGCCGCGGAAGCCGGCGTACCCGGATGGGAAGTCGTGTCCTGGCAAGCCGTGTTCGCACCCGCGGGTACGCCGAAACCGATCGTCCAGCGCCTCAATACCGAGATCGCGCGCATCATGAAGATGCCCGATATACAGAGCCGCCTTGCCGAAATGGGCGTCGAACCTGGCGGCGGCCCACCCGAGCAGCTCGCCGAATTCCAGAAGTCGGAGATCGCCAAGTGGGCGAAGGTCGTGAAGGCTGCGGGTGTCAAGCTCGACTGACGCGTCAGCGGCGCCGAGAGGTGCGGCCGGTACGGCAGCTTAAACGGCGCATGAATGAATTGACACCTTACGCCGATGCGCCACACCTCCCCCAGTGTCATTGCAAGCCTCGCCCCTACGGGTCGGTTAAGGGTAGCGATCAACTACGGCAACGCGGCGCTCGCCATTCGCGACCCCGTCAGCGGGAAACTGAGCGGCGTCTCAGTGGACATCGCCGAAGAGCTCGGCAAACGCGTAGGGTGCCAATGACACTGGTTCCGTTCGACGCTGCTGGCAAGGTCTCGGCTGCGGCGAAGACCGGCGCATGGGACGTCGCGTTTCTTGCACGCGATGCTGAACGTGCCCGTGAAATGACCTTCACGGCCGCCTATGTCGTCATCGATGGCGACTACGTGGTCCGCAAGGACTCGCCGTTGACGAGCGCCGGACAGGTGGACACCGCGGGTGTGCGAATCGTCGTCAGCGGGCAAAGTGCCTATGACCTGTTTCTCGCACGAACGTTGAAGCATGCCCAGCTGGTTCGTGGCGGCAGCACCTCGGAAGCACTTGGCCTGTTCCTCTCGGGCAATTACGAGGCGATCGCCGGCGTCAAGCAGGCGTTGCAGCAGTTTGTCGCCGATGATGCATCGGTGCGCATGATCCCCGAGCCGTTCATGCAGATTCAATGAGGCCATGTGCACTCCCGCCGGACGGAATGCGAGCTCCGCCTATCTCGCCGGATTTGTCGAAAACATCAAATCCAGCGGCTTCGTAGCGCGGGTGCTGACCCGCAATGGCCAAGTCGACGCAACAGTGGCGCCGCCGGCGTCGAGCCATTGAAGACGAGTGTCGCCCGCGCGCTCGGCCGACACTCGCGACATCACGTTAGGAAGACCGATGCAGTCCTGGTGGATGCAGATGACCGACACGCAGACCATGCTCGATCTGCGCGAGACACCGGTACCCGAGCCGGCGCCGGCACAACTCGTGGTGCGCATGCAGGCGGCGGCTCTTAACCGCGGGGAGTTCGTGCTGGGCCATGGCTTGCACGGAGCGGCCGGCACGTGGAAGGCCATCGGCGGCGAAGGCGCCGGCGAGGTCGTCGCCATCGGGGCGGACGTCACGAGCTTCAAGCCGGGTGACCGGGTCATGGGCCGGTGTACGGGGGCGTTCTCCGAATACGCGCTCATGGAAGAGGCCGAGGCGATGGCGCCGCCCCCTGCACTGTCGTGGGAAGAGGCCGCCAGCATCCCGCTGACGTTCCTCGTGTCGTACGACATGCTCGTGCTGCAGGGACGGCTGAAAGCCGGTGAGTGGATGCTGATCAATGGCGTGTCATCCGGCGTTGGCGTCGCGTCGCTGCAGCTCGGTAAAGTGCTGGGTGCGAAAATCATCGGGACCTCGGGCTCGGAGAGCAAGCTCGAGACGCTGAAGCCACTCGGGCTCGACATCGCACTGTGCACGCGCTCGGCTGATTTCGCACCCGCCGTTATGAACGCCACGGACCAGCGCGGTGCGGACCTCGCCGTCAACACCGTGGGCGGCACCGTCTTCGCGGAGAGCATCCGTTCGCTGGCCTTCGAAGGGCGACTCGCGATGGTGGGCTATGTCGATGGCGTACTGCACTCGGACCTCGATCTCGAGGCCCTGCACGCCAGGCGACTTACGCTCTTCGGCGTTTCGAACAAGCTGCGCAGCAAGGCGCAGCGCGCGGCAGCCGTCCCGCGGTTTGTCGCAGAGGTGGTGCCGCATTTTGCAGCCGGACGCATCAAGCCGCAGATCGATCAGGTGATGGAGTTTGCCCGGCTCCCGGATGCAAAGACCCGCATGGAAGCAGGCGGCCATGTCGGAAAGATCGCGCTGCGGATGCCGATCGCATCCTGAGTTCATTCATAGGAACAGACGAATGAGAATGATGAACCTGCTTGTAGCGCTCGCACTCGGCACCTTCGGCTGCAACGCGCTCGCGCAGCCCGAGGTGTATCCGAACAAGGCGGTTCGGCTGGTGATCGGGTTTGCACCTGGTGGTGCGGCCGACATCGTCGCTCGCGTGATGAGTGACGAGTTCGGGAAGGCGCTCGGCACGACGGTGGTGGTCGAGAACAAGCCCGGCGCAGGCTCGAGCATCGCCGCCGAAAGCGTGGCCAAGTCTCGCCCGGATGGCTACACGCTGCTGATCGCGAGCCCCAGCAGCATCTCGGTCAATCCCGCGCTGAATCCCAAGCTGTCGTACAAGCCCACGGATCTTCTGCCCGTCACCAGGATGACGACGTCGCCGCTCGTGCTCGCCGTCAACCCCGCCCTGGGCATCCGCTCGGTCAGCGAATTGATCGCTGCCGCGAAGAAAGATCCCGGCAAGCTCAACTATTCGACATCGGGCAACGGTTCAGCGCCGCACCTCGGCGCTGCGCTCTTCACGCAGGTAACAGGCGTGCAAATGACGCACGTGCCCTATAAAGGTGGCGCTCCGGCGATCCAGTCCGTCATGGCAGGAGAGACGCAACTGACGTTCGGCACCTCGCCATCGGTGCTGCCGCAGGTCAAGGGAGGAAGGCTGCTCGCCATCGCAGTCAGCACTCGGGAGCGCTCCGAGCTCGTGCCGGACCTGCCCGGCATGAAGGAGGCCGGGTTGCCCGACTACAACTTCGAATTCTGGTACGGCATGTTCGTACCTGCCGGTACGCCGCCCGCCATCGTCAAGAAGATTTACGACGCGACCGTCACGGCCATGAAGCAGCCGTCGGTCAAGGCAGCACTCGCGCGCGATGGCACGGAGGTTGCGGTGTCTGCCTCTCCCGAGCAGTTCAAATCCTTTCTCGTTGAAGACAGCAGGTTCTGGGTCAATCTGGTCAAGAGCGCCGACGTCAGGATCGAGTGAACCATCGCATCAACATCACAAGGAGTATGGTTTGATGAGTCGCTCTCTGTGGCTTGCGGCGGTATGCGCGGCACTCTCTCTCACTTGCATGTCCCCCGCTTCATACGCACAGTCCTATCCCACGAAGCGCGTCAAGATCATCGCACCCGTTGCTCCCGGCGGCGGCGTCGATCTCGTCGCTCGCACGATGGCCCACCGTTACACCATCCGATGACGCCGGAACAATTCGCCCAGTACATCAAGGACGACATCAGACGTTGGACGAAGCTTGCCCGTGACCGCAAGACGGATTGATCCTGCGGTCCCAGAACATCGGCGGCATCGAACCGCGCCATCAGCAGCCTTCAGTGCACTTGCCGCCGCCGTCAAACTCCATCGTCCTGCCAGAAAGTGGAATATGCACGGGCACCTTGACGGCCTTCATGAAGGCTTCCGTCTTGCTGCCCGCGCGCACCTTTCCGCTCTCGGTCGCGGCCTCATTGGCATGGGAAGCAATGACCGCCGCGGGTTTGACAAGCTCGTTGATGACGTATGCAGCCTCGGCGGGACCGGTCGTAAAACCGTCGCCCATGTTCATGACCGCAAGCTTGGCGTGATAGTGATCGCGCACCACGAACTCCTGGTCGGCCGTACTGCCCGTATCGCCCGAGAGGTACACCACCAGGCCATTACTGAATCGAACGACGTATCCGGTAGCAAGTCCCAAATCGCCCCAGATTCCGGCTTCCTTCATGGCTTTGCCAAGATCGCCGGTGATGTAGTCGGGATCGAGGCCGTTGCTGTGCATCGCCGTCACCGTTGCAATACGAACGCCACTGACG
>JALYXY010000227.1 GCA_030946875.1 Pseudomonadota bacterium | reverse complement strand
TGGAGCGGCGGGAAGGGCAGGCGGGCAAGATGGGTTTCTCGCTCTATGGGATCGCGGCGGACATGAATGACCCGCTGGTGCAGGCGATTCACCGGCTGGTGGACCATGCGGAGGAGACGGACGCACGGCTCGAAACGCTGATCAGCGAGCTTCAGCGGGACGGCTCCGAGGTCGGCGACGCCAAAGCCACGGCTGAGCGGTTCGATCCTAAGGGCTTGAACCGGATGCTCGATTGAACTTCGTGGCCGTTAAGTTGACTAATCTACTCGGGAATAAAGAACCGCGTGTTGCCGGCGCGGCGCTCCCATCCATCACGTAGCGGTGACCCATGCGCCTGACGACCAAAGGAAGATTTGCGGTGACCGCGATGATCGATATCGCGATGCACAGCGCTGACGGTCCCGCAACGCTGGGCGCGGTGTCCGAACGCCAGAAAATCTCCCTCTCGTACCTGGAGCAGCTCTTCGGCAAACTGCGCCGGCAGGGCCTCGTGGAGAGCGTCCGCGGTCCGGGAGGCGGCTACCGCCTCGGCCGGCCGGCCGAGAGCCTGTCGGTGGCGGACATCATTCTGGCCGTCGACGAGCCCATCGACGCCACGCAATGCGGGGGCCGTGAAAACTGCCACGACGATCGTCGTTGCATGACGCACGAATTGTGGGCAGGCCTCAACGACCACATCTTCTCGTTCCTGCAGTCGGTCACGCTCGCGCACCTGGTGCGGCAGCAAGGCGAGGGCAATGCCGTAGTGGTGCTGCGGGATCACCGGACGACAGGTCCGTCGCAGGCACGCTCGAACGAGCCCACGGCCATCGCCTGATATATCGACAACATACGAGCGGGCGCGCTATGCCTGCGCGGAAGGACATGATGAAGAAACCGATCTACCTCGACTACTCGGCCACCACGCCGGTGGATCCGCGCGTCGCGCAAAAGATGATCCCGTATCTGACGGAGCACTTCGGCAATCCGGCGTCGCGCTCGCATGCGTTCGGCTGGGATGCCGAGCACGCTATCGACGAAGCTCGCGCCCATGTCGCGGATCTCGTCAATTGCGACCCGAAGGAGATCGTGTGGAGCTCCGGCGCCACCGAGTCGATCAATCTCGCGCTCAAGGGCGCCGCTCACTTCTACAAGGAAAAGGGCAGGCACCTCATCACGGTGAAAACCGAGCACAAGGCGACGCTCGACACGATGCGCGAGCTCGAGCGCGAGGGCTTCGAGGTGACGTATCTCGACGTCATGGCCGACGGATTGCTCGATCTCGAGGTATTCAAGGCGGCGCTGCGTCCCGACACGATCATCGTGTCGGTGATGGCGGTGAACAACGAGATCGGCGTCATCCAGGACATCGTGACCATCGGTGAGATCTGTCGCAGCAAGGGCATCATCTTCCACGTCGATGCAGCGCAGGCCACCGGCAAGATGCCGATCGACCTTTCCAAGCTCAAGGTCGATCTCATGTCGTTCTCCGCGCACAAGACCTACGGACCCAAGGGAGTCGGCGCGCTGTTCGTGCGCCGCAAGCCGCGTGTGCGCATCGAGGCGCAGATGCACGGAGGCGGACACGAGCGCGGCATGCGTTCCGGCACGCTCGCCACGCATCAGATCGTCGGCATGGGTGAGGCATTCCGCATTGCCAAGCAGGACATGGCGGTCGAGAACGAGCGCATCCGCATGTTGCGCGATCGACTGCTGCGCGGCCTGTCGGAGATCGAGGAGATCTACGTGAATGGCGATCTCGACCGGCGCGTGCCTGGCAATCTCAATGTCAGCTTCAACTATGTCGAGGGCGAGAGCCTCATCATGGCCATCAAGGACGTCGCCGTCTCCTCGGGCTCGGCGTGCACGTCGGCGTCGCTCGAGCCGTCCTATGTTCTGCGTGCGCTCGGCCGCAGTGACGAGCTGGCGCACAGCTCGATCCGTTTCACGATCGGACGCTTCACCACCGAGGAGGAGATCGACTACACCGTCACCCTCCTCAAGAACAAGATCGCGAAACTGCGCGAGCTGTCTCCGCTGTGGGAGATGTACAAGGACGGTGTCGACATCAACAGTGTGCAGTGGGCGGCGCACTGACTTCGAATTCAGCCCCGGATATGAGGTAAATCATGGCTTACAGCGACAAGGTACTTGATCACTACGAAAATCCCCGCAACGTCGGGTCGTTCGCCAAGGACGCCGGCGACGTCGGCACCGGCATGGTCGGCGCGCCTGCATGCGGCGACGTCATGAAGCTGCAGATTCGCGTCGGCAAGGATGGCGTGATCGAAGATGCCAAGTTCAAGACTTACGGTTGCGGCTCGGCGATCGCCTCTTCATCGCTCGTCACCGAATGGGTGAAAGGCAAGACGCTCGACGAAGCCGTGTCCATCCGCAACACGCAGATCGCGCAGGAGCTTGCGCTGCCACCGGTGAAGATCCACTGCTCGATCCTCGCCGAGGATGCGATCAAGGCCGCCGTTGCCGATTACCGCAAGAAGCACGGCAGCGACGCAGCAAGCGATCCGGCAGGCGAGCGCCAGCACGAAACCACGAACGCGGCGTCCTGAGGCAGGAGGTTAGATGGCCATTACGATCACTGAGACCGCAGCAGCGCACATCGCGAGGAACCTGTCCAAGCGCGGCAAGGGTGTCGGCCTTCGGTTGGGCGTACGCACTTCGGGCTGCTCGGGCCTTGCGTACAAGCTCGAGTACGCTGACGAGGTCCGGCCTGAAGACACACGCTTCGAGCATTACGGCGTGACCGTGCTGGTGGACCCGAAGAGCCTGCCGTATCTGGAAGGTACCGAGCTCGACTTCACCCGCGAAGGTTTGAACGAGGGATTCAGGTTCAACAATCCGAATGTGAAGGATGCTTGCGGCTGCGGCGAATCCTTCAACGTCTGATCCGGCGACAAGCTCGGAATAGGCGGCTTCGGGGCTGCCCGCTTTCGAGACTCACGTACTTTCCTGTACGTTCGGATCGCAAGATTACGTCGCCCGGCACTGCACAGTCCGCGCTTCTCGCGAATCAGCGGCAGCCGCACGTCTCTGGTCTCGGCCACGGCAATGATCGACTTCTCACGCAATCACTTCGAGCTCCTTGGCTTGCCGGCGCGTTTTCACATCGATGCGTCGCAACTTGACCGGGCGTATCGGGAGCTGCAGGGCGAAGTTCATCCCGACCGGCATGCGAGCGCCGGCGATGCCGAGCGCCGGCTTGCATTGCAGGCGTCGGCGCGCGTCAACGAAGCGTATTGCACGTTGCGCGACGCGATGCTGCGCGCCCAGTACCTGCTTTCTTTGCATGGCATCGATGCGCAGGATGAAACCGATACGGCGCTGTCGCTCGAATTTCTCGAGTCCGCGCTCGAACGCCGCGAGGAGGTCGCGGACGCAGCTGCGAGGAAAGACGAGGCTGCCCTGGATGCCTTGCTGAAAGACGTCCGTGCTGAGGCGCGCACGCGCGAGGCAGAGCTCGAGCACCTGCTCGACGATGAGCGCACGTGGGAAATAGCCCGGCAAAAGGTGCGCGAGCTCAAGTTCCTGGCCAAGCTCGCCGAGGACATCGACGCTGCAATGGACGAGGTCGACACCTGATGGCGCTGCTGCAGATCTCCGAGCCCGATGAATCCCCGGCGCCGCACGAACACCTGCTCGCGGTCGGCATTGACCTCGGAACGACCAACTCGCTTGTCGCCACCGTACGTCACGGCAACGCCACGGTGCTTCCTGACCAACACGGAAGGCCCTTGCTGCCCTCGATCGTGCGTTATCGCGAAGATGGCGCCGTCGATGTCGGATTCGACGCCCAGGCCGAGCAGGCGCGCGACCCGCAGAACACGATCGTCTCGGTCAAGCGCTTCATGGGCCGTGGCTTGGCCGACCTCAGCGATGATCGTCGTTTTCCATATCGCTTCATCGACGAGCCCGGCATGCTGAAGCTCGCCACGCGCGCGGGTATCAAGAGTCCTGTCGAAGTGTCCGCGGCGATCCTGCGAGCGCTGCGCGAACGCGCCGAGCAGAGCCTGGGCGGGGAGCTCGCGGGCGCTGTAGTCACCGTGCCCGCGTACTTCGACGACGCGCAGCGCCAGGCTACGAAGGATGCGGCGCGACTTGCCGGCCTGCCGGTGCTGCGCCTCCTGAACGAGCCGACGGCTGCAGCGATTGCCTACGGCCTCGACAACGCGGCTGAGGGCACCTACGCGGTGTATGACCTGGGCGGGGGCACCTTCGACATCTCCATACTGGAGCTCTCGCGCGGCGTGTTCGAGGTGCTCGCCACCAACGGCGACTCCGCGCTCGGGGGCGACGACTTCGATCATCGTGTGTATTGCTGGATCATCGAGACCGCGGGGGTGCCGCCGCACTCACCGGAGGACACGCGTCTTCTGATGATGAAGGCGCGCGCGGCCAAGGAAAGACTCACCGAAGAACCTGTCGCATCGATTTCCGCCGTGCTGTCGAGCGGCGTCGAGGTCAACGTGACGCTCACCCGGGAGATCTTCACGACCATCACCCGCACACTCGTCGGCAAGACGCTCACGCCGGTGAAGCGCGCGCTGCGTGATGCGGGACTCACGGTCAACGACATCAAGGGTGTAGTCATGGTGGGCGGGGCGACTCGCATGCCGCAAATCCAGCAATCCGTCGGCGATTTCTTCAACCAGTCGCCGCTCAATAATCTGAATCCGGACGAGGTGGTCGCGCTCGGCGCCGCAATGCAGGCCAACGTGCTCGCCGGCAACCGCGCTGCGGGCGACGACTGGCTGCTGCTCGATGTGATTCCGCTCTCGCTCGGGCTCGAGACGATGGGTGGGCTGGTCGAAAAGATCGTGCCGCGCAATTCGACGATCCCGATCGCTCGCTCGCAGGATTTCACGACGTTCAAGGAAGGCCAGGGCGCCATGGCGCTCCATGTGGTTCAGGGTGAGCGCGAGAAAGTTTCCGACTGCCGCTCGCTGGCGCGATTCGAGCTCCGTGGCATTCCCCCGATGACTGCAGGGGCGGCGCGCATCCGGGTGCAATTCCAGGTCGATGCAGACGGGCTCCTTTCCGTCTCGGCCGAGGAGCAAACATCGGGCGTGCAGGCCTCGGTGACGGTGAAGCCGAGCTACGGCCTCTCCGACGGCGACATCGCGCGCATGTTGCAGGACTCATTCGCTCACGCGAGCGCCGACAAGGAGGCGCGCGCGTTAACCGAGGCGCAGGTCGAGGCCGACGTGATGATTGCGGCGACGCGCTCGGCGCTGGAGCACGACGGTTCGCTTCTGTCGGACGAGGAGCGTGCGTGCGTCAGGGCGGCTCTCGAGGAGCTGACCCGCGCGCGCGCCGGCGACGATCGTGTGGCGATCCGCGCGGCCAACGAGGCCCTCAATCGCGCCACGACCGAATTCGCTGCGCGCCGCATGGATCGTGGAGTGGCTCGCGCGCTCACCGGCCGCCGCGTGGATGCATTCACATGAAGGCGCGGCCATGACGGAAATTGTGGTCCTTCCGCATCCGGAGATCTGCCCGCAGGGCCTGACATTCGAGGCGACCCCGGGCACGTCCATTTGCGACAACCTGCTCGACCACGGCGTCGAAGTCGAACACGCCTGCGAAAAATCGTGCGCATGCACCACCTGCCACGTCATCGTGCGGCAGGGATTCAACTCACTCGAGCCTTCGACTGAAGAAGAGGATGATCTTCTCGATCGGGCGTGGGGCCTCACCCCGGTGTCGAGACTCTCATGCCAGGCAGTGGTGACGGATGAGAAGCTGGTGATCGAGATTCCGCGGTACTCGATCAACTACGCGAAGGAGCGCCGATAGTCTTCGCGACGAGGCGCGTTCCGGATATCAGCAGGACAGGAGGCAGCATGAAGTGGACCGACAGCCGTGACATCGCAATCAAGCTTGTGGAAAGCCGGCCCGAGTGTGATCCGCGTACGGTGCGCTTCACCGATTTGCACCAGTGGGTGTGCGGTCTGCCCGGCTTTGAGGGCGATCCCAAGCAGAGCGGCGAAAAGATCCTCGAAGCGATCCAGATGGCGTGGATCGACGAAAGCGACTGAAGCGAACGCCGCGCGGCTCCGGGCTCTACGCAAACAGGTTGAGCGCGGCATCGAGACCGCAGTGATCCAAGGCGTAGCGGGTGCGAGCACGCACCACCGGTTTCGCGTGGTACGCGATTGACACGTCGGCGATGTCCAGCATCGGCAGATCGTTTGCGCCGTCACCGATCGCGACGGTGATTCCCTGCGCCCCGGCAAAACGGTCGCGCAGCGCCGCGAGACGTTCCGCCTTCGCCGCGGCATCGACAATCGGCTCGCCCACGCGGCCCGTCAGCCTGCCGTCCACGATCTCGAGCACATTCGCCAGGGCTTCGTCCAGCGGCAAGCGCTCGACCAGGCGATCCGTGAAGAACGTAAAGCCGCCAGAAACGAGAAGCGTGCGCGCACCGACAGCCTTGAAGCCTTGGAGCATGCGCCGCGCGCCGTGCGAGAGCTGCAGCCGCTCGTCGTAGACCCGCTGCAGCGACTCGACCGGAAGCCCCGCAAGCAAGGCGACCCGGCGGGTGAGGCTGGTGGGAAAGTCGATCTCACCGCGCATGGCGCTCGCAGTGATCGCGGCCACCTGCGGCTTGATGCCGATCATGTCTGCAATCTCGTCGATGCATTCGATGGTGATGAGCGTCGAATCCATGTCCATGGCCACCACGCGCACGTCGTGGAGGCGCATGCCCGGATCGACGAAGGCATGATCGACTCGCGCCTGCACGCACGCCTCGCGCAGGGATTGGCCGTCGGTCGCATCCATCAGGCGATAAGCCTCGGGGCCGCTCCGCTCGAGCACGCGAATGGCACGTGCGTGCGCGAGGTCGGCGATGCGCGCAAGCGCGTCGGCGTCGATCTCCAGCGCCTGTACGACGAGATCCACCTGAGCCTCGGGTGAAAGCTGCGCGTCGTCTAATGACGCGTGCGCGGTGCCTTGCGTGGACGAGCGGCTGATCGCGTTTCACCGGCCGCCGGGGGCGCTTCGGCCTGGCCGGGTTCTTCGGCGAGCGTGAAATCGATGCGCGTCGATTCGAGGTCGACCCTCGCCACCGTGACGCGCACGCGTCCGGCAAGCTGGAACACGCGGCCACCGCGCTCGCCGATCAACGCATGCCGCGCCGGATCGAAATGATAGTAATCGCGGCCAAGCTCCGTGATGTGCACGAGGCCGTCGACGTTGAGCTCGTCGAGCGTGACGAAGATGCCGAAGCCCGTGACTCCGCTGATCGTGCCATCGAAGGTTTCGCCAACCTTGTCCTGCATGAAGTAGCACTTGAGCCAGTTCTCAACGTCGCGCGTCGCCTCGTCGGCGCGGCGCTCCGTCATCGAGCAGTGTGCGCCGAGATCCTCCCATGACGCACCGCCCGGCCTGTAGCGCCGGCCGTCGAGCACGGCTTTGATCGCACGATGCACCAGCAGGTCGGGGAAGCGGCGAATGGGCGACGTGAAGTGCGCGTACGCGGCGTACGCGAGGCCGAAGTGCC
This sequence comes from Pseudomonadota bacterium, assembly GCA_030946875.1. GTDB lineage: Bacteria > Pseudomonadota > Gammaproteobacteria > Burkholderiales > Casimicrobiaceae > CAIWHR01. The sequence continues at coordinate 412 of JALYXY010000227.1, read as the reverse complement.
CGACGTTGTCCGGCCGGTATTGGGCCTGCTGCAAGGAGCGCAGCAACACGGTCTGCAGGAGTGGAAAGTCGGGTCGCGGGCGGATCTTCTCGAGCAGCGCCGCGTAATCGGCGGCCGTAGGCTCATCGCCGCCGCCAAGCGAAAGCGCGCTCGTGCCGAGGAAATCACGCAGCAACGCGAGCTTCTCGGGTGTGGGCCCTTCGTGCACGCGGTACAGCGCGGGGTGCTCGTGCTGCTTCAGATACTCCGCCGTGCAGACGTTCGCGGCCAGCATGCATTCCTCGATGATGCGGTGCGCTTCGTTGCGCGCGACCGGCACGATGCGCACGATCTTGCCGTGCACGTCGAACTCGAGCTGCATCTCGACCGTGTCGAAATCGATTGCGCCGCGCTTGGCGCGCGACTTGACGAG
>JALYXY010000210.1 GCA_030946875.1 Pseudomonadota bacterium | reverse complement strand
ATCAGCAGGCTGAACACGAGCAGCACTCCCGCGATCGCTACCGAGCTCGTGACCACGACACCGAACGAGGCGTAAAACACGAAGTCCCAGGCCCACACCGCGAAGCCTGTACGCGGCACACCGTCTTCGGCCGCTGAAAGTGCAAGCATCGGTCGCCGGATGAACCAGTGCAGTACCGCAATGGCCAGATAGACGCCGACGAGCTTGATGAGGTCCTCCGCTCCGATGATGGCAATGTTGCCGACCAAGATTCGCTTGACGTGCTCGGCACCTTGCGGCGATCGGTCGATGGCGAGCACCGTAGCGGCGGTTGCGACGACATACAAGATCCCTACAAATGCCTCCTGACTGACATGCCGGGAGACGCTGCGGGTCACCGTGAGCAACGCCGCGCCGATGCCGGTGAAAGCAAGCGCGTACGCGAAGGCGGGCAGGCTCGTCGGCTCATAACCATTCGCAAAGGCGACCGTCGCCCCCAGACCCGAAAGCTGCGCGAGCGCCAGATCGGCAAACACGATGCGACGCTTGAGTACATGCACGCCGAAATACGCGTGCACCAGTACGAACGCCACAGCGGCCGCGAAGGGCAGCAGCAGAAGGCTCAACGCATCACTCACTGCGCGGCCTGGAAAGCGCTTTGGCGAGCGCGCCCACATTGCTGTCTAGAAGCGCCAGGTAATCCGTCGCGCCCGGTACGCTGCCCACCGAAATTCCCAGTTTCACCACGGGCACCTTGAGCTCGCGCGCGACAAACCGCGATGCGTCATCAGGGGCGTACGGCTCGTGCAGCACTGCGCGTACGCCGGTGCCGCGGCCCTGTGCAATCAGGCTGCTCAGATGCGCCACGCTCGGCGAAACGCCCGCTTTGGGCTCGATGAACTGCACCACGTCCAGCCGGAATCGTCGGGCGAAGTACGGCCACGAATTGTGATACGCGATGAGCTTGGACCCAGCGAATGGTGCGAGCGTGCTGATCCATCGTGCACGGCGCGTTCCGAGCTCGGTTATGAATCGATTGCGATTGGTCGCGATTTGCTCGCGTTGTGCCGGCATGAGCTTTCCGAGCGCGTCTGCGATGTTGGCGGTGATCACAATCGCGTTGCTGGGGTCGAGCCAGTAATGCGGATTGGCCGCTCCATGCGCATGGCCGGCCTGGTTCATCACCGCCTCACCCCGGATTTCCAGCAGAGGGATGCCGAGCGATGCGTCGACGTAACCTTCACCGCCCGGCATCAATCGTTTGTCACCCACCTGGCGAGACAGGCGGTCGAGCCAGTGGTCGTAACCGAGCCCCACTCGCACGATCAGCTTTGCCTGGCGAACTTTTTCGACATCGCGCGGCCGTGCCTCGAACGCTTCGGGATCTGCAGCCGGCGGAACGATCGATTCCACGTTCACGAGCTCGCCCCCGACTGCTGAGGCAAGCGAAGCGAGGTCCGTCGTGGTGGTCACGACGCGCAATGCGGCGGCAGCAGGCCATGCGGTCAGCAGGGATGCCGCAATCAGCAGCCCCACTAACCCGGAGCGCACTTCCGTCAGCGCGCTGCCACCCACGTGCTCTTGGGCACCAGGCAATGCACCACCTTGTCGTTGCCCGAGGGCGCTGCTAGGCGGCAATCCATGACCATGCTGGCGAGGCTGTATGCGTCGAGGCGCGAAAGCTTCTTCTGGTTTTGCAGGACCTCGAGCATCGCCCACGAGGCATCGTCCATCGCCTTGTTGAGATCGGCGTTGCGCGAAACGGTGACCAGATACTTCGCGTTCTCGCGTTCCGGCAATGGCTCGATATTGCGCTGTGCGCCAGGATTCTTTGCCGTGAAGCAGTGCAGGCCCTTGTTGACGTCGACCACCTGGGTGACACGACAATCCCATGCGGACATCATCAGCTTGTCCGTTTGATCCTTGCCGACCTTGCGTTGCTCGGCAATGACTTTGCTGGTCTCGTCCTTGAGGATGTCCAGCGCCTTGTTCAGATCACGGTCGATCCCCACGGTGATCCAGCTGTCCTTGGTTTCGACCCGCGGCCACGCGAGCTTCACATTCTTCAACACTTCGACCGTGACGTTCATTTCCTTGTACGCGGTTTCGAGTGCTGTCAGGTTGATCTCGCCATTACCCTGCGCCGCGTGTGAGTCGCCGGTCCACAGCAGTGCACCCTTGACGAACACCGGCACGTACAACGCGGTGCCTTCCGTCATGTCGCGAATGTCGAGATTGCCGGCATAGCGCCCCGGTGGCACGGAGCTGTACTGGCCCGGCTCGGCGCGCGCGACGCCGATCGTTCCCGGAAACGGCGCGAGCGGAATCTCGATGCCGGGTGCAAACTCGGTGACCTTGCGCTCGAGGTCGAGGTAAAAATACTTCACCTGCCCCTCTGGGAACTTGTCCGGAAATTGTCCGAACATGCCTGGCACGTTGAAGTTGGTGGCGTACGCGCGCGGAACGATCTTGTTGATGCGGACCTTGAGCACGTCCCCGGGCTCCGCGCCTTCGATGTACACGGGACCCGTCAGCGTGTGCGGTCCGCGTCCCGGATGGTCGGTGCGCATTTTCTTGATCTGCTCGATCGTCGCACCGGGCACGACCTGGTTGTGCGAATGCATCATCGTCTCGAAGACGATGGTGTCGCCGGAGTCGACATGCAGCACGGGCGGTTGCGCGTTGTTGAACCAGCCCCACTGCGTCGTCTCCATCGTCGCTGGCAACAGGTGCACCTTTCCTGGGTAGCGCTTGGCCGGCACGCGCCTGAGTTGCTCCTGGTCGGGTGTCGATGCGGGCACCGGAGGCACGATGGCCGGCGTGGCCGCCGCCGGCTGAGGCGCTGCGGCAGGCGCTACCGTTGATAGTGCGGAGGGCGGTGATGCCGGCGCTGTAGATGGCGATGCGGCGGGCGGTGTCGCGGGGGTGGCAGGTTGCTGAGCATCCGCCATGGAAGCCGCGACTGCGACGGTTGAAACGGCAATCACGAAGCGCCAATCGGCGCTCGCAAACAAGCGTGCAGACATCAGGTTCTCCCTTGCAGTGACGCCTGCTCCAGGGGCGGATTCGGCGTGATGCGTTTTCCGGACGCCGCCTGTCGAGCGCTGCGACGAATGCTCGCGACCGCCGGCGGTCATGCGCTGCCGCGAGTGCAGTCGATGGTAGCAGAGAACATTGGAGCGCAGTGCTTCGTCAGACGGCGCCTGCGGGCGTATTCAAGGCACGCGAGCGTGGTGGAGGTTGCCGCTCAGCTACTACGCGCCTGACGAAACACACTCACTTGCAGAGGCCGAGTATCTGCTCCTGTTGCGAGCACGATTGCGCGCGCCCCGAAGCAGGCGCGGGACGGCTCGCCACGCATGCCTTTATCGCCCGCGTTGTCGGACCGTAGTAGGTCCATCCAGGACCGAGCTCAGGGAAGCTCAAGCTCACTTCGCGCCACTTCGGATGACCCTGCGTCTGCAGCGTCTCAAAGTTGCGGCACAACGCAGTCGCGAATTGCCCCATGCGCGCGGCCGTGTCGCGAGTCTGAAAATCGTACGTGACGAGGTACGCTCCGACCGCGACGGTCTGCAAGTCCTGCTGCAGGATGTGCGGATAGCTGCTGGCATGCAGCGTCGCGGCAAAATAAGTTTGCAAGATGGGTTGGCTCAGCGGATTCTTTTCGTCGAACTTCAGAAACTTGATGAACCCGCGTGCTTCAGGCCTCATGTTCGCGATGATCGGCGCCGGCTGCCCCGCCGCAATCGTCACGACGTCGATCGACTTGTCCGATATGAGCTTGACCAGTGCCTCTTCGTTGGACAGGAACGTCGCATTCTGTTCGGGGATCGGAGTGTTGAACATCATGCTGTACACGGTGCTCGTGATCAGCGCTGCGCCGCTACCGATCAGCCCACCATTGATCTTTGCATTTTTGATTTCGTGCAGGTAATTGAGTGGGGAGTCCGCTCTCACGACAAAGTGGATTTCCGTGTCGTAGAGCGGCAGGATCACGCGCAGCGGCGCGACGAGCGCCGATGCGGCTGTTTGACCCTTTCCGGCGCGATCGATGAAAGCCTGAATGACATCGGCCTGCACGACGGCCATCTTGACGCCGGGCTCGTAACGGAGCAGCCGCACGTTCGCCGCAGAGCCGACCGTGGGCAGAACTTGCAGGTCGATTCCCGCCTCGGGCGCGACGAATTTGGCGAGATCCTGCCCGATCGCAAAGTAGGTGCCCCGCTCGGAAGCGGTCACGATCTTGTAGGCGACCGGCGGCCGCGCGCGCGCCGCCTCGGCACAGCCCACCACGAGGAGAAGCGCAGCAAACAAAACGCGTGTCATGGATGTTTTCACGTGCTTCCGTCCTCCAAGTCATCACTTCCCAACGTACCGGTCACAGGCTGCACGGCGGGGCAATCACCTCGCTCCAGTGGTATAGTACAAAAGGCCACTTACGCAGCGCCACCGCCCTCTCTTCGAGGTGCGCCGGTCAGCGCCGCGGCTTCATCCAAACGCATGCCGACTCCGTCTTCATCCCTGCCTGATCTCCGACCCGCCGGAGGCCAACGCGCCTATCGAAGCGACGCCCCCGTCGAGTGTCCCGTCTGCGCGTACAAGAGCCCGCCGGGCTCCAATTTCTGCAACATGTGCGGCATCCCGGTGCACCTGGTGGCGTGCCCCGCATGCGAGGCCATCAACGACCGCGCCAGCGCTGCCTGCTATCAGTGCGGCGCCGCCATGAGTGGAGGCCCCCGCCCAAGCCCCACGAGCTCCAACGATGCGGCGGTCGACGAGCCCATCTTGACGGACGTGCAGCACGATCCCGTTGCAGTCGCACCGATTGAGGCTGCTTCGGCGATCCATGCAGAAGAAGTGACACGAGTCGAAGCGCACCCGAAAAGGATGCGAGCGCGCAACGTGGTGATTGCAGTTCTGTCTGTCGCAGTGCTGGCAACGGTGCTCATCGCGCTCTTCGGCAATTACCGGTTCACCTGGACGGCTTTCAGCCCGGCACGCGCACCCGCGACCACAGCACTGCCCGGAACGACGACACCGCCTGCAACCGCCGACACGCCAGGCGCCGCCACGACCATCGCACCCCCGGCGGCGGATGCAACGGCAGCAACGCGCAATGATGTTATCCGCGGCGCAGCACAAGCGTCGGCCAACGCAAACACGCCGGCCAGTAGCAACGTGAATGGTGGGGTGAATGGCGCTCCGCCCGAACCGCCGAACAACGGCAACACGGCGGCCCCTGTCCAGGCGAATGCCGCGCCCGCACAGCCAGCGGATTCGAACGCGCCCGGTCGCACGGAGGCGAACGCCACTGCCGCGCAACCATCGGTCGATGCAACCACGCCCGTGCGTACCGAAGCCAATGCGCTCGCGCGTACCGACGCCAATCCGGTGGCAGCACAGCCGGCTGCGGACACCAGCGCGCCGGCGCCTGCCGCAACCGTGCCTCGTAGCGCAGACCTCGCGCCGGCGAGTCCAATCCCCGCTGCCCCTGTGCTGGCAAGCCCCGGCAGACGTCGAGGCGACGCGCGCGCCTCACAGTCGAAGGGTACGCAGTCGCCAGTCGCATGCTCCGACGCCGCGGTGATTCTGGGCTTCTGCTCGCGTCAGTAGGCATGGCGACGCGGTTGGGTTGAAAGCGTTACGA
>JALYXY010000203.1 GCA_030946875.1 Pseudomonadota bacterium | reverse complement strand
ATGATGATCTGGCGGCGATCGTCTCTCGAGAGCTTGCGGCATTGCTGGGTGCCGCGCATCCGCGTTGGCAACACGTGACACGGTGGCCGCATGCCATACCCCAGTACACCATCGGGCACCTGGAGCGGATCGCAGTGCTGCAAGCGGCCGAGCAGGCGAACCCCGGCCTGTTTTTATGCGGCAGTTACCGCGGCGGTGTGTCGGTCCCGGATTGTGTGAAGTCAGCGTACCTCATCGCTGAGCGCATCGTACGGGACCGCGGCGTGCAATAACGCTGCATTCAGGCGTCCGGCCAGACGGGCTGTGAGGGCTGCGCGTCAGGCGGGCCAGATATAACTGCCGCAACTCCAGCACGTCTCGAAGGCTGGCGGATTTTCTTCCCCGCAACCACGGCAGAAGTTGGAGGTGCTTCGTTTGGCGTCCGCTGCGTGGGCCGTCAATACGGTCTGAGCACGCGCAAGATCACGCTCGTCATCGAGCCATAGCTGGGGCATGGCAATGTCAGGCGGGACGTCGCCGACGATGCTCGTCATGTGCTCGTTGAATACATGCGCGCGAATCCCGTGCATCCCCAGAATATCGCGCAGCAGGTACGCCTGTATTCGATCGCCGGGTCTGACGAGTAGCAGCATGGCGCGATTTTAACGGCCAACCGCGACCTGCGCCTGCATCACTCGGCGCAGTAGGGGTGCGTCCTACACGAACTCCACGGCAATCCTGACTCCGGGCTAAAGCGTCGTGGGCGACAGTCCACTCGGTGCCCGGACGGGCGACAACGGATGTCATCAAGTGCAACCAGATGCGAGACCGGAGGCAGACAGCGCAGTACCTTCTGCTGACGATTCGGAGGAACAGCAGTACCTGAAGCAGTTCGTCGAACAGTACCTGACGTCCCGGGGCTTCAGCCTATCGAGCCGGAACGCACGGGTCATCGTTGCCGCCATCGCAGATTGCCGTCCAACTGCCATGGACGGCGCGGCGTTGGAGCAGTGCATTGATCGGACCGTCAATCCGGAGCTACTACGCTCCGCAGCCTAACCCAGCCCAAAGAGCCGACCCGTGCCGACTGCCATCATCATCCCGTTTCCCGGACCCAAGGGTCGGCGGCACGTTACACAGGAACACCACGACACGTTCGTCGAGCGCTTCCTGCACGCTCGCGCCATCGATGTCAACGAATCCACGCGCGCCGTCGTGAGCCGTGCGATCGTTCAATTCCCCGGGGGACTGCCGGCGCTGCGCATCGATCTGGAGCGGTTCATCGACTTCGTCGCCGGTCCACGGTTGCGCAGGCTACGCGGACGGGTCTCCGGACGCGATTCCCAGTAGGACCCGCTGCCTCTCGCCCATCGCCCTGTGCGGTGGGTCTACGCGTTGCTCGAGAACTACGTTAGGGCTACGTCCATCGCGCTGGCGTATGCCGACTAACCCGGCCTCCCCACGCGTGAGTTGCGCGCGCGGGAGCATCAAACGTCTCTGGAGGCGTCGCGGCTGGCGCCGATCCAGCAGGTCGAGCGAAACGCGAGGTCTTCTAGCGACGTCGGACTTGCGGCTAGACGTGCGCTTGCACGCGCGTGCCATGGCGCTCGCGGCGGGGACGATCGCGCAACCGCTTGACCAGCGCCTTCTCAGCCGCGACGTCTTCGTCCCGCCCCGCCGCCATGCTCATCAATCCGACGACGATCGCTCCCGCGTAGCCACCCAGGATGAATGCCACCAGTAACCACCACATGGACATCATGATCTGCTCCTTCGCGACATGACCCATTATGGCGATGCAGCCGATCGCATTCCGTAAGGGGTCGACCCCGCAGGTAACGAGGAGGATACTGAAAGACATGTAAGCTTTGCCCGACTCGCGCGCCCACATCGTGCATAAACGCTGGCGCGAACGGATATAAGCACGATGGCTCACGCCGACTCTCGCCTGATGATCGAGTCAAGGTGCATGCCGGCGACGTTGCCGGATTACTTGACCCCGACTGCCGCAAGCATTTCTTTGCTGATGGCCTGATGTGACGCGTCGGCAAAGCCTGCCCAAGGGTCCTCGTGCTGCCGCTCGAGCCGTGGCGGTACGTTGCGAACGTTGAAGGCCGAAAAGCGCACGTCCCGCTCGAGCTCCTCCCACGCAATCGGCAGCGAGACCGGCGCGTCCGCCTTCGCGCGCAGCGAATAGGCGGCAACCGCAGTGGCACCTTCGGAATTGCGGAGGTAATCGACAAAGATCTTTCCGCCGCGCCGGGCTTTCGACAGCTTGGAGGTGAATCGCTCCGGCGAGGCCTGCACCAGCAAATCGGCGATGCACTTCGTGAAGGCTCGCACCACCTCCCAGTCATGATCCGGTCGCACCGGTACCACGACGTGGAGGCCCTTGCCGCCCGTGGTCTTGAGAAAGCCCTTGATCTTCAGCCTGTCGAGCAGTGTTCGCAGCAGCCGCACTGCCTCGACGAGCCTCGCCCATTCCAGGTTTTCGTCAGGATCGAAGTCGAAGATGAGCCGGTCCGGCGTGTCGAGCTGACCGCGTGTGGAGCCCCACGGATGCAACTCGAGTACGCCCATTTGCAACAGTGTCACGATCGCAGTGACTGAATTCGCGATCATGTACGTGCCAAGGCCCGTACTCTCACGAATCTCGACCTGCTCGAGCGCCTTGGCAACGCCGTCCTTGGCATGCTTCTGGTAGAAGCAGTGCTTCCATCCGTTCGGGCAACGCACGAGCGTCAGCGGCCGATCGCGGAGGTGGGGCAACATAAGTTCGCCCACGGCCTCGTAGTAGCGGGCGAGCTCCAGCTTGGTATACCCCGCCTCGGGGTAAAGCACCTTGTCGGGGTTCGAGATCACGACCGCCGCAACAACGTTGTCGTGCTCTGAGGGGTTCGCCTTCGTGGTGCCGCCGGCGCGGCTCAGGTCCGCGGCAGTCGTGGTGGTGTCGGCACGGTTTCCGGCGCTGCCTTTCGTGTCGGCAGCTTTGGTGGCGGCAGCTTTGGTGGCGGCAGCTTTGGTGGTGGCAGCTTTAGTGGTGGCAGCTTTGGTGGCGCTGGTCTTGGTGGCACTGACGTTGTCGGCGCTCGTCTTACCAGCGCTGGTCTTTGCGGAGGCGGGCATTGAGGCGCTCCGTTTTCTCGCCGTGACCTTGGTAGCGCTCGTCTCGACCTCCGCCTGCTTTGCGGCGCGCACCGTGCTGTCGCTTGCCTCGGCGCCGCCCGCTTTCGTGGGGACCGGCTTTGTAGCTGCTTTCCTGCGCCCAGATGGCGAGCCACCTTGCGCACCGGGAGCGCCTTCAGCCGTCGCGCCCACTGCGGGAACAGTCTCTGCGACGTCGGCTTCCGGAGCTTCGGCCGGCACCTCGAGCACCACGTCGCGCGCTGCCTTGTCCTCCCGCAGGCCCTGAAACGATGGGTGGCGCACCGTGCCGTCACGTGTCCACTCGGTGAACGCAATTTCGGCGACGAGCTCGGGTTTGATCCAGTGCGATCCTTTGGCCTCGTATCCGCGCGGCGGATTTACAAAAGGGGCGGCCGACTGCTGCAGCTTCTCGAGCCTTGGTGTGAGCGAAGTGAGCAGCGCTTCATTGAAGCCCGTACCGACCTTCCCGCAATAACGCAGCTGCCCTTGCGCATCGTGCACGCCGAGAAGCAACGCACCGAATCCGGTACGCGACCCACCGGGATCGGTGAAGCCGCCGATCACCATCTCCTGCCGAAGCGCGCACTTGATCTTCAGCCAGTCCTTGCTGCGGCGCGAGGAATATGGCGCTCCCTGGCGTTTGGACACGATCCCCTCGAGCCCGAGCTTGCACGCCTGCGCGTGAACATCCATGCCGGATCCGTCGAAATGCTCCGAGTAGCGCAATGCGGCGGGCGCCTTTTCCAGCAATTGCTTCAGCACCCGCTTGCGCTCGTGCAGAGCGACGTCCGTGAGATCGTAGCCATCGAGGTACATCACGTCGAAGAGCCAGATGACGAGGTTCTTCGTATCACCGGCGCCGAGTGCATTCTGCAAAGCCTGAAAGCTTGTCCGACCGTCGCCCTCCATGACCACCACCTCACCGTCCAGCCAGGCCTGCCTGGCAGGCAGGCGCGCGAGTGCGCGGGTGATCGGCAGGAACTGCTGAGTCCAGTCATTACCGTTGCGCGAGATCATTCGCACCGCGCCGTCCTCGATGCGGCACAGCATGCGGTAACCGTCGAACTTGATCTCGTGCACCCAACCCTGCTCGACAGGAGGCGATTTCGCGAGCGTCGCGAGTTGCGGTGACATCGCCTCGGACATCGGGGCCTTGCGCGCACCCGCGATCTTGCCGGTCGCAGCCGGTGCAGGCCCGGTGCGCTCCACAACGCCAGCACGTACGTTCTCCTCGACGCTGCGGTTTGAATGCCAGACGCGATCCGGATCGGCTGCGATCTCCTCGAGGTCTCGCCCGGAGGCCACGCTGAGCGGCATCTCCTCGACGATGGGACCGCCGGTACCCTGGCGCGCCTGATCGTCATTGGCCTTGATCAGGAACCATGACTTGCCGTCCGCGTCCTCTTTTTTGCCCCACGCGCGCACCAGCGTCCACCCGCCGTGGAGCTTCTCGCCTTCGAGGCGAAACTTGAGCTTGCCTTTGCGGTACGCCTCGCGTGCGTCGCCCTCCGGAATCCAGGTGCCGCGATCCCAGAGCAACACTGTGCCTGCGCCATATTGCTTGGGTGGAATCACACCCTCGAAATCGCCATACTCGATGGGGTGATCCTCCGTTTGCATGGCCAGCCGTTTGTCGGCCGGATCGAGGCTCGGACCCTTGGGCACCGCCCAGCTGAGCAGCACGCCGTCGAGCTCGAGCCGGAAGTCGTAATGCAGATGACTGGCGCGATGCTTCTGGATGACGAAGCTCAGCCCCGGGCGCGCGTCGTCGTGCATGCGGCCCTCGGGCTCGGGTGTGATCCCGAAGTTCCGCTTCTTGCGATAAAGGTCGAGTCCCATGCGGCCGATGGTGCATTTCGCGTGCCATATCCGCGCTACCCGGCACATGGCCGCAGCGTGCACTGCACACCGGCAAAATACAGGGGCGCCTGCAACTTTTTACCCTTCCCGGACCGAAGTCCGCATGCGCTCGCAGGACCCGATTGGCACACCCCTTGCGAGACGCCGGAGATGTACTGTGCGCCCGCCAGCCAGGCCGACGGCATCACTCGCGTGCTACAGGCGGTGAGCTCGGCTGCCCGCGCGCCGCGCACTATGGCCATGCCGCTCTGATCGTCAGGAAATCCGATGCCCTCCGAAACGCGCTCGGCTCCTTTCCCGTTCGCGCTTACGCTGCTGTTCATTTCGTGCATCGCGCTCGCCGGCCTTGCCGCAGCCGCGCTCGTGGTGGCCACCTTGGAGCTCACGCGATCGACGCGGGACGTCGAGCACACCTTGCGCGTGCAGCAGGCCCTGGAGACCCTGCAGCTCACACTCGTCAACGCGGAGACGGGTCAGAGGGGTTTCCTGCTTACCGGGCAGCCACACTTTCTCGAGCCCTACATCGAGGCGGTCGCGAAGCAGGCCTACTACCTGGGCACGCTGGAGCGGCTCACCGTTGACGATCCGCAGCAGCGACAATCGCTTGATGGGTTGAAGCCTCTGGTCGAGGAGCGGCTGCATCAACTCGCCGAGACCATGACCGCAGCGCGCGGCGAAAACGCGCTGGAGGCCACGCGCGAGCATCTCAATCGCGGCCGCGAGCTGATGCAGCAGGTGCGCCTCGCGCTGCAGGGCATGCGGGAGACCGAGGATCGGCGATTGACAGAGCGACAGGCCGAGGTCGAGCGGCGCGGCCGCTACGGCGCCCTGTTCATGCTCCTGTCGAACGGCGCAAGCCTGCTCGGCCTGACGGTGCTCTATGTCGCCATGCGTGGATATCACCGCAGACGACAGGACATGGAAGCGGCCGTTCGTACCAGCGAGCATGAGTATCGCGACCTTTTCGAGAATGCTTCCGCCGGTCAGGCTGAGTGCGAGCTCAACAGCGGGCGTTTCGTGCGTACCAATCACAAGCTTTCGGAGATGCTCGGTCACTCGACCGAGGAGCTGCGGCGTCAGACGCTGGTCGATCTCCTGCCTCGAGGCAACCGGCTCGACAATGCACGGGCTTACCGCGAGCTCGTCGAGGGCACCCGCGAATCAGTGACGTTCGAGCAGCCGCTTCGTCGCAAGGACAACAGCACGTTTCTCGCTGCGATGCACCTGACGCTGACGCGCTCGAGTGCGGGCGAACCATTGCGCGCAATCATGGTTGTCGAAGACATCGCCGAGCGAACACGAACGTCGCAGACC
>JALYXY010000188.1 GCA_030946875.1 Pseudomonadota bacterium | reverse complement strand
CTCAGCCAATCATCCAGCACCTGGAGCAGCGGGCGAGGCATTCGCCGGGAGACGAAATCGCCGGCGCAAGGCAGCTTGCCGTACCAGCCGATGGAGAGCGCTTCGGCTAAAGGCGCGTGGGGCATTGGAAGTCTTTCATCTCGGCAAGGCTCAACGGGTTCGGCGCGCCTGCGTCGACTTCGAACTTCAACCGGTGCCCGCCGACCGCGAACTCGACGCTGAATCGGTTTTCTGCTTTTCCGCGCGTGACATGTGCGGCGGCATCATAGAGGTGATGCAACGCCCACGCTCCCTCTTTTCTGATGGAAGCGTTGTCAGGCAATGTTTGCAGCACCACGTAGCTTCCGCTCCCGGGGCCCGGCCACAGCACGGGCCTGAACTGCGCCTGTCCTTGTGAGCTCCAGTCGAGCGCGTTGCCGTCCACGTCCAGTTTCACTTGGGTGACGGCCGAATCCATTTCGACCGGCCGTATCTGAATCTTGAATTGCGAACCTCGGTTTCCGCTGGTGAAGAATGCCTCGCGTATGCGCGCTGCCTTCTGGAAAGCCAGCAGCGTTCTGCTGTCGCCCACCAACGCTGCATCGAGGTCCTTGCGGTACGTCCACGGCTCGGCTTTGCGATCGACCTTGTTCGCCAGGTTCTGGTCGAAGAACCGCTGCAAGATGCCGTCGGGAGAAAACATCGCGTCGAAGTCGCGCAGTCCTACTTCGTTGGACGCCGAACGCACGAACGGATATCGCCCCGCGATTGTCTTCCGGCAGGTTTCCGCGATGTCGGTTTCAAGCTGCGCCGATATCTTGCTTTGCACGGCACTGACGGCCTGGGCCGTCGTGGACACCGCTACAGTGCGAAGCATCCCCTTCAGCGGTTCTGGAAGGCCCGCCGCAAGGTTTTGCAGTTGCCCGGCCGCCGGGCTGGAGGGAGGTGCACTCCCTGTACGGTTCGCATCCCGGATGTTGTACATGGCCTCGCTGATCTGGGTGAGGGCCCTGTTCAGCTCTTGTGCGCGGCCCTGCGCGGTCGTGTCCGCGAGGCGCTCCCACTCTCTGAAGTAGTCATCGACGTACTTCGCCTCCAGCAAACCGGGCCGATCGCTGTTGCTCGGCATGTTGTTTCGGAGGGACCCGAACGTCGAGCTTGCACTTTGCAACTTCTGAGTCGCCTGCTGCTTGACCGCACTCAATGGGCCCGCGAGGTCTTCCCCTGCCTTCTTCAAGGTCGTGGTCTCCTTCGCCACGGCCGAGATGAACTTGATGAGCTTTCCGTCGGGCCCGGATAGCGTCTCGATCATTCGAATGCCCTCGTCGATGTCACGGGGTCTCTTGAGCGCGATGTCAGTCAGGAAGCGATCCCAGCGGTCCCGGTAATCATTCAGGTAACGGGTGCGTAGATCCATGGGGAGTTGCTGACCCAGGAGCGCGGATGCCCTGCCGCTCGCTGTCTGGGTGATCCGGTTGAGGACCCAGCCGTCATCGCTCTGCGCCAGCAGCGAAGGCTTGTTGAGTCGCTCGACGACAACCTTGTAGCCATCGACCGTGTACGCCCACGGCACTCCGTCACTGAGCGATGCACCGGATCTGCGGACGAAGACCTGGTCGGCTTGTGGCGACACGCGGTTCGTCAACGTCCACATCGGAACGGCCGGTACGTCGCGCATGAGTCGCGTATACGCCCGGTCGAGCGCGCTGTACCCCGCAAGGCGATCGCGCGTCTCCTCGATCAGCTTGTCATCGCGCGCAAACCGGGTGACCCGCACCTGGTCATGAAACAGCCGCTCGACGTGCGGCGACAATGCCTGGACGCCGTTCTCAGCAGCGTTGCCCTGAGGCCCGCTGCTCATTTCCTGGGCCAGCGTCTGCATGATCACGTCACCGCGCTGATGTGCGGGATCGTAGAGCATCAGGTAGGCCTCGAGCCTGCTGTACATGGCGCCCATATCGTTCTGCGGTGCGCGCCGCAGCAAATCCTTCAGGCGAAACGCGAGGCGGGGAAGAAGGAGCTCTTCGAGTAGGCGGCGATACAGAATGTCGGCACTCACCTTGACGCTATCGCCTTCATACAGGCCCATGCGGTAGCTCCACGGCGGAGCGTCGATGTCGAAGCGATCGTTCAGAGCCAGCGCACGTGCCTCGTCCAGCACCGGGATCAAGGCAATGATGTCTTCGTCGGGCCTGTTCGGGACCGCCTGAACGTCCTGCGCCAGAACCTGCACCCTTGGCTGTATCTCATCCAGATACGCTCGGTTGTTGCTGTAGCTCAGCAGCCAAAGTGCGCTCATGCCAACGAGCACCACCGCCATTGATGCGATGGCGGTGGCTTGACCGATGCGCCGCCGCCGTTCGCGTCTGGGATCATGATCGACAAGCTGCGCCTCCGCGAATACGAGGTCTTGCAGGAGTCCCGTGAGGAAGAAGCTCTTGCCCGTACCTTTGGCTGCTGATGCAGCTTGCACCCGCGCTTCCACGCCGAACCGCCGCTGGATCGCACCCAGCACGCGGTCGAACGGTGTGCCCTCTTGCGTGCCGCTGGTGAAATAAACGCCGCGTACCAGAGGAGGTTGCGCGAACTTCGATTCTGCGAAGAGTACGGTGACAAAGCGCTCGAGCACGTCCTTCAGACCGGCAAACTGCTGTGTGAAGGAATAGGCGAGTGCACGCCTCGCCAGATCCGGTTCGGCCTGCAACAGGTCCGGAAGTGCATCCTCGAGGCGCTTCTGGAGCGCGCCGTATTCCGTTCTGAACGTGCGCACCAGGTCGGGCGCCGCAGCGCCCGCTTCGGGCAATTCGAACGTAAAGCCCCAGGTCTGCGACCGGTCCTTGCTGGTCAGGCGCTCGAAGTACTCTTTGAATCCCCCCAGCAAATCGGCCTTCGTGACCACCACGTAAACCGGGAACCGCACTTTGAGCGCGTCGTACAGCTCGGACAGGCGACGCCGAATGGCAGCTGCCTGACGTTCGCGTTCTTCGTTGTCGCTGCTCAGGAGATCGGCCACGCTGACCGTCAGGATCACCCCGTTGATCGGGGCGCGCGGGCGATACTTGCGAAGCAGTCCGAGAAAGCCCTCCCATTCGGACTTGTCGAGCGCCTGGTTGCTTTCCTGAGTGGTGTAGCGCCCCGCGGTGTCGATCAGTACGGCCTGGTTGGTAAACCACCAATCGCAGTTGCGCGTTCCGCCGACGCCCTTGATGGCCGCCTTGCCGAACTGATCGGCAAGGGGAAAGTTGAGCCCCGAGTTGACGAGTGCGGTGGTCTTTCCCGATCCGGGAGCCCCGATGAACACGTACCAGGGCATCTGGTAGAGATACCGACGCCCGAACAAGCTTCCGAACCACGTCGTCTGGTCCGTGGCCTGGCTTTTCTTCAGTGTCTCCAGTGCCTTTTCGAAACGGGCGCGGAGCTCGTTGACTTCTTCGGTCGCTGTGGCGGGCCCGGGAACCTGTTCGGTGTCCTGGGCAACTGCGCGCAGCAGGGACGCATTGGACTGCCGCGTCTTCCACCATCGCCATAGCCGTAGCCCTCCCCACACCAGAAACAGCAGCAGGATGAGGCCCAGTCTCGCTTCCGGAGCATCCAACGGTCGATGCTGTCCAAAAGCGATCTCGTCACCGGCGAACCAGATCAGGATGGATACGACCAGCAGCCCGAGTACCGCCAGCACGGTTCGATTGAGGAGCCACGATAGTTTGCGAAACATTGTCCTTACCTACGCTGTTCGGACACAGGGGGCGCCGCGCTCGTCACCGGAGGGACGTCAACGGTGATTTCAACCCGACGGTTTCGCGCGCGGCCCAAGGCCGTCCCGTTGTCATCCACGAAATTCGCCGCACCGGCGCCGATCGCGCGAATGCGAGCCGAGTCGGTGACGTACGTGGCCAGGAACTGCTTCACGGATTCGGCCCGCGCCTGCGAGAGCTCCTGATTGTTGCGAAAGCGCGTTCCTCTGGTGGGGGTGTCGTCGGTGTAACCCATCACCGTCACGCGTCCGGGTACCTTGTTGATCGCGCCGCCAAGGTGTGTGAGCACCTGCACGAAGCCGTCCTTGATCTTGACGGATCCAGGATCGAAGAGGCCGTCGCCCTGAAGGATGGCGATGTCGCGATCCGGGTCGGCCTGGATTCTCGCGAGACGTTCGTCCTCGGGCGGCAACTGCAGGCGGGGTTGAGCCACCGGAGGACTCGCAGGCGGAGCGGGCTCGCGCAACTTGGGCGTCTGGATCGAGCTGATCGCGGTGGCGACTCGCGTGGAAGGCAAGCGCAATGACGCGGAAAACCACCAATAGACGCCGAGCGCAATGAGCGCCATCAGGGCGGCGGCCACCCATAGCGGCAACATCTCCCAGGCACGCCTCGGCCCCGGAGTTACGCCTCGCCAGTGAAGTGCGAGCGGTTGCTCGTAGCTGCCGCGGTTCTGGCGGATGATGTCCGCAAGGCGCACCTTGAGCGTGTCGAGCTGTGTCCGGCCGTTGTCGACGATCCGGAAACGCCCCTCGAACCCCAGGGCCAGGCAGTAGTACATGAGCTCGAGCAGGTTCGCGTGCTGCTGCGGATTTTGTGCGAGCTTGCCGAGAAGCTGAAAGAACTTCTCTCCTCCCCATACTTCGTTGTGGAAGGTCACGAGAAGGCTGTGCTTCGCCCAGATACCGGTGCCGCCCCACGGCGTGAGCGCAGCAGTCTCGTCGAGTGCCGTGCAAAGACAGTAGCGCGCACCGATGATGACTTCGGAACTGATGCCCGCCGCACGCGCGCGGAGTTCGAATGCGCGGATCTGCTCGATCATGAAATCACGCAGTCGTGCGGGGTCCGGGTGCTGCACCGTCGCGCGCAGCTGTGGAATCAGATTGAGCAGTGGGTTTGCTGCGGCCGTGAGCGGATTGCTGCCGCTGATGACATCCGGCAGATCCTGTGGCGATGACGCGTTGACATTGCCCGGGACGTCAGCCGAAGCTTGCGGTGCGCCGGCTCCCATCGGATCCATCAATATCTCTCGGTCCATCACATCCTCCGCGTGATCAACTGTCTCGCGGAGAGCTGCTGCGAAGCTCGCGGGGCGCTTTGCAGGGCATTGGAAAACCGAAAGCGGCCGTTGTCACTCCACCTAGAGTGCGCCTCGTTTTATTCAACGGTCCTCCTGTCATGCGCGAATGGCCCACAGCTGGAATTGCAAGCCTGGGAAGTCACCGGCAATGAACATTGCGAGACCTCCTGAGCGCTCGAGCTGGCGCCACAGGTCGTTCTTGGTGTCGAGCTCGAAGTAGTTGAATCCAGCATGGTAGGGAATCTGGCGTGGCGCCACGGGCATCGGACGCAGCGTCACGCCTGGCAACTGAAGGTGCACGAGGTCCCGAATCTTTTCCACCGGCCCGATCTTGACCTGCATCGGGAACCGGGTGCGCACGAGATCGGCAGGCAGCTCCGCAGAGACGGCGAGCACGAACGAAGCCGTGCGCACAAGCTCGACGGACGGCATGATCCCGACATACACCGAGTGGCCGCGGTCGGTGAGCTCGATGGCGATCGCGTTCTGTTCTGACGACATCGACATGGAGCGTCGAAGGTCTGCCATCAGTGGCTGAAACGAGTTCTGAGCGTCGTCGTGGTCGTACACCGGATAGTCGATCGGCCGCCGCGATTCGCGCGCGAAGGTCGCGAGATCTCCACCGAGCTCGAGCAACATCGCGTAGAGACGCTCAGCGTGCATCGCATTTTGCTGCGCGACGTGTCGGATGCGGGGTTCCCATCGGTTCACCACTTCGAGGAGCAGGAAGTCCGTGAAGTCGGAAATGCCACCACGTCCCGGTTGAGATATCCGGCCGGCCAGGGCCTCGCCACGTTGATGGAGAAGTCCCTCCATTTCCCGCACGAAGGATTCAAGCGGAGCGCAGGAGCGCAGGGACAGCGTCGGTGGGATGTAGGCTTCATCCAGGATCAACGCATTGTCGGGGCGCTTTTCGGCGATCCTTGCGAGGCCGAGCGTCATCCATCCGTCCGTGAGGTCCGACTCGAGCAGCAGCCGGAGCCGCAAATCGCCGATTTGAATCAAGGCGGGCGGCGAGCCCATCGCGATCGCGTCGACCACTTCCCTGTCGGCGACCCGCACGCGAGTCAGATCCTCGTCGGCGCCAAGCGCGATCTCCGCGACATCAGGACGGCGCAGCGGCAGCGCAAGCAAGACTCGCTGGCCTCGAGCTTCTCCCGATACGTCCAGTGGTGCGGGGGGGTCGCCCTGCGCCGGCAAGCTGAACGGTGTGCCGTCGGGAAACAGCCCACGCGCCTGCCTGATGGCGAACTTGCCCAGCTTGAGAGCATCGGCATCCAGTACGAGCTCTTCAAAGCCCCAAGCGTGACTGCCCATCGGCCCGCTACGCCCGTTCGCGTAAAACTCGAGGTAGCGTTCCTGCTGCTGGAAGTGTTGTGGCCGCAAGAACATGCCTTCGGTCCACACGACCCGTCGCTGCCAACTCACGCGGTTTTCTCCTGTTTTCTAAAACGTGCCAACGATGCCTGGCACGATCGCGCCCTGGTGCTTACAGCGTGCGCCGCTCACGGGTCTCTGTCGAGCGCCATAAGCGTGCTCGATGGACTTCAAAGCAGTTCGTGCTAACACCGGCTGGTTCGCTGCCAGCAGACGCAAACTCCAGCATGTCGCCACAGCCCGCGGACCGCGCGCCAGCGGCGGGCAACCTGCCAGCAAACCATGCACTTGCTCTGCAGGCAGGTCGAGAACTAGTTTAAGGCGCGTGCTTTCGGCCGGTCAAAGAATATTCCGGGCGGCGACAGCCCATTCACGCCTGATCGGCGCCGAAGCTCCCTTGCGAATGTTGTACGCGGGAGGTCGAGCAATCCCGGCGCATAGCCGAACGACGACTGTCGGCGCGCTTTGAATGTGTGCCGCGGACGTGGCGAATCCGCGGAGTTCTCGGGCCGCAACGGCTTCGGGCGGGGCCGGACCGGGGTTGCACAGTGGAACGCGTTCGGCGTTACTATGCGTTCCCGCTGCCGCGCAGCCAGTGTATGGCTGCCGCGCACACCCTGGAGGTCGTGATCGTGTTTGAGGCGCCGTGATCCGCGAAGAGTGGCTCAAGTCGATGACGGTCGATTCAGCCTGCGGGCCGAACCTCGAGTACGACCCGGAGTTTGTCGATCTCGTACGAAGCGCCCAGGGTACTCCCGAGAGGCCCGCGTACACCGAGGGTGGCACACCCACTCCGGCCGAACCTCCGGACTGGCGCGCAGTGCGCGAGCACGCATCAGCGTTGCTCAACCGCACCCGAGATTTGCGGGTTGTCCTTTTGCTCACGCGGGCACTGACGAATACCGATGGGTTGAGTGGACTTCGCGAAGGCTTGCGGCTGTGTTGCGACCTCCTCGAGCAATTCTGGGACAGCGTGCATCCGCAGCTCGAGTTCGACGGTGAACCCGATCCTATAGTGCGCATCAACTCGGTAACAG
>JALYXY010000175.1 GCA_030946875.1 Pseudomonadota bacterium | reverse complement strand
CGACTTATCCCTTCATGCCGCCTGCCGTCAGTCCACCCACAACGCGTTCCTGGAACAGCGCAATCAGGATAGAGATCGGCACGATGGCGATGATCAGCGCTGCCGAAATCAGGGGCCATGGAAACGCGAACTCGCCCTGATACAGCGTGATCCCGACCGACAGCGTGCGCATGTTGACGCGATTCATCAACGTGAGAGCCAGCAGGAACTCGTCCCATGCATTCACGAACGCGAGAATCGCGGCCGTGAAGACACCCGGCGCGGACAGCGGCATGACCACCCTGAAGAGCGCACCCACGCGCGAGCAGCCGTCGACCATGGCGGCGGCTTCGAGATCGGGCGGAATGTCCTGGAAGAAGCTGGCCATCACCAGCGTGCACACCGGCATCGAGAGCACTGCGTACGGGAGGATCAGAGCGAGATACGTGTTCAACAGCCCTGCCTCGCGCATGACCTTGAATAGCGGCACCATGAGCGACACCAGCGGAAACATCGAGATGGCGAGGATGCCCGACATGATCAGGTGCCGATGCGGCATGCGCAGCCGGGTCAGCGCGTACGCGGCAAGCGCGCTCACCAGCACGCACAGCGCCGTCGACAGGCTCGCGACGACGAAGCTGTTCCACATGAACCGCAAGATCGGCTGCGCGGTGAACGCCGTCAGGTAATTCGCGAAGGTCGGAGCATGCGGCAGGTACGTGATCGGGCTCTGGATCAGCTCCGTTTCGGTCTTCAGCGACGTGAGCAGGATCCAAAGTGCGGGAAAGAAACCATTCACCGCGATGATCAGCGCCGCGAGCCAGGTGATCGCGTGACGCGACAGGCCGAAGGGGATGACGTGCGTTCCGCGTCGCGAGTCGATGGCGGTCGTCATGGCCGAGCCCATCGGCGCGTCACCTTTCGCCACGCCCGACGCTCCGCTGCGTGAAGCGAAGGTATACCGACGTGATCACCATGGAAAGCAGGAACATGAGCGCGGCCAGGGCCGAGCCATAGCCGAAATCAAGGAAGTCCAGTGTCACCTTGTAGATGTACATGGCCAGCGTTTCGGTGGCCTCACCCGGCCCGCCGCCGGTCATCGCGAATGGAATGTCGAAGGTCTGAATCGCGGTGATCGTGCGAAAGATCAGCGCGACGACGATCGCCGGTCGCAACATCGGCAACGTGATCTCGACGAACTGCTGCCAGCCCGTGGCGCCGTCGACCTCCGCGGCTTCATACAGGGATCGTGGAATGCTTTGCAGACCGGCCAGAAGCATCAGCGCCATGAACGAGGATGCCTTCCACGTGATACCAATGCAAATGGCGAGGAATGCGAGCTGCGGATCAGACAGCCATTGTTGCGGCTCGATGCCCACGCGAACGAGCAGATCGTTGACCACGCCGGCGCGGGACTCGAAAAACCAGCGAAAGATGAGCCCGGCGAACACGAGCGGCAAGGCCCAGGGCAGCAGCAGGCCGAGCCTGACGGGCCATTTGATGGCGAATGGACGATTCGCGAGCAAGGCGAGCCCAAGGCCGATAACCAGAGCACCGGGCACCGTAATTACCACGAAACCGAGCGTATGCCATGTGGCGCTCCAGAACCGGCTATCGTCCAAGGCGCGCGTATAGTTTTCGAAACCGATCCAGGTTTCCTGCCCCTGCACGAGTCCGCGGAGACTGCTCTGCAACAGCGCGGCGATCGGATACACCACCACCAGCAGCAGGAGGACCGCCGCGGGGAGGAGCATCAAGGTGCCGAGTGCACGCTCCGAGAGATCGCGCCGCCGCGCGGGCGCTCGTGGCCGAGCGCCCGCGATCGCCGTGTCAGCGGGATGATTCACGTCAACGGAACAGCGGAGTCAGGCGGCCCTGCATGTCCGATATCGCGGAATCGGTGGACTTGGTGCCAGCGAGGTACGCATTCATCGTGCTGCGGATCGCATCCGAAACCTGAGGATACTGCGCGGATACGGGGCGCGACCTGGCGCCTTCCACCACCGGCAACGCGTCGGCGAACCAGGGATTTGCCTTGAGCACACTGGCATCCTTGTAAACACTTGTGAACACAGGCAGGTGGGACGCGAGAATCGCCTGCATCTTCGAGACTTCCGGTGACGACAGATAACGCGCGAAGTTCACCGCCTCCTGCTTGTGCTTCGAGAATGCTGAGACGGCGAGTTGCCACCCGCCCACGCACGTAGCGCTGCTGCCGCCTTTGTCATGCGGCAACGGCGCGACGCCAATCCTGCCCTTCACCTTGCTGTCGGCATCGTTCTCGAGCCGGTTCCAGACGTACCCCCAGGTCATGCCGAAGATCAGATTCCCCGCCTGCATGTCGATGCGTATGCGATCCGTCGGAATCTCGGCGATGTTCTTCGGCAGCACGCCTGACTGCTTCATCCGGCCATAAAGCTGGAACGGCTGGCGGGCGGCGGCCGTGTTCAGATTGAGCTTCCCGTCCTTCGTGAGATCGGCGCCGGTGCCCCACAACGGCACGAGATACGTGCACACCGTTCCCTCGATGTTCGCGCCCGCGGTCTCGAAGCCCTGGAGCTGAGGATTCTTTTCACCATCGAGGATGATGCGCGCGGTTTCCATCATCTCGTCCCACGTCTTGGGCACGGCGCGCTTGTACTTTTCGAGAAGGTCCTTGCGGTAGTACAGGAACTGGGCATCCGCAAAATAGGGCAGCGCGATCACCTTGCCGTTGACCTGATCGGCTTCCGCGTAAGCGCGCAAGTATTGCGACATGATCTTCTGCCGGTCGGCACCGAGGTAGGCGTCGAGCGGCTCGGCCCATCCCTGCTGCGCCCACTGCGCAGGGCGGATCACATCGATGAGGATCACGTCGAGCGCGCTGTCCTTGGATGAGAGCACGGTGGACAGATACTGCTGCTGAGCTTCCGACGTTGCACCGCCCACCTCGACGTCGATCTTCAGCCCCGGTGTGCGCTTCTCGTACTCGTCCGCGATCTTGCGCATGACGTCCGGTCGCTGTTGCCCTCCCGTGAAAATGCGGAGCGTGGTGTCGGCCCACGCGGGCAGCGCCACTGCAGCGGCGAGCGCCGCGGCAACCATCCATTTCGCGTATTGCATCATTCCTCCTCGTTCAGATTTTGCGGGCGCGTGCAACTGCCCGTTCGACGATTACGGCCTTACCAATTCGCGCCGCGAATCGCGGCCCCGGAAGACGGGTCGAACAAATGAAACCGGCGCATGGCCAAGCCGACCTGCAGGAGCTGGCCAGGGTGCACGGCAGCTTCAGGCGGAAACCGGCCTGTCACTTCGATGCCGTCGTCGCGTGGGCCAAGACGCACGAGGGCGAGCGTGTCGGACCCGAGCGGCTCGACCAGCGACACGCGTGCGGGCACCGTCACATTGCCGGCGCGCGGCTCCGGCTCGGGGATGCCGATGTGCTCCGGCCGCAGACCGAACGTGACCTGGCCGCCGGCATAGCGCGCGCATTCGGCGACGCGCTCCTCCGGCACGCTAACCTCGATGCCGCCCGGCAATCGCAGCGTGCGGCCGCTTTCACTCACCCGACACGGCAGGAAATTCATCGGCGGCGACCCGGTGAATCCGGCGACGAACTTCGCGGCCGGCCGGTTGTAGATGGCGTCGGGCGTGTCGTACTGAACGACGCGCCCCGCATCAAGCACCACGATGCGATCCGCGAGCGTCATCGCCTCGACCTGATCGTGGGTGACGTAAATGATCGTACTGTCGAGTTGCTGATGCAGCTTCTTCATCTCGAGGCGCATCTCGGCACGCAGCAGCGCATCGAGGTTCGACAGCGGCTCGTCGAACAGGAATGCCCGCGGCTCACGAACAATCGCGCGTCCCATCGCCACGCGTTGTCGTTGCCCGCCGGAGAGCTCGCGCGGCTTCCGCGACAGCAGATGGCTTATCTGCAGAATGCCCGCTGCCCGGTCCACGCGGGTTCTGATCTCAGCGTCGGGGCGCTTGCGCAGCCTCAGCCCGAACGCCATGTTCTCGTACACGCTCTTGTGCGGATAAAGCGCGTAATCCTGGAACACCATGGCGATGTCGCGCGCACGGGGGGGCAACGTATTCACGACGACGTCGCCGATGGCGATTTCGCCGCCGGTGATGTCCTCGAGGCCCGCGATCATGCGGAGCAGCGTCGATTTGCCGCAACCGGAAGGGCCCACGAACACGACGAACTCACCTGGACGGATCTCGAGATCGATGCCGTGGATCACGCGGTTCGCGCCAAAGGCCTTCACCACCCCGCGCAGGGTCACGGCAGCGGTGTCGCGCTTGGGCGATTCGGTCATGCCACCACGCTGGTCTGGGCGAGCCCTGCATCAACGATCAGCGCGTGGCCCGTGATCGCACGCGCTTCATCGGACGCCAGAAAGAGCGCAGTGCGAGCAACGTCCTCCTCGCGCAATCGGAATTTCAGGCATTGCTGGTCGAGGAATTCCTGCTCCGCTTCCGGCGTCGTCCAGAGGGCGCGCTGGCGTGCGGTATCGACCGCGCCCGGCACGATCGCATTGACGCGGATATTGCGCGCGCCAAGCTCACGCGCGAGGCTGCGCGTCAAGCCGTGCACGGCGGCCTTCGCGGTCGTGTACCCCGCCATCGAGGGCCGACCCCGCATCCATGACACCGATCCCAGGTTGATGATGCATCCGCCGCCATTCGCCTGCATCTGCGGCACCACCGCCTGTGCCGCGAAGAATTGATGCCGCAGGTTCACCGACAGGTTCTCGTCCCAGTATTCCGGCGTCACGTCTTCCAGGCGGTGCCGGTCGTCGCGCGCCGCGTTGTTGATCAGGACGGAGATCGAACCGAGCTGCTCGGCCGTCCTCGCGATTGCCGCGCGCAACTCCGTGATGTCGCGGACGTCGGCGCGGACGAAGCACACGCGGGCGTCGCCCGCTTCCTCGACCACGCGGCGCGCGGGTGCTTCGGCGATATCGACGAATCCCACGTTGCAGTCCTGCGCAGCGAACGCGCGCACGAACGCAGCGCCGATACCCGAGCCTCCGCCGGTCACAAACACGGTGCGGCCGGCAAGGTCGGGGTAACGTGCCACGGCCTGCGTCAAGGGTCCTCCACGGTTATACCGCCAGGATTGCAAGCGGGTGTTGGCGAACCTATACCACGGGCCTGAATTTGCTGTCCAGACGAGCGGCCGCCATAATGCCGGGCAAACGCTTCCTCCCTCCCGAATGACGCCAACCTGCCGCGACCTCGCGAGCCTGCGCAGTCAACGCTGGTTCGCTGCCAACGACATGCGGGCATTCTCGCATCGCCAGCGTTCGCAGCAGATGGGCTTCCGCAGACAGGACTTCCTCGGGAAGCCCGTCGTCGCCGTGATCAATACGTGGAGTGATCTCTCGCCGTGTCACTCGCATTTGCGCGAGCGTGCGGAGAGCGTGAAACGCGGCATCTGGCAGTCCGGCGGTCACGCCGTCGAGCTGCCCGCGATGTCCGTCGGCGAGGTCATGCAGAAACCGACGACCATGCTGTATCGCAACTTCCTCGCCATGGAAACCGAGGAGTTGCTGCGTTCGCATCCGGTCGACGGCGCGGTGCTGCTCGGCGGCTGTGACAAGTCCACACCCGGGCTGCTGATGGGCGCGATCTCGATGGACCTGCCGGTGATCTATTGCCCGGCGGGACCGATGAGCAACGGGTTCTGGCGCGGCCGCAAGGTAGGAGCGGGCACGCATACCAAGAAGTTCTGGGACGAGCTCCGCGCGGGCAACATCACCGAGAGCGACTGGATCGATCTCGAAGGCCGCGGCGTGCGCAGCACCGGCACCTGCAACACCATGGGCACCGCGTCGACGATGACCTCCATCGTCGATGCGATGGGGTTCACGCTGCCGGGCGCGTCCTCGATACCGGCCACCGACAGCGCGCATCCGCGCATGGCCGCGGATTGCGGCGCACGTGCGGTCGAGATGGTGTGGGAGGATCTTAAGCCTTCGCGATGGCTGAACGCCGATTCGTTCGCGAACGGCGTGGTGACGTACATGGCGATCGGCGGGTCCACCAACGCGGCCGTGCACCTGATCGCGATGTCCCGCCGCGCCGGGGTACACATGACGCTCGCGGAGCTCGACCGTGTGGCCCGTGAAATTCCGGTGCTCGCGAACCTCTTTCCCTCCGGCGACTACCTCATGGAGGATTTCTTTTTCGCGGGCGGATTGCTCGGCCTGCTGTCGCGCTTGAAGCCGCAGTTGCGACTCGACGCGCCCACCGTCAATGGTCGCACGCTCGGGGACAACCTCGAAGCGGCGCGGGTATGGGACGACCAGGTCATCCGCACCCCCGAGCATTCGGTCACGGGCGATCCCGCCGCTCGCGGAACGCTGGCGGTGCTGTTCGGCAATCTGGCTCCGGATGGCTGTGTCATCAAGCCGTCGGCAGCCAATCCCGAGCTCATGCGGCACACGGGGCCCGCGCTCGTGTTCGAGGATCACGCTGATTTCAACGCACGTATCGACGACCCCGAGCTGCCCGTCACACCGGAGTCGGTGCTCGTGCTGCGCAATGCGGGGCCCGTCGGTGCGCCGGGGTTTCCGGAATGGGGCAATCTGCACATTCCGAAAAAGATGCTCGCGCAGGGCGTGCGCGACATGGTGCGCATCTCGGACGCGCGCATGAGCGGGACGCACTACGGCACGTGCGTGTTGCATGTCGCGCCGGAGGCAGCGGTCGGCGGGCCCCTGGCGCTCGTGCACTCCGGCGACGCGATCGAGATCGATGTGCCTTCGCGTCGTATTCATCTTCACGTCGCTGACACAGAACTCGCCCGCCGCCGCGCTGCGTGGCAACCGCGGCCCCGTCGCTACGAACGAAGCTGGACCATGCTCTACCAGGAACACGTGACGCAGGCGAACGAAGGCTGCGATCTCGACTTTCTGGAAACCGGCAAAGCGAGACCGGTTCCCGAACCCGACATCTATTGACCCCATGAATCTTCCAGAAAACGCGTTCAAACGAGCACTCCGCGGCGGCAGTACGCCCTGCGGGGTGTGGCTCATGAGCGGCGCGCCGTCCACTGCCGAGGCGCTCGGCTGCGTGGGATTCGACTTCGTCGTGATCGACATGGAGCACGTGCCGCTCGATTCGCCGCAGCTGATCGAGATGCTGCGCGCCGTCGCCGGTACACCGGCCGCCGCGATTACGCGCCTGCCGTGGAACGACAACGTGATGATCAAGCGCGCACTCGATGCCGGGGCGCAGACGCTGATGGTGCCCTTCGTGCAGACGGCCGAAGATGCGCAACGCGCGGTGGCCGCGACGCGCTACCCGCCCGAAGGCGTGCGTGGTCTCGCGGCGATGCACCGCGCAAGCCGCTATACGAACGTGCAGGGCTATGCCCAAACCGCTGCCGACGAGCTCTGTGTGGTCGTGCAGGTGGAAACGCCGACCGCGCTCGCCAATCTCGAGTCTATCGCGAACGTACCGGGGGTCGATTCCATCTTCGTAGGCCCGGGCGACCTGGCGGCATCGATGGGGTATTACGGCAACATCGCGGAGGAGAAGGTGCTTGCGGAACTCGAGCGCGCGGCGGCGGCGTGTCGTCACATGGGCAAAGCTTGCGGGATCGTCGGCGGCAACCCGGCCCTCGTGAAGCGTTTCCTCGAGTTCGGCTATACCTGGGTCGCCGTGGGATCCGACATGGGCTTCATGGTCACCCGCGGTCGGGAGTGGCTCGGCGAAGTGCGTAACGCGTTGCCCCGGGCCTCGTAGCGGCATCTGGTTGCACGTGAGATGGAGCTCGATGCCACCGCATTCCTGCGTCTGCATACGCTCGCCCCGATGGAAAGCGCGGACGCGGGAACGTTCACGCTCGAAAGCGGCGATCGTGTCGAAGTCGCAACGGCGGCCCCGGGCGTATTTCGCGTGCGGATCGGCCAGAGTACGTGCCCGGACTACGGGATTGTCGTCGGCCGAACCGAGCCCTGCAAATCGGTGCGAACCACCGAACGATGGTGCTTCGAAAGCGGCGACGCGACGCTGGAACTGACGGACCACCCGCTACGGTTTCGCCTGCGCTGGCGTGGCGAAACGGTGCTCGAGTCCATTACCGACCAGCACTTTCGCGGCTGGACGCGTCTGCCGGCTTTCGGTCGCACCGCGAGCGCGGAACGGTGGATGGCTTCCCTCGCGCTCGGTTCCGCCGAGGCGGTCTACGGGCTGGGTGAAAAATTCGGGCCACTCAACAAGCGCGGCCAGCTTCTGCATTCCGAAGTGCACGATGCCCTCGGCGTGAACACCGAGCTCTCGTACAAGAACACGCCCTTTGCCTGGAGCCCCGGCGCGGCGTGTGGCGCGTGGGGCGTATTCGTCAATACGCCGGCGACGGTGCATCACGGCGTGGGACATCCCGGATGGTCGCACCGCTCCTACGTGCTGATCGCCGAAGACGACGCTCTCGATCTGTTCCTGTTCGCTGCCGCCGCCCCCGCCGATATCATCGCTGCATATACCGCGTTGACCGGTAAGGTGCCGCCGGTGCCGCGCTGGAGCCTCGGTCTTTGGGTGTCCCGCGCGTACTACCGCACGCCGGAAGAGGCGGCCGAGGTTGCGCGCGAGCTGCGCGCGCGCCAGATTCCCTGCGACGTGCTGACGCTGGACGGGCGGGCCGCTTGGAACGTCGACACGCGTTTCGACTTTCAATGGGATCCCGAGCGTTTCCCCGATCCTGCTGCGGCGATTGCCGCAATCAAGGCGCGCGATCTGCGGGTTTGCGTGTGGGAGTACCCGTATGTGTCGATACGCTCGGCCTTATATCGGGAGCTCGCGGCGCGCGAATATCTGCTGAAGCGCGAAGACGGTGAAGCCTACGTGTTCGGATGGGACACTTCGCCTGGCAGCAGTCCGTTCGGTAACGTGCTGACGCCGCTGCCCGAGAGCGGGATCGTGGATTTCACCAATCCCGACGCGTATGCATGGTGGCGCGACGCGCATGCGCCGTTGTTCGCCGCCGGCGTCGACGTGATCAAGAGCGACTTCGGCGAGCATGTTCCGCCCGATGCTGTGGCGCATAACGGGGATCGGGGACAGCGGCTGCGCAACGTGTATCCGCTGCTCTACAACGCGTGCGTGTACGATGCCACCGCGCGATTTCAACGTTCACATGACGACCCGCCGATCGTGTGGAGCCGATCCGGCTGGGCCGGCGAGCAGCGTTACCCGATGGGCTGGGGTGGCGATCCGCAAAGCGACTGGGAAGGTCTCGCCGCATCGATTCGCGGCGGGCTCTCTTGGGGCATGAGCGGCAACCCCTATCACAGCTCCGACATCGGGGGCTTCTACGGCGCAACGCAACCGTCGCCAGAGCTCTACGTGCGCTGGCTGCAAGCCGGCGTGTTCTCGTCGCACATGCGACTGCACGGCATCGGCGCGCGCGAGCCGTGGGCGTTCGGCGATGAAATCGAGGCAATCGCCAGACGGTGGATCGAGTTCCGGTATCGCCTGATTCCGTATCTGTACTCAGTGATGCGGCAGGCGGTGAGCACCTCGCTGCCCGTCATGCGCGCCATGCCGCTCGTATATCCCGATGACCGCAGGCTCGCCGACTTCGAGACGCAGTTCATGTGCGGCGCCGCGCTTCTCATCGCGCCGATCGTGCGTCAGGGTGGAGAGGCAGAGGTCGCCTTGCCACCCGGACGGTGGTACCACGTGTTCAGCGGCGAGCGCTACGACGGTGATCGCCTGCTCGCATATCGCGCGGAACTCCAGGACTTTCCGGTGTTTGGTAAAGAGGGCGAAGTGCTGCCCCTCGGTCCTGTAGTGCAGAGCACATCGCACATGGACTCCGCGCGAATGCTCGACACGCTATGGCTGTTTGGCGCACCCAGCGCATCCCATGGCGACTTTGCCCAGTTCTCGGTCGACGCACCGGCGGGCCAGGAGGCGACCGTAAGAATCGACGCCGATCTCGCAGTACGAACTTTCGGTGACGCGCACGTGCAGGTGATTCGAAGATCATGACAGCACCGCACCGTGTCGTCCGGGCTGCCATGACCGACGAACAGTGCGGGGGTGGGACATGGAGTGTGGGCGTCGTCCAATGTTCGGAATCAACGGAATCGTGAGGCATCGAAGGTGATCGTGTGCGTGGCGAGATATACCTCGCGCAGGAAGCAGCTCAGGCCGCCGATGAGCAGGATCATGGCGAGTACAAACAGCACGCCCGAGAGGAGCTTCAGGTC
>JALYXY010000174.1 GCA_030946875.1 Pseudomonadota bacterium | reverse complement strand
CTGGAATGTCGGGCAACCGCGGCAGGATGCCCGTCGCAAGGACCACGTGATCGAAACCGCGGACGCTTGGCGCATCGGCGCGCTGATTGAGACGAAGATCGACGCCAAGCACCTCGAGCCGGCGAGTGAAATAGCGCAGCGTCTGCGCGAACTCCTCCTTGCCGGGAATGCGCTGGGCGAGATTGAACTGGCCTCCGATCCGCCCTGTGGCTTCGAACAGGGTGACCGCATGCCCGCACTCGGCCGCAGTGACCGCGCACGCGAGCCCCGCCGGCCCTGCGCCGATCACGGCCACACGCTTCGCGACCGTCGCGCGTCTTGGCACCAGCTCCGTTTCACGCGCCGCATAGGGGTTCACGAGGCACGTTGCGAGCTTGCGCTCGAAGATATGATCGAGACAGGCCTGGTTGCAGGCGATGCACGTGTTGATCTCGTCGGCTCGCCCCTGGAGCGCCTTGCGCATGAATTCGGGGTCGGCAAGAAGTGGTCGCGCCATCGAGACCATGTCGGCATCGCCGCGCGCGATGATGGCCTCGGCCACCGCGGGGTCATTGATGCGATTGGTCGTGATCAGCGGCACGCGCACCTCGCCTTTGAGCCGCCGCGTCACCCATGCGAATGCCCCACGCGGCACCATCGTGGCGATGGTCGGGATGCGCGCCTCGTGCCAGCCGATTCCGGTGTTGATGAGGGTCGCGCCCGCGGCCTCCACACCTTTCGCAAGCGCGATCACCTCGTCCCAGGTGCTGCCGCCTTCCACGAGGTCGAGCATCGAAAGCCGATAGATGATGATGAACGCCGGGCCCACGGCCTCGCGCGTGCGGCGCACGATCTCGATCGGCAGACGCAGCCTGTTTTTGAGCGATCCACCCCATTCGTCGACGCGGTGATTGGTGCGCGGTGCGACGAACTCGTTGATGAGGTAGCCCTCGGACCCCATCACCTCGACGCCGTCGTACCCCGCGCGCCGGGCGAGCCTGGCCGTGCGCACGAAATCTGCGATGGTGCCTTGCACGCCGCGTGCAGAGAGTGCGCGTGGCTTGAAGGGCGTGATGGGCGAACGGATGGCCGATGGTGCGGTGGACAAGGGGTGATAGGCATACCGGCCGCCATGCAGGATCTGCAATGCGATCCTGCCACCCGCACCGTGCACCGCATCCGTGATCACGCGATGCTTGGCTACCTGCCAGGGAAACGAGAGCTGCGACGCGCGGGGCTCGATCCTTCCGGAAAAGCTCGGCGCGATGCCGCCGGTCACGATCAGCCCGATGCCGCCGCGAGCGCGCGCGGCATAGAACGCGGCCAGCCGCTCGAAACCGTGCGAGGCTTCCTCGAGGCCGGTATGCATGGACCCCATCAGCGCCCGATTGGGCAATGTGGTGAAGCCCAGGTCGAGTGGTGCGAAAAGGTGGGGATAGACACTCATGCTGCGGCCGGGACGCTCACGTCTCCTGCCTTGTACGCCAGAACTGCGGAACGTCCTCGCGATACTTGCGGTGCACGAGGTTGGCGACGAGCCCCGTCCACCCGGTCTGGTGCATGGCCCCGAGACCCTCGCCGGTCTCGCCGTGGAAGTACTCGTGGAAGAGCAGCAGATCGCGCCACGCGGGATCGCGCTGGAACGGGCTATGCGCCGGAAATGCCGGGATGCACCCGGAGGCATCGCGGCGCAGGAGGTTGACCAGGCGCTCGGACAGGAGCTGAGCCACTTCCTGCAGGGTCAGCGGGCGATCCGAGAGGGCCGGGACGTCGATGCGATACGCGTCGCCGAGATAGCGGTAGTATTTTTCGATGGCCTGAATGAGGGTGTAGTTCGTCGGCATCCAGATCGGCCCGCGCCAGTTCGAGTTGCCGCCGAATAGGGGGGAGTTGGATTCGCCAGGGACGTAATCGATCATCGCCGGCCCGATGCCGCGAAGGTCGCCCAGCTCGCGCTTCCACGCATGCACGCGCGAGACGCTGCGCACGCCGTGCGGCGACAGGAATTCGTCCTCGGCGAGCACATGCTGAAGGATGCGCGGCAGCATCGAAGCATCCACCAGCGCGAGGAGATGCTCGCCGCGATCGTTCACGTGCTGCGGGCAGGCGCAGATCACATGGCCGTCGAACAGGCCCCCACCGTGCTCGTCCAGCATCCGGGCAAATCGCGGCGCATTGGCGAGAAGCCGCCGATCGACGATCTCGCAGGCAAAGAGCGGGATGACGCCCACCCACGAGAACACGTCGACGCGCTGGCTCGTTCCATCAGGCGCGACGACGAGATCCTTGAAGAACCCATCGGCGGGATCCCACAACGACAGCCCCGTACCGGTTGCGCCGTGGCCTGCGAGCGTGTTCGCGATGCCGAGAAATTGCTGGTAACACTGGATGGCGATGTCCTCGTAATCGGAGTTCTCGGCCGCGAGCTCGAGCGCCATGACCGTCATGTTGAGCGCGAACATCGCCATCCACCCCGTCGCGTCGGCCTGCTTGAGCTCGTATCCCGCGGGCAACGGTTGAGAGCGGTTGTACACGGAAATGTTGTCCAGCCCGAGAAAGCCGCCCTCGAACACGCCATTGCCGTCGAGGTCCTTGCGGTTCAGCCACCAACCGTAGTCGAGCAGCAGCTTGTTCATCACCCGCTGCAGGAACCCTACATCACCGCGCCCGCGCTGGATCCGATCCGCGCGAAACACCTTGAGCGCGGCCATCGCGAGCACCGGAGGGTTCGCATCCTCGAACGACCATTCGTAAGCGGGGATCTGGCCGTTGGGATGGAGGTAGTACTCCTTCAAAAGCAGCTCGACCTGCTCCTTCGCGAAGTCGATGTCCACGAGGGCAAGTGCCGCGCAGTGAAAGGCGAGATCCCACGCGGCAAACCATGGATACTCCCACGTGTCCGGCATCGACATCACGTGCTCCGCGCGAAGATGACGCCACGCACGGTTGCGTCCGCGCCGACGCGCAAGCGAGCCGGGCGTCTGATCGCCGTCCAGCCACCGGCCGACATCGTAGTGATAGAACTGCTTGCCGAAGATCATGCCGGAGAGAGCCTGCCGCAGGATGTTCCGGTCCTCGGCATTTGCTTCGGGCAGCATCTCCTCGTAAAACGATTCCGCCTCGGCTTCGCGCATGGCGAGCACCGCATCGTGCACGGCGAATGGCGAGCCCGTGCTTGCCTTGGAAAGCACGAGATCGATGTACACGGTCTCTCCGGGCCCGGCCCTGATCAGGTGATGCGCAGCGAACTTGGTTCCTGTCGATGCGGGATTCACGGCATCGCGCTCGCCATCGATCACGTGGCGGTGGAACGCGTCCTTGACGTAAGGGCTGGCGTTGGGACTTCCGAACAGCCGGTTCGCATTCGTCTCGTTTTCGGTGAAGAGGAGGTGCGCATCCTGGGCACCTGAGAGGAAATACGTGCCGAGGCTCGCGTGCTCCGTCTGCACGGTCCAATGCGCATCCGCGAAAGTCGGCGCGCACAGCATGCGCGGCTTGGCGACGCCGTCACCCCAGGACCAGGTGTTGCGAAACCATACGGTGGGAAGAACGTGCAATGTCGCCGCTTGCGGTCCGCGGTTCGTCGCTGCGATGCGCATGTGCATCTGATCGGGTGAGGCCTTCGCATAGCTCACCTGCACGTCCCAGTAGCGTTGCTCATCGAAAATGCGTGTGTCGAGCAGCGAGAACGGCGGATCGTGACGCGTGCGCCGGGCATTCTCCGCCACGAGCTCCGCGTAGGGATAAGCGGCTTGCGGATACTTGTAGAGAAAGCGCAACCATGAGTGACTGGGCGTTGCATCGACGTAGAAGTAGTACTCCTTTACGTCCTCGCCATGATTCCCTTCGTGGTTGGTGAGGCCGAATGCACGCTCCTTGAGAATGGGATCTACGCCATTCCACAGCGCGAGCGCGAAACACAGGCGCTGCGCCTCGTCGCAGATGCCGCCGAGGCCGTCCTCGTTCCAGCGGTAAGCGCGCGAACGCGCGTCGTCATGCGTGAAGTACTCCCACGCCGAGCCGCTTTCGCTGTAGTCCTCGCGCACGGTTCCCCATGCACGCTCTGCGACATAGGGCCCCCACAAGCGCCAGTCTTCGCGTCCGTCGCGCTGCGCGTCGAGCCGCTCCTGCTCCGGATGTCGCGGGCTTGCTTCTGACATGAGGCCTTGGGTATGCGGCGTTTGCCAAATGGTGCGGTTCGCGCCCACTCGGGATGCGAGCGCCCATCGAAGGAGGATCGGGCGATCAGCGTTGGCCCGAGGTGGGCGGACACGCGGCGGGAACTCCGCGGACTACCCGCCGGCGCCGTGCTCCATTGTCGCAGGAAGGCGCTCTCGCGACGATAGCGGTGGTGGCGCCGCGCTGGTGCCCGCGCGCACTGGGAAGCATGCTAAAGGGCGGGTGAGGCTTCAGCCCGATCAGAACCGGTGAAAAGTGACATCCTCACTCTCCGCAGTTCCAGGTCAGGCTGAAGCCTCACCCGCCCTTTCGGAAAACTGGCGAGCTCGTCAGAGCGCGATGCACGCGGCGCGCGCGCCTGCGATCACACCACCCGCCGCAACACGACATCGCGGTTGCTGCGGGCCGCGGGTGGGCTGCACATCCACGCCATTGCATCATCGGCAGCAAGAGGCCGGCTCAAGAGGTACCCCTGCACAAGATCGCAGCCGAGCGCCCGCAGGCGTTCGAGGGTCGGCTCGTCCTCGACGCCCTCGGCGACCACCGTGAGCCCCATGTTGTGGGCGAGGTCGATGGTCGAGCGCACGATGAGGGCGTCGCTCGCATCTCCTGACATGCCGCTGATGAAAGACTTGTCGATCTTGAGCTCGTGCACGGGCAGCCGCCGCAGGTAGGCAAGCGACGAGTATCCGGTGCCGTAATCATCGATGGAAATCCTGCATCCCAGCGCATTGAGCCGTTGCAGGTTCTCGATGGCGTGGCCCGGATCGTCGAGGATGGCGCTCTCGGTGATCTCGAGACTGATCCATGACGCCGCGCACTCATGCTGATTCAGGAGCGCAGCGAAGCGGTCGGGAAATTCGGCGTCCATGAGGTCGCGCGCGGAAATGTTCACGGCCACATTCATGGAAACGCCTTCACCTCTCCACGCCGCACATTGCGCGATGGCTCGCGCCAGGACCCACTGCGTGATGGCCCGGATGTACCCGGTCTGCTCGGCAAAGGGAATGAACTCGATGGGCGGCACGAGGCCACGCGCCGGGTGCTGCCACCGGACGAGCGCCTCGACATACAGCTCCTGACCCGGCGCCAGCGACACCTTCGGCTGGTACACGAGCATCAGCTGGTTCTGGTCCACGGCCCTGCGCAGATCGCTCATGAGGGAAAGACGCTCGGCGCTGTGCGCGTCGTACCGCGGGTCCCACACCATCGT
>JALYXY010000223.1 GCA_030946875.1 Pseudomonadota bacterium | reverse complement strand
TCGCTGGTGTACGTGATCTCGGTAACCGACTTCTTCGGCGCCGCGGCCAAGATCGCCAACCGCGACTACCGCCTGGTCGAGATGTACACGTTCGTGGCTGTAGTCTATTTCGTCATCTGTTACGCGCTGTCGCATGTCGTCAAACTGCTGCAGCAGCGGATTGCCATCGTGCGCTGAAAGGTTCCACCTGTGCCCACTCCAGATACGACCGCGATGATCGAGTTTCAAAAGGTGAGCAAGTGGTACGGCACGTTCCAGGTGCTGACCGACTGCACCACACGTGTCGACAAAGGTCAGGTTGTCGTCGTCTGCGGCCCGTCCGGCTCCGGAAAGTCCACGCTGATCAAGTGCGTCAACGCCCTCGAGCCGTTCCAGGAGGGCACGATCATCGTGAATGGAATATCCGTAGGCGATCGCAAGACCAATCTCCCGCAGCTCCGCGCGCGTGTGGGCATGGTGTTCCAGCATTTCGAGCTCTTTCCTCATCTTTCGATCAGCGACAACCTCACGCTGGGGCAGGTCAAGGTGCTGAACCGCGGGCGCGACGAAGCGCGCGAGCGGGGCATGAAGCTTCTCGACCGGGTCGGGCTCATTGCGCACAAGGACAAGTTCCCGGGGCAGCTTTCGGGGGGTCAGCAGCAGCGCGTCGCCATCGCCCGAGCGCTTTCGATGGATCCCATCTGCATGCTGTTCGACGAGCCCACATCCGCCCTCGATCCGGAGATGATCAACGAGGTGCTCGACGTGATGGTCCAGCTCGCAACCGAAGGCATGACGATGATGGTGGTGACGCACGAGATGGGATTCGCGCGCAAGGTGGCCCACCGCGTCGTATTCATGGATCACGGCCACATCGTCGAGGATGCGACCAAGGATGACTTCTTCGGCCAGCCGCGCTCCGATCGCGCGCAGCAGTTCCTCGCGAAGATCCTGCACCACTGAACACATCATCCGCATCGCGCATCAGTGGCGAAGCAATCGCGCGTTCTGCGCGCGCGGGAGCACCGGGCGTAGCCCAGATCGCACATGGGATAATGCCTTCGCCTGCTGGTGCTGAAAGCGCAACGTCGATGCTGATCCCCCTGCGCGGCCGCCGCGCACTCTCCTCGTTTCGGATCGCCAAGCTTCTCGCTTCGCTCAAGCAGTCTCGCCCGGAGCATGCGATTGCGGAGCTCTCCGGCACCTACTGGCACTTTGTCGATGCATCGCGTGAGCTGCAGGCGCAGGAGATGCGCACGCTCGAGCGGCTTCTCGACTACGGCCCGCGCGACGAAATCGGAGTGCCGAGCGCGGAGGGCCTGCTGGTCATACCCCGTCCCGGCACGATCTCGTCGTGGTCGTCCAAGGCCACCGACATTGCGAACAACTGCGGCCTCGATGCGGTGCGGCGCATCGAGCGGGGCGTTCTCTGGCATGCAGGCGCTGGGTTGAATCGGGCGACGCTGGCGGAGGCCGACCGCCTCGCGCTCCTGCCGCTCATCCACGATCGCATGACCGAAGTCGTGGTCGAGGGGCTGGACGCCGCGAGCACGCTTTTCGCGCACTATCCGCCTAGGCCTCTGGCCACCATCGCGCTGCTCCAAGACGGCCGGGGTGCGCTCGAGCGCGCGAATGCCGAGCTGGGGCTGGCGCTCGCGTCTGACGAGATCGAGTATCTCGAGCACAACTTTTGCAAACTCGGTCGAAACCCCACCGACGTCGAGCTCATGATGTTCGCGCAGGCCAACTCCGAGCATTGCCGGCACAAGATCTTCAATGCGCAGTGGACGATCGATGGCGTCGCACAGGAGAAGAGTCTCTTCGCGATGATCCGGCACACCCATGCGATGCATCCGCAGGGCACGATCGTCGCGTACGCCGACAATGCAGCGGTCGTGCAGGGTTGCGAGGCGACGCGATTCTTTCCCTCGTGCAAAGGTCGGTATGGCGGCAGTGCATCGTTGACGCACACCGTGATCAAGGTGGAGACACACAATCATCCGACCGCGATCGCTCCACATCCTGGTGCTGCGACGGGAGCGGGCGGCGAGATCAGGGACGAGGGGGCCACCGGACGCGGTGCCAAGCCAAAAGCGGGACTCACCGGCTTCACCGTCTCGAACCTGCGCATCCCTTCGCTCCTCCAGCCCTGGGAGCGCGACTACGGCAAGCCCGCGCGCATTGCGTCCGCCCTCTCCATCATGCTCGAGGGCCCGATCGGAGGTGCCGCGTTCAACAACGAATTCGGCCGACCGAATCTGCTTGGCTACTTTCGCACGTTCGAGCAGGAATTTGCGGGTGAAGTCCGTGGCTATCACAAGCCGATCATGCTCGCCGGCGGCATCGGCAACATCGACGCCGCCCATACGCACAAGGAGTTGATCCCTGCCGGTGCCCTGCTGATCCAGCTCGGTGGGCCGGGCCTTCTGATCGGCATGGGCGGAGGTGCGGCCTCGTCCATGGCCACAGGTGTCAATACCGCCGATCTCGACTTCGATTCGGTGCAGCGGGCCAACGCCGAAATGCAGCGACGGGCGCAGGAGGTGATCGACCGCTGCTGGCAACTCGGCGCCGCCAATCCGATTCTATCGATCCACGACGTGGGAGCGGGCGGGCTTTCCAATGCGCTACCCGAGCTCGTGCACGGGGGAGGCGTCGGCGGGCGCTTCGAGCTTCGCGCCATTCCGACGCAAGAGACCGGAATGGCTCCGCGCGAGATCTGGTGCAACGAATCGCAGGAGCGCTACGTGCTCGCCATCCGCGCCGAGCATCTTGCTGGCTTCGAGGGCATCGCCCGTCGCGAGCGCTGTCCGTTCGCGGTGGTCGGAACCGCGAGCGATGACGGCAACCTGCTCGTGCGCGATCGTCAGTTCGACAATGCGCCGGTGGACATGCAGCTTGATGTGCTTCTCGGCAAGCCTCCGCGCATGACGCGCGATGTCGCGCATGCAGCCTCTCGGTCGAGCACTTTTTCGATCGCAGCCATTCCCGTGCGCGAGGCCGCCTATCGGGTGCTGCAGCTGCCGTGTGTCGCAGACAAGACATTCCTCGTCACCATCGGCGATCGCACGGTTGGCGGGCTGTGCGCCCGCGATCCGATGATCGGACCGTGGCAAGCTCCGGTCGCGGACGCCGCCGTCACGCTGATGGACTTCGACGGTTATGCGGGCGAGGCCATGGCGATCGGCGAGCGGACGCCACTCGCGCTGCTCGACGCCGCCGCGTCCGGGCGGATGGCGGTGGGCGAGGCGGTCACGAATCTCGCCGGCGTAGGCATTGCAGATATCGGCGACATCAAGCTCTCGGCGAACTGGATGGCGCCGGCCGGACATGCCGGTGACGACGCGGCACTGTACGACACCGTACGCGCAGTCGCGATGGAGCTCTGCCCCGCGCTGGGCATCGGCATCCCCGTCGGCAAGGACTCGATGTCCATGCGTACGACGTGGAACGACGGTGCACAGGCCAAGAGTGTTACCGCACCTGTGTCGCTCATCATTTCGGCCTTCGCCCCGGTCGCCGATGCGCGGGCGGCTCTGACGCCCGAGCTCGTGCGCGGCGGTGAAACGGTGCTCGTCTGGGTGAAGCTCGACGACAACTACCGCATTGGTGGCAGTGCACTTGCTCAGGTTTACGGCACGCTCGGCAGCGACCCGCCCGATGTGCAAGACGCCGCGCGACTGCGCGCGTTCTTCGACGTGCTGCAGCGACGGCACGCCGACGGCACTCTTCTCGCGTACCACGATGTCTCGGACGGCGGCGTGTTCGCGACGCTGGTCGAAATGGCCTTCGCATCGCGATGCGGCCTCGATATCGCGCTGCCCGTAGGTGGCCATGCGCTCGAGCTTCTGTTCTCCGAGGAGCTCGGCGCGATCGTGCAGGTCGAGCGTGCTCGTGCGGCCGGGCTCGCAGCCGAGCTATCGGCGGCGCGCCTCGTGGTGCACACGATGGGGACACGCGCAACGCATGATCGTGTGCGAATCGTGCAGGACGGCGTCGTGGTGCTCGATGAGCCAAGGGTGGATCTGCACCGCGCCTGGTCGTCTACTACGCACGCGTTGCAACGCTTGCGCGATCACCCTGACGCAGCCGACGAGGAGTACGAGCGCATCGGCGACCTCGAGGATCCGGGTCTCACCCCCCATCTCACGTTCTCGATCGAGGCTCCCGCGATCATCGAGGGAGCACGGCCGAGGATCGCCATCGTTCGCGAGCAGGGCGTCAACGGCCACGTGGAGCTCGCCGCGGCGTTTGATCGCGCCGGTTTCGACGCCTTCGACGTGCACATGAGCGACCTCCTGAGCGCACACAAGAGCCTGCGTGAGTTCCACGGTCTCGCCGCAGGAGGCGGGTTTTCGTATGGCGACGTTCTCGGCGCCGGTGAAGGCTGGGCGAAGTCCATCCTGTTCAATCAGCGGGCGCGCGACGAGTTCTCGGCATTCTTCGCGCGCAGCGATACCTTCGCGATCGGCATCTGCAACGGTTGCCAGATGATGAGCAACCTGCACGAGCTCATTCCCGGCACGGCGCATTGGCCACACTTCGTGCGCAACCGCTCCGAGCAGTTCGAGGCGAGACTTGTCATGGTGGAGGTGATGCCTTCGCCCTCGATTTTCTTCGCCGGCATGGCGGGCAGCCGGATCCCGGTCGCGACCGCGCACGGAGAGGGCTACGCCGAGTTTCGCGACGACCCACAGCGGCGTGCGGCGGCGTCGCGCGTCATGCTGCGTTTCGTGGACAACCGTGGTCGTGTCACCGAGACGTATCCCTACAATCCGAATGGGTCGCCGGAGGGCATCACCGGCGTGACGAGCGATGATGGCCGGTTCTCAATCCTGATGCCGCATCCCGAGCGCGTGTTTCGCGCCGTGCAGATGTCGTGGCATCCACGCGAATGGCAAGGTGATTCACCATGGATGAGGATGTTTC
The DNA here is from genome assembly GCA_030946875.1 of Pseudomonadota bacterium. Classification (GTDB taxonomy): domain Bacteria; phylum Pseudomonadota; class Gammaproteobacteria; order Burkholderiales; family Casimicrobiaceae; genus CAIWHR01. The sequence goes on along the minus strand of JALYXY010000223.1, from coordinate 12,615 downwards.
ACAACGCACGCCGGTCGCTTGCATGAAGATCATCGCCATGGCGACGGTCGTGCTGGCCTGCGTCACGTTTTCCGGGTGCATGGTCGCGACCGCGACGATGGCAGTGGGCAGCGCTGCCGTCGCAGTCGGTGGAGTCGCGGTGAGTGCGGTCACCGCGGCAGGTGGTGCCGTAGTCTCCGGCACCTCGGCGGTGGTGAAGGCCGTGACTCCCGGGGCGAAGCGTGACGAACTCAGGTCGGTGCAGCACGACGCTGAAGCGGAGGGAGAGGGATGCACGCGCGACAGCGAATGGCAGCCGCACGCGTGCCCTGACGCATCTCAATCGGAGGCTTACGGCGAGATTGGGCACGCTGCTGCTCCCGACGTTGCTGAACCGCCGCGCGACCGGATGGATGCACGGCATGGCGAGTCGACCACGAATGAACGACGGCCGGCGGAGCCCTCCGGCGCATCCACATCATGAACCTCACCGTGTACGCCATCGACGGCATCACGCCCGTGGTCGACCCCACGGCGTTCGTGCACCCGAGCGCGATTCTGATTGGTGACGTCATCATCGGTCCGGGCTGCTACGTCGGTCCCATCGCCAGCTTGCGCGGTGATTTCGGCCGTCTCATCATGCATCGCGGCTCGAACGTGCAGGATGCCTGTGTGCTGCACGGGTTTCCGGGCACCGACACGGTGATCGAAGAAGACGGCCACATCGGTCACGGCGCGGTTCTGCACGGTTGCATCGTGCGTCGCAATGCGCTGGTCGGGATGAATGCGGTCATCAATGACAATGCGGAGATCGGCGAGAGCGCGATCGTGGGTGCAATGGCATTCGTCAAGGCGGGCATGGTGGTTCCGCCAGGGATGCTCGCGGCGGGCATGCCTGCGAGGATCGTGCGCCCACTGACCCCCGAGGAAATGGCGTGGAAGGTCGACGGTACGCGAAGCTACCAGGAGCTCACCGTGCGTAGTCTCGCGACCATGCACGCAACTGTCCCGTTGCAGCGGGCAGAACCGGATCGCAAGCGCATCGAGGTGCGCGAGCTTCTGTCGCTATCCGATACGAAGAAGAAACCGCCCACCAGCTCGTGATCTCGCCGGCATCAACGCACCGTGCGTGACCAATCCAGGCGCGGAAAGGCTCGTCAGAATCCTGCGGCGTACCCGTCGCGACGCGGATCCGATCCCGCGACATAGCCCTCTTCGGTGCGCACGATGAACTGCCCGGCACCAAAGTCCATGTAGGAATCCTCAACCGACTTGAGCTCGTGACCGAGCGCTGCGAGCCCCGCGCGCAACTCGGCGCTTGCCGACGGCTCGAGATCGATGGAGATGCCGCCGTTCACCTTCCAGCGCGGCGCGTCGAGGATCGCCTGCGGATTCATCCCATGATCGAGCAGGCGCACGAGCGTTTGCACGTGTCCCGGCGGCTGAATCGGGCCGCCCATCACGCCGAAAGTTGCGAGTGGCTCGCCGTTGCGTGTGAGAAAGCCCGGAATGATCGTGTGGAACGGCCGTTTGCCGCCCGCGATCTCGTTGACGTGGCCGCGCTCCAAACAAAAGCCGGCGCCCCGATTCTGCAAGCTGATGCCCGTTCCCGGAACCACCACACCGGAACCGAAGCCCATGTAGTTCGACTGGATGAGCGACACCATGAGGCCCGTGTCGTCGGCTGCGCACAGGTACACGGTGCCTCCACGTGGCGGCTCGCCGGGACCGAAGTCCTGCGCCTTGTGCCGGTCGATCAGTCGCGCGCGGGAAGCGAGATATTCAGGATCGAGCAGCGCCTCTGCGGACACGCGCATCGTGCGCGGATCGCTCACGTGAGCGTAGCTGTCAGCGAAGGCAAGCTTCATCGCCTCGATCTGCAGATGCTGGCTCTCGATCGAGTCGGGCGGCAGCGAGGCGAGATCGAACGCGCGAAGGATCCCGAGCGCCATCTGTGCCGCAATCCCCTGACCGTTGGGAGGAATCTCGTGCACGGTCGTTCCGCGGTAGTCGAGTCCGAGCGGAGTCACCCAGTCAATTGTGTGTTGCGCAAAGTCTTCGAGCGTATGGGCAGCGCCATTCGCGCGCGCGTGGCGCACCATGGCCTCGGCGAGATCGCCGCGGTAGAACGCGTTGCCTGAGGTGTCCGCGATGCGTTCGAGCGTTGCGGCCATCGCACTGCTCGAGAAGACCTCTCCGGGATGTGGAGCCCGGCCGCGCGGCAGAAAATGCTCCGCAAACCCGAGGTGCGAAGGCATGATGGCCGCGGCCGCCGCCCACTTCTGCGCCACCGTCGGCGACACGGCATACCCGTCGCGGGCATAGCCGATGGCGGGCTCGAAAAGCGATGCAAATGGCAGACGGCCATAACGCTGCGAGAGAGCGGCCCAGCCGGACACTGCTCCGGGGATCGTCACGGCCTCCCAGCTTCTCTCGGGAATCGTGCGTTGGCCTGCGTACCGACCCGGCGTCACCGCGGAAGGCGCGCGGCCGGATGCATTGAGGCCCGCGAGCTCTTTGCCATCCCACACGATCGCGAACAGGTCGCTGCCGATACCATTGCTGCATGGCTCGACGACCGTCAAGGTGATGGCGGTGGCGAGCGCCGCGTCGACGGCATTGCCGCCACGATGACGCGTCGCAATGCCTGCGCCGACGGCAAGTGCCTGGGACGTTGCGACGACGTTACGCGCCATCAGCGGTTGCCGACGCGATGCGTACGGCAGCGACCAGTTGAAGCGGTCCTGCCGATCCGGGGTCTTGGGGTCGAACGCCATCCGCTGCCTCACCGATGTGACTGCGCCTCGTGCGCGCGATCGGGCGAGGATAGCACCGCAGCGCGGGGCGCCTGAATGAGAAAAGGGCAGGCGTTTTGGCGCCTGCCCTCGGGCAAAACCGTGAGTCAGATCCTTACACGCCGTTCTTGGCGCGTAGGTCGCGGAAGTATTCGTCCAGGTGCTGACCTTGCAGGCGCTGCGTGAGCTGCGGCTTCACCTCGTCGAAGCTCGGAACCTTGGCTTCGCGCACATCATCGAGCTTGATCACGTGCCAGCCGAATTGCGTCTGGATCGGCTGGGCCGTGAACTTGCCCTTCTCGAGTTTCACCATGGCGTCGGAGAACGGCTTGACGAAATTGGCGGGCGCATTCCAGTCGAGGTCGCCCCCATTGGCCTTGGATCCCGGGTCCTTCGAGCGCTCGGCGAGCTTCTCGAATTTTTCGCCCTTCTGCAGCGAACCGATGATCTCCTTGGCTTCGTCTTCCTTGTCGACCAGGATGTGACGAACCTTGTATTCCTTGTCGCCAAGCTGCGCCTTGATGGTGTCGTATTCCTTGTGCAGTGTTGCGTCGGACAAGGGATTCGACTTCGCCCAGTCGGCCACCTGCGCGCGTACGAGCACTGTCTGCGCGGCCAGGTCCATCTGCGTCTTCACGTCGGGGTTCTTGTCCATGCCCTTCTTGCGGGCCTCGCGGGCCAGGAGCTCCCGCGTGTTGAGCTCGTCGCGGATTGCCGTGCGAAGCTCCGGTGTGTCGGGCTGGCCTGCAGCCAGGCGCTCTTTGAGCATGTAATCGAATTGCGCCTTGGCGAAAAGATCCTTGCCGCTCGGGGCAGCCGAGTTGGCGCCTGCGGCGGGTGCCTGCGTGGCGGCGGGTGCCGCAGCGGCCTTGCCTTTTGCGGGCGCATTTTGCGCGGTGGCGATTGAAGCTCCACCCATCGCCATGGAAGCGAGCAATGCGGTCAACAACAGGGAGTGCTTGGTCATAACGGACGATCCTCTAGGTAATGAAGAAGCGGATGCTTCGGTTTCAGGACGGGAGTTCTTGTGGTGCGAGCGCCTTGATCGAAAGCGCATGCACGGGGTGCGGGAGGAGGTCGCCGACGTGGCGGTACACCGCCGCGTGCCGCTTCACCCGCGAAAGACCAACGAATGCCTCGGACACGATGAGCAGCGAAAAGTGCCCCCCACCGGACGCGGCGCCGGCGTGGCCGACATGGGCGGCGCTGTCGTCGCGGATGTCGAGTACGGTCGGCTCGAGCGCTGCCAACCTGGCACGCAGCTTCTCCGCCACCTCCTTCACGTGGTCGGCTCCTCCATGACGTGGCGGGCCAGCATGGCGCCTTGGGCCACCGCGAACAGCAGGAAGAGACCCATGCCCCCCCACACTTTGAAGTTCACCCACGTTTCGAGAGGGTAATGAAACGCGACATACCAGTTGGCGATCCCCATGAACGTGAAAAACCCAACCCACGCCCAAGTGAGATTGGCCCACACGCGTTCGGGGAGATGCACGCCTTTCATCACGCTCGCGATGAGGTTGCGACCGAACCCGATGCGGCCCACGATCAAGGTGAGGGCGAAGAGGGCATAGAGCACCGTGGGCTTCCAGCGGATGAACACGTCGTCATGCAGGGCGAGCGTTGCGCCACCGAACACCACGATGATGCCGAAGGAGAGCCAGTGTACGGGCTGCGGGCGGCGTCCCGAGATGAAGAACCAGGCGATCTGTGCGACCGACGCGGCAATCGCCACGCCGGTTGCCCAATAGATCCCCTGCCATTTGAAGGCAACGAAAAAAAGGATCAGCGGGAAGTAGTCGGCTACGAGCTGCATAACCTGTAAGTATAACAGGTCGGGGCACAACTCTTGCCCGACAACGCCTGCGACCCCCAGGTTGCTCGCCGTCAGGCGGGCTGCTCGAGCTCCGCCCCCGCTTCGCCTTCGAAGTGCGTGGCAACCGAGCGCGCGTTGCATCCACGGTCGGTGAGCCAGCGCACGAGCTCGTCGCGATAGCCGTGGGTGACCCACACTTCCTCCGCTTGCGCTTGCGTAATGGCCGAGTTCAGGGCGTCCCAATCCGCGTGGTCCGATAACGCAAAGCCGCGATCGTAGCTCGCGCGGCGACGCGCTCCGCGAATGGCCATCCATCCCGACGCGAACCCCGTGCTGAACGGCACGAAGCGCCGCATCCAGCGTGAGCCTCGCGCGGACGGAGGGGCGATCACCAGGGCTCCGGCCCATTGCGTGTCGCTCGCCGCCTCGCCCACCGCCACCGTGGCCGGGAGCGCCACTCCCGCGGCGCGATACGCGGCATTGATCCTTTCGACAGCGCCATGACAGAAAACGCGGTCCGGCAGCGCACCGTGGTAGTGAGCGAGAAGCTCCGCCAGCACCCGTTGCGCCTTGCCGAGCGAGTAGGCGAAGAGGACACTCGCATGCCTGTCGAGGCGATTGTCTTCCCACCAGCGTGCGATGTTTGCGATGGTCTTCGCCACGGGATCCCAGCGGTAGATCGGGAGGCCGAAGGTCGATTCAGTCACGAACACGTGCGCGCGCACAGGTTCGAACGCAACGCAGGTCGGGTCGCCTGCGAGCTTGTAATCACCGGAAACGACCCACACGCGGCCACGATGCTCGAGCCGGATCTGCGCGCTGCCCAGCACGTGTCCCGCAGGATGGAATGAGACATCGATTTCGCCCATGCGCCGGCGCTCCCCGTACACGCACGTCTCGATCGTCGACTCCGGAGGCAATCGTGTCGCGAGCAGGGGCCAACCTTCAGCGGCCGCGAGATACGCATCGCTCCCGCCGCGCGCATGATCGCCATGCGCATGCGTGATGAGCGCGCGTGCGACAGGCCGCCACGGGTCGATGTGGAAATCGCCCGCGGGGCAATACAGGCCCGCGTCCGAGAGTTGCAGGAGCGGCTCCTCCATCACGCGCGCGTCATGCCTGGGGAAGGCCCGCGCCGATGCCGGTACCGATACGCACGTGTTGCGCACGAATCCCGCGACGCAGTCGGGCCCAGTCGAACGCGGGTCCCGGGTCCGACTTGCGGCCGGGCGCGATGTCGCTATGTCCGACGACATCGGTCACGGGATACCGTGCGAGGAGGGCGCGCACGAGACGTGAGAGCGTCGCGTATTGCGCGGCGGCATACGGCTCGTCGTCACTGCCCTCGAGCTCGACGCCCACCGAGAAGTCATTGCAGCGCTCACGCCCGCTCCACGAGGAGATGCCGGCGTGCCATGCCCGCGCCCGACACGGCACGAACTGCACGAGATCGCCATCACGGCCGATCAGGAAATGCGCACTCAAGCGAAGATCCGCAATGGTCGCGAAGTAGGGGTGCTGCGCAGCGTCGAGCGTGTTGGTGAAAAGCGCTTCGATGTGCGTGGTGCCGAAGCAACCCGGAGGCAGCGAGATGCCATGCACAACCACGAGCGAAATGACCGTGCCGGGCGGCCGTTCATCCTGGTTGGGCGAAGGTACCTGGCGCGCAACACGGGTCACACCATCATCATCGAGTTGCAGAGTGGCCATGGGCACGCGTAGGCAACAGAACGGCGGCAGGATAGCACCGCCATACGCGCGTGGAGCCACCTTCGCGCTGGTCAACCTTACTAACATGGGAGAGCGTGCATTCATTGAGAATTAAGCGCGCGTCGCCTATAGTCGACTGGAACCTACCAACCGACGGAGCAGCACTTGGCGCGAGACCAACGACGACTGGCGGCGATCATCTCGGCCGATGTGGTGGGCTATTCGCTGCTCATGGGCCGCGACGATAGCGCAACTCTCGCGGAAATGAAGGCCCAGCGGCGGGAATTGATCGATCCGAAGATCGCGGAGTACGGCGGCCGCATTGTCAAGACGACCGGTGACGGACTATTGCTGGAGTTCCCGAGCGTGGTTGACGCGCTCCGATGCGCCGTGGACGTGCAACGCGGCATCGCCGAGCGCAATGTTTCCGTGCCGCCTCAACAACGGATCGAATGGCGGATCGGCGTCAATGTCGGCGACATTATCATCGACGACGACGACATTTTTGGTGACGGCGTGAATGTCGCCGCGCGGCTGCAGACATTGGCCGAGCCTGGGGGAATCTGCGTCAGCCGCGTGGTGCGCGATCAAGTGCTCGACAAGTTGAGCTTTGCCTTCCATGACCTGGGGCCGCAGCAAGTCAAGAACATTTCCCGCCCAGTCGAGGTTTTCCGCGTCTATCTGGATAGCGCGGCGATGGCATCGTCATGTTCGACCCCGAGGCGCTGGCGAGGCATGACACGCAGTCCGCGCCGGTGGATTGCCACTGGCATTCTTGCCGTTGGGGTCGCCAGCACGATTGCGTGGCTGCTGCCGCAGTCCTTGACAGCAGGCCTCTGGTATAAGCCGTCGCCGGCAGCAGTGATCCCGGATGCGGGTCCGCTTTCGATCGTAGTGCTGCCGTTCCAGAACCTCACCGGTGACGCGACTCAGGAATACGTGGCTGATGGCTTGACGGCCAATGTGACGGCTGACCTTACCCGCATACGCGAAGCGTTCATCGTGAACGCCGCGAGTGCCTTTGCGTACAAGGACAAGCCGGTAACGGCCCAACGTGTCGGCCACGACCTTGGTGTGCACTTCGTGCTGCAGGGCAGCGTCCAGCGCAGCGGCACCAAGTTCCGAGTCAATGCCCAATTCGCGGACACCGTCTCCAACGCACAACTGTGGTCGGAGAATTTCGAGGGCGACCAGTCCGATCTATTCGCGCTGCAAGACCGAGTCACCACGATCGTCGGAAACAGCATCGGTCGCGAGATGGTGATTGTGGCGGCTCGGGACAGCGAGACACGCAAAAGCAGCCCGAAGGTAGCGGACCTGATCTTGCGCGCCAAGGCCCTGGAGCTTAAACCCCGGTCGTTGAAAAACGAGCAGCAGGAGGAGGACTTGTATCGCCAGGCACTCGAGCTCGAGCCGAATAACGCACGCGTGATGGTGTACTTGGCCGGTTCGCTGACGCTGCAACCGGACAATTTCGGCTCTCAAATGGACGAAAGCGTGCGCGAGAAGAAGTACAGCGAAGGTCGCGAGCTCGCCTTGAAGGCCAGGGAGCTCGATCCCGACAATCCCAGGGTCTACACAGTTCTAGGAGTCTATGCGCTCAATCACGGCGACTTCCATGGGGCACAGTGGGCGAACGAGACTTTGCTGTCGCTCGAGCCAAAAAACCCCGGTGCGTACATCAATCTCGCGAAGGTGTTTATTGCTGAAGGGGAGCCGAATCGGGCGATCGAGCTTCTTACGCAAGCCGTCCAGCTAAGACCGAAGCACACGCACGAATTCACTTTGCTTCTGATGGGTTTCGCGTACTTCATGCGCGGCGAAAACGATGCTGCGATCGAATGGCTTCTCAAGTCCCTGGGAAGGAATTCAACGTACCCGCCGACACACGCCTACCTCGCCATGGCCTACGCACTCAAGGGACAAGATGCCAAGGCGCGTGCGGAATCGTCAGAGGTGCGCCGCCTGGATGCAGGCATGAGGCCAACGTTCATCAAACCCTCGACGTCGTCCCCCGCCGCCTACAAGGACTTCTATGACAACAAGCTTATTCCGGCATGGCGCAAGGCAGGCTTGCCGGAGTAGCTTGGCCCGAGGTGAGGTCTGCTCGGTGTCGTATCCCGCTCGCCAATGCTTTATCTATAGGGTGACTACTTGATGTTGAGGCGCTCCATCCGGTAACGCATCGCACGGAACGTGATACCCAGGAGCTTCGCCGCAGCCGTGCGGTTGTAGCGCGTTTTTTCGAGCGCCTCGTTGATGGCGGCGCGTTCGACGCGGTCGAGGTAATCCTGCAGCGGCCACTTGTCGCCGGCCGTCATCGGGCCTTCCGACTCGTCCTGCACCGGCGTGAGATGCAGATCGTCGGCGGTGACGCGTGCCGGATTTGCGGCCAGCGACAGCCCACGTTCGAGGATATTCTCGAGCTCGCGCACGTTGCCCGGAAACGGGTAGCGCTCGAGCGCAACCACCGCTTCAGGGTCGAGGCGTGCTTCCATCCCGCCGCGCGTCAGCCGCGTGAGAATCGCATTGGCAATGAGTGGAATGTCCTCGCGCATTTCGCGCAACGACGGCATCGCAAGCTCGATCACGTGCAGCCGGTAGTACAGATCCTGCCGGAACTCCGCCGATTCGACGAGGCTCGCGAGCTTCTTGTGCGTGGCGCTGATGATGCGCACGTCGACCGGGTCTTCCTGTGTCGAGCCTACCTTGCGCACCTTCTTTTCCTGGATGGCGCGCAGCAGCTTCACCTGCATGGCGAGGGGAAGATCAGCAACCTCGTCCAGGAACAGCGTGCCGCCGGTGGCGGCCTGGAAAAACCCGTCGCGGTCATTTTCGGCGCCGGTGAATGCTCCCTTGCGATAACCGAAGAACTCGCTTTCCATGAGGTTCTCGGGAATGGCACCGCAGTTCACTGCCACGAACGGCTGCTCGGCACGCGCACCCAACGCATGGATCAATCGCGCGGCGAGCTCCTTGCCGCTGCCCGATTCTCCATTGATGAAGACGGGTGCCTGGCTCTTCGCCAGACGATCGATCAGCGAGCGCACCTGTTGCATGGCAGGCGAGTCGCCGAGAAGCTCATAGCTCGACGTCGACTGCGGCTTTTCGGGAACCTTGAGCGCCTGCTTGACCAATGCGCGCAGTTGCTCGAGCGCGACCGGTTTTGCGAGGTAGTCGAACGCGCCGGCCTTGAGCGCCGCTACGGCATTTTCCGTGCTGCCGTATGCAGTGATGACCGCCGCAGGGACATCGAGCGCTCGATCCGTGATGTGCTGCACAACCTGCAGGCCCGTGCCATCCGGCAGGCGCCAGTCCGTAAGGCACAGATCGAACGGCTCCTGCTCCAGCATCCGCTTGGCCTCGCTGACGGACTCGGAGCGGGTGGTGTCGAGCCCCATTCGCGAGAGCGTGAGCTCGAGCAGCTCGAGCAGATCGGGCTCGTCGTCGACCAGCAAAACCTTCGGTTGCCCACGAATCTTGCGTGACATGGTGGTCGTTGCCATCGTTGTTGTCCCCCTGTGGTGTGCAGATGGTGCCAGCAACGGGAGGCGTTTGCTGGCATGTCACGACGAGCGGTGGGTTCAGTGCCGACGGCCGGGCTTTGCCGCGCGTTTGAGTGTGAGCCGGAAGTGGGCCCCGGGGGCCTTGGGGAGGAGCTCGAGCGCAGCGCCGTTGGCGTCAGCGAGCTCGCGGGCGATGTACAGCCCGAGGCCGGTGCCCCCGGGCCGCGTGGTGAAGAACGGCTCGAAGATCTGGCCGCGAAGCTCGGCAGGAATGCCGGGTCCGTCATCGCTCATCTCGCAGATGATGGCGTCACCCATGTACCCGGGACGGGCGGCGAGACGGATGCTGCGTTCCTTTTTCTGGCAGTGCTGCCAGGCGTTGCGCACGAGGTTCCAGACGATCTGGTTGAGGTGCCCGCGATCGAAGATCACCTGCAGGTCGTCCGAGATGAGTATCACGACGGATTCGGCAGGAATGTTTTCCGCCTGCATGATCTCGTCGACGAGCGAGCGCATGAATTCACCGAGCACGATCGCTTCAGGCTGCTGCCGGTCGCGACGATTGAGCTGCAGGACTTCACCGACGATGCGATCGATGCGTTTGGCGTTGTTGCGAATCATCGTGAGCAAACGCTGGCCCTCGGGCGCGACAGCGCGATCTTCGTCGAGAAGCTGAGCCGCCTGGTTGATCGCCGAGAGCGGGTTTCGCACCTCGTGTGCAATCGATGCGGTGAGGCGTCCCATGGCCGCGAGCTTCATCTGTTGCGCTTCGCTCTGCGCGCGCCCGAGATCCTCGAGGTAGATCAGCGTGCCCCCATTGAGCCCCGAGCCGATGCGCACCAACCGAACGCGCAGCAGCCGCTGCGTGGTCTCGACCTTGAAGGGTGGCAGCGGCTCAGCGTGATCTTCCTGCCAGCGGCGCCAGTAATCGTGCAGCGTGGATGAGAACTCGGCGAGTCGCATACCACCGCGCATCCGTCCGAAGCCTCCGAGCAATCGCGTGACCTGCGCATTGTGGCCGCGCACGACGCCGTTCAGGTCGACCACCAGCACACCATCCTGCATGTCCTGGATGATGAGTCGATTCACCTGCTCGAGATTGGCGACGTCGATGCCACGTTGTGCCGCAAGGTCCTCCGACGCCTGCGTGTACCGGCCGAGTGCCACCGCGATGCCGACGGTCGCGAAGAAGCCGAACGCAATGAGCGCCGTCTGGAAAGGCTGGGCGCCGCCGATCTGCGCCTCCATGTACCGCCATGCATCGAGGCCGAGCAGGACGATGGTCGCGATCGCCGCGTGGAAGAATGCGGTGCGCGTACGCAGGAGCCAGCCGCTGGCTGCGAGCTGCGGGAAGAGGAGGATCGGCAACGAACCCCCGGTGCCGCCTCCGGCCAGCATCACCATTGCAATGCACAGCACGTCCCCGGTGAGCAGCGTCGACACGAGTGGCGGTGCCGGAATCGGCAGCGGCTCGCGCTGAATCCACCAGAACGTCACGACCCCGTACACGAAGTACACGCCCGCGGCGGTGATGAATGTATGAGGCGAGCCGATCCCCAGGAGCTTGAGATCGAGCAGGAGCGCAGTGCCAAGGAGAACGGCGCCGCAGATCGCCCGGTAGAGTCCGACGATCCACAGGATGCGGCGTCCCGAATCGTTGAGCGAAAGTGGGGACGAAGGCGGCTCGAACGGGGTGGTCGCTGCGTCGGGTTGGGACGGCGCCTGCATGGCCTCGCGCACGGCACCCTTGAGTGCCACCGGAGGACGCGCGCTCAGCGGGAGAGGCATACAGGGTCTCCACACGTCAGGCCGCGGGGCCCGGGCTTGGCGTCGGCACGTGGCACGTAGACGCCGCACGTGGCGCAGCGGACCATCGCATGCGCGTCAGGTTGCGAGCCGCTCGCCGAGTCGCGTTTCGCCTTCGCCTTCGCGGCGTTGATCATCCGCAGCACGAACAGTATTGCGAAGACAACGATGATCCAGAGGATGATCTTGGCCATCGTTTCGGATGAGCTAAAGAACCTTGCCCGGATTGAGGAGACCTGCAGGGTCGAGCGCAGTCTTGATGGCGCGCATCAGCTCGAGCTCGAGTGGATCCTTGTAACGCGTGAGCTCCTCCCGCTTCAGTTGGCCGATGCCGTGCTCCGCGCTGATGCTGCCGCCGCGCTCCGTGACGAGATCGTGCACGATGCGATTGACTTCGGCTGCGTGGTCCATGAAGCGTTGTGCCTCCTGACCAGACGGGGCGGCCAGGTTGTAGTGCAGGTTGCCGTCGCCGAGATGGCCGAACACTACCAGTTGCGCGCCCGGAAAGGCGGCGCTCAGGGCACGCTCGCAAACGTCGAGGAACTCGGGAATGGCCGAAACGGGTAGCGAAATGTCGTGCTTGACGTTCGGACCTTCGCGCCGCTGCGACTCGGAGATGTTTTCGCGCAAGGCCCACAGCGCCTGCGCCTGCTCATCCGAATGCGCGATGGCCACGTCGAGGGCGCAGCCCTCTTCGAGCGCAGCACCGAAGGCGGTCTCGACCTGCTCGTCGAGCGTCGAGCGGACGCTGCTGTCGTCGACCTGGATCAATGCGTACCAGGCATGGCCGGGTAACGGGTCCGGCAAGTCGGGGTGATGTTTGCGGCACAGTGCGAGAGCCACGCCCGAAATGAGCTCGAACGCGACCAAGCGGTCGGAGAGTCCCTCCTTGAGCCGCCGCAAGAGCGCGACGGCGCCCTTCCCGTCGCTGACCGCGGCCAGCGCCGTGACGCGAGAGGTCGGCTTCGGGAAGAGCTTCAGCACGGCTGCGGTGATGATGCCG
>JALYXY010000081.1 GCA_030946875.1 Pseudomonadota bacterium | reverse complement strand
GCTTCGCATTTCCCGCAAGCCTCGTTACTCCTCGCTCGCGATCCTCACGTACGACAAAGTACGTTCCGGTCGTTCGCTGCGGGGCGCCTTGCCTGCGGGCCGACTGCTCGGTCAGACGGCGCCTTAGCTGATACTCATTTCAAGACCGCATGAAATTCCGCATTTATCGTTACAACCCGGACGTGGACGAGAAGCCGTACGTCAAGGATTACGACGTGCAGCTCGAGCCGAGCGACCGCATGCTGCTCGACGCACTCGTGCGCATCAAGGCCGTCGACGATTCACTGGCCTTCCGGCGCAGCTGTCGCGAAGGCGTCTGCGGCTCGGACGCCATGAACATCAACGGCAAGAACGGCCTCGCCTGCACGACCAACATCAAGTCGCTCAAGCAACCTGTCGAGCTGCGGCCGCTTCCGGGCCTTCCCGTGATTCGCGACTTGATCGTGGACATGAGCCAGTTCTTCAAGCAGTACCACTCGGTCAAGCCGTACCTTTCCACCGAGTCGCCGGCCCCTGAACGCGAGCGCCTCCAGTCGCCGGAGGACCGGGACGAGCTCAATGGCCTGTACGAGTGCATCCTGTGTGCATGCTGTTCGACCGCATGTCCGTCGTTCTGGTGGAACCCCGACAAGTTCGTCGGACCGGCCGGGCTGCTGCAGGCCTATCGCTTCATCGCCGACACACGCGACGAGGCCACCAACGACCGTCTCGACAACCTCGAGGATCCGTATCGGCTCTTCCGCTGTCACACGATCATGAACTGCGTCGATGTGTGCCCGAAAGGTCTCAACCCGACGCGCGCGATCGGCAAGATCCGCGAAATCCTGGTGAAGCGAGCCGTGTGATGGTGCGAGCATCCGGCGGCACGAACTCACCTGCGCATGACCCCTGCGCGAGCATCGCACCATGACGGAGGTCGAATGCAATCGCCTGCGCTGGCGCTGCCGGCGCGGCTTGCTCGAAAACGATCTCATCCTGTCGCGCTTCATCGAGGCACGTGGCGCGACCTTCACCGAGGAGGAGCTTCGATGTTTCGACAAGCTCCTCTCGATGCCGGATGGCGCGCTTTGGGACGTGCTTTCCGGCCGTGCCGAGCCCGACGACGGTGAACTTTCGCCGCTTCTGGCCCAGCTGCGCATAGCCTGATCCTTCCCACCCGTAGCGCATGGAGCACGAGCAATGATGACCGAACGTACCGCCACGATGACCTTTTCCGATGGATCGCCTTCGCTGACCTTTCCGGTGCTCGAAGGCACGGTCGGGCCCGAGGTCGTGGACATCCGCGCGCTGTACGCGAAGACCGGCCGGTTCACCTACGACCCGGGTTTCATGTCGACCGCCGCGTGTACCTCGGAGATCACCTATATCGACGGCGACAAGGGCGAGCTCCTCTATCGCGGCTATGCGATCGAGGACCTGGCGGTGCACTGTGATTTCCTGGAGGTCTGCTACCTGTTGCTGAACGGCGAAGTGCCCGACGCTGCGCAGAAAAAGGAATTCGTGCACGTCGTGACGAATCACACGATGGTGCACGAGCAGATGCAGTTCTTCTATCGCGGTTTTCGGCGCGACTCCCATCCCATGGCCGTGCTCGTGGGCGTTGTGGGAGCGCTCTCGTCCTTCTATCATGACTCGCTCGACATAACGGACAAGTATCACCGCGAAGTCTCGGCCATCCGCCTCATCGCCAAGCTGCCGACGCTCGTCGCGATGACGTACAAGTACTCGATGGGACAGCCGTTCATGTATCCGCGCAACGATCTCTCGTACGCGGCCAATTTCATGCGCATGATGTTCGCGGTGCCGACCGAGGATTACCGCATCAACGACGTGCTCGTGCGTGCGCTCGACCGCATTCTCATCCTGCACGCGGATCACGAGCAGAACGCGTCCACGTCGACGGTGCGCCTCGCCGGCAGCTCGGGAGCAAACCCCTTTGCGTGCATCGCTGCGGGCATTGCGTGCCTGTGGGGTCCCGCGCACGGCGGTGCGAACGAAGCGGCCCTGAACATGCTCTACGACATCCAACGCCAGGGTGGCATCGCCAAGATAGGCGAATACATCAATCAGGTGAAGGACAAGAACTCGAATGTGAAGCTCATGGGCTTCGGGCATCGCGTGTACAAGAACTATGATCCGCGCGCGAAGCTCATGCGTGAAACGTGCTACGAGGTCCTGGGTGAGCTCGGGCTCAAGGACGACCCGCTGTTCGCGCTCGCCATGGCGCTCGAGAAGATCGCACTGGAGGACGATTACTTCGTCTCGCGCAAGCTCTACCCCAACGTCGACTTCTACTCGGGCATCGTGCAGAAGGCCCTCGGCATTCCCGTGTCGCTATTCACCGGCATTTTCGCCATGGCGCGCACCGTCGGATGGATTGCGCAGTGGAACGAAATGATCTCGGATCCTGACCAAAAGATCGGCAGGCCGCGGCAACTTTATACGGGGGCGACACGCCGGACGGTGCTTCCCATAGCCGAGCGCAAGGCTTCCTGACGCGCTCGCACGCATTTCTCCGTCGCCACGCGGGCGCACGGAGCGACGGATTGAGGTCGACATGAGCAACATGCAGGAACTGGAGTCCACAAGCACGCTTTTCGGCGGCAACGTGCCGTTCATCGAGGCGCAGTACGAGCAATACCTTGCCGATCCGGCTTCGGTCGCGGATGACTGGCGCGGCTACTTCGATTCCTTGCGCGGCGGCGTCGCCGACGTTTCGCATGCCCCGATCATCGAATCGTTCATCCAGCTCGGCAAAAGTCGCAAGGTCGCGGGCGCGATGGTCGACACGACCACCATGCACAAGCAGGTGCAGGTGCTCCAGATCATCTCCAAATACCGCACCCTGGGCATGTTCCAGGCCGAGCTCGATCCGCTGAAGCGCCAGACGAACCGGTACATCCCGGATCTCGACACCAAGACCTACGGCTTCACCGACGCCGATCTCGAGACCGAATTCGACGTGGGCTCGTTCAAGGCCGGACCGCAGCGCATGCGTCTGCGCGACATCATCGCTGCGCTGCAGGAGACCTATTGCCGCACTCTCGGCGCGGAGTACATGTACATCTCCGATACGGCCGTGAAGCGGTTCGTTCAGCGGCGCATCGAGCCCATCCGGTCGCGAGTGAGCTACACCCCGGAGCAGCAGAAGCAGATCCTCGAGCGTCTCACCGCGGCTGAAACCCTCGAGCGTTACCTCCACACCAAGTACGTGGGGCAGAAGCGGTTCTCGGGAGAGGGTGGCGACACGCTCATTCCCATGCTCGACAAGCTCATCGAGCTCGCGGGAGCCGCCGGCGTGCAGGAGACCGTCATCGGCATGGCGCATCGCGGCCGGCTGAACGTGCTCGTCAACACGCTGGGCAAGATGCCGAGCGACCTTTTCTCCGAGTTCGAGGGCAAGTACGCGCAGCAGCTTCCGGC
This sequence comes from Pseudomonadota bacterium, assembly GCA_030946875.1. Lineage (GTDB taxonomy): Bacteria > Pseudomonadota > Gammaproteobacteria > Burkholderiales > Casimicrobiaceae > CAIWHR01. Next base: position 7,825 of record JALYXY010000081.1, on the reverse strand, counting down.
GGGCGACGTCAAGTATCACCAGGGTTTCTCGTCGGACGTGATCACGCCCGGTGGCCCGATGCACTTGACGCTCGCTTTCAATCCTTCGCACCTCGAGGCGGTGAACCCGGTCGTCGAGGGGTCGGTGCGCGCACGGCAGTATCGCCGTCAGGACACCAAGGGTGACCAGGTGCTGCCGGTGCTGCTGCACGGGGACGCCGCGATCGCGGGGCAGGGCGTGGTGCAGGAGTGCCTCAACATGGCACAGACGCGCGGGTACTACACCGGCGGCACCGTGCATATCGTCATCAACAATCAGATTGGATTCACCACCTCGGATCCGCGCGACGTGCGCGGCACGCTGTATTGCACCGACGTCGCCAAGATGGTCGAGGCGCCGATCTTTCATGTCAACGCCGATGATCCCGAGGTGTGTCTCCTCGCAATCGAGCTTGCAATGGAATATCGCCAGCAATTCCACAAGGATGTGTTCATCGATCTCGTGTGCTTCCGTCGGCTCGGCCACAACGAGGCGGACGAGCCGATGGTGACGCAGCCGCTCATGTACAAGAAGATCAATCAGCATCCCGGCACGCGCAAGCTCTACGCAGACCGGCTGGTGGAGCTCGGCGTACTGAAGGCCGAGGACGCCGAGGAGATGATCGCAACGTATCGCGCTGCGATGGACAAAGGCCTGCACACCAACAAGACCGTTCTGTCCAACTACAAGCCGCCGTTCCAGGTCGATTGGTCACCGTTCAAGGATCGCGCGTGGACCGACGCCTACGATTCCGCGGTACCGCTGGACACGCTGCGCGAGCTCGGGCGAAAGCTGACCGAAACGCCTGCGGGCTTCAAGCTCCACTCGCGTGTCGACAAAGTCGTCGCTGACCGGCGCGCCATGGCGGAAGGCAAAGCGCCTCTGGACTGGGGCATGGGCGAGAACCTCGCCTACGCGACGCTCCTCAACGACGGCTACGGCGTGCGTCTCACCGGCGAGGATGTCGGTCGGGGCACGTTCTCGCATCGACACGCGGTGCTGCACGACCAAAACCGCGAGAAATGGGACGCGGGCACGTACGTTCCGCTCGATCATCTCAAGCCCGAACAGCCGAGATTCGAAATCATTGATTCCGTGCTGACGGAGTTCGCGGTGCTCGGCTTCGAATACGGCTATGCCACATCCGATCCATCGCGGCTCGTCGTGTGGGAGGCACAGTTCGGCGACTTCGCCAATGGCGCGCAGGTGATCATCGACCAGTTCATCAGCTCCGGCGAGGTGAAGTGGGGTCGGATCTGTGGGCTGGTCATGCTGCTGCCTCATGGTTACGAAGGGCAGGGGCCGGAGCATTCATCCGCGCGGCCGGAGCGCTATCTGCAATTGTGTGCCGAGCACAACATGCAGGTGTGCATACCGTCCACGCCGGCGCAGATTTTCCATTTGCTGCGCCGGCAGATGACCCGCACGTATCGCAAGCCGCTGATCGTCATGAGCCCCAAGAGCCTCCTGCGTCACAAGGAAGCCGTGTCGTCGCTCGAGGAGCTCGCGCGAGGCAGGTTCGAGAACGTCATCGGCGATACCGAGAAGATCAACGCCAAGTCGGTCAAGCGCGTGATCGTCTGCAGCGGCAAGGTGTATTACGAGCTCGCTGCGTACCGCCGCGAGCAGAAGATCACCGACATCGCAGTCATTCGTCTCGAGCAGCAGTACCCGTTCCCGCATGCCGATTTCAAGCGCGAACTTGCGAAGTTTCCTGCGTGCAAGGAGGTCGTGTGGTGTCAGGAGGAGCCGCAAAACCAGGGCGCGTGGTATCGGCTGCGCGCGTACCTGCGTGCGGACACGCCACACGCGCAGGCCATCGCTTATGCGGGCCGTCCTGTATCGGCCTCGCCCGCTGTCGGTTACATGTCCAAACACGCCACGCAACAGAAGCAGCTCATCGAGGATGCCTTTGCCGACAAGCTCGCGATGGGCGAGATGCTGGTCGGCAACTAGGCCGGTCGGCGCACTTAGAGAGAGCACGCAGAAAGGCTCGCGATGCAACTGGAAGTGAGGGTCCCCCAACTCCCCGAGTCGATCGCCGAGGCGACGCTCGTCACGTGGCACAAGAAGCTTGGTGAGGCCGTCAAGCGGGACGAGAACCTGATCGACATCGAGACCGACAAGGTCGTGCTCGAGTTGCCCGCACCGGGCGATGGCGTGCTCGTCGAGGTGCGCAAGAACGATGGCGCAACGGTGGCTGGACAGGAAGTGATCGCCGTGATCGACACCGCCGCGACCGTAGCGGCGTCCTCGGTCGCTGCAGCGCCTTCACCGCAGACCGCGGCCATCTCCACGGCTCTACCCGTGGCGGCCTCCGGCAGTGGCGCCGCGCCGCCCACCCCTGTAGCGACCGCGACAGCGCGCAGTGCTGAAGCCGTTGCACTTCCGGCGGCGCGAAAGCTGATGGAAGAGCGCGGCCTTGCTGCGCATGATGTCGAGGGTACCGGCCGGGGTGGTCGCATCACCAAAGGCGACGTGCTGGCGGGCCGTTCAGCCGATCAGCCGGCGCCTCCCGGCGCGAATGCAGTCGCCTCGACACCCCAAGCCAGGCAGCCCACGCAGCCCCAGCCCACGCAGCCCCAACCCGCGCCGGCGTCAGTGGCGCTGGGCGCGCGCCCCGAGCAACGGGTTCCCATGTCGCGGTTGCGTCAGCGAGTGGCCGAGCGACTCGTGCAGTCGCAATCGAGCGCGGCCATTCTCACGACGTTCAACGAAGTCAACATGCAGGCCGTGATCGACCTGCGCAACCGGTACAAGGATCGCTTCGAGAAGGAGCATGGCGTCAAGCTGGGCTTCATGGGGTTCTTCGTCAAGGCGGCGGTGCACGCACTCAAGAAATATCCGGCACTGAACGCATCGATCGATGGCACTGACATCGTGTACCACGGCTATTTCGACATCGGCATTGCGGTCGGCAGTCCGCGCGGACTCGTCGTTCCCATCATGCGCGATGCCGATCAGCTGTCGATCGCCGAGATCGAGCAGCAGATCGCCGACTTCGGCAAGCGCGCGCAGGAAGGCAAGCTGAAGGTCGAGGAGCTCACCGGGGGAACCTACACGATCAGCAATGGCGGGGTGTTCGGCTCGATGCTCTCGACGCCCATCATCAATCCGCCGCAGTCGGCCATTCTCGGCGTGCATGCCACGCGCGAGCGCGCCGTGGTGGAGAACGGCCAGGTGGTGGTGCGGCCGATCAACTATCTCGCGCAATCGTATGATCACCGCATCATCGATGGACGCGAAGCGGTGCTCTCGCTGGTGGCGATCAAGGAGGCGCTCGAAGATCCCTCACGCATGCTGCTCGACCTGTGAGGGTGAGCCATGACTGAAGCCTTCGACGTCGTGGTGATCGGGGCAGGTCCCGGTGGGTACACGGCCGCCATTCGTGCCGCGCAGCTCGGGTTCAAAACCGCGTGTATCGACGACTGGAGCACGTCCGACGGCAAGCCCGCGCCGGGCGGCACGTGCACGAATGTGGGCTGCATTCCATCGAAGGCACTGCTGCAATCCTCCGAAAACTTCGAGCATGCGGGACACCAGTTCGCGGAGCACGGCATCGATGTCGATGGCCTCCGCCTCAACCTCGGTAAAATGCTCGCGCGCAAGGACAAGGTCGTTGCGCAGAACAACCAGGGCATCCTCTATCTCTTCAAGAAGAACAAGGTCACATTCCTGCATGGACGCGGCGCCTTTCGCGGCGGGAGCGCCCTTGCCGGGTGGACCATCGGTGTCGAGGGCGCCAATGCGGCCGAGCTCACCGCGAAACATGTGATCGTCGCGACGGGCTCGTCACCTCGAGGTCTGCCTGGCGTGAAGACCGACAACGATCGCGTGCTGGACAATGCCGGCGCGCTCGCGATGACGGCGGTGCCCAAACGTCTCGGGGTCATCGGCGCAGGCGTGATCGGCCTCGAGATGGGCAGCGTGTGGCGCCGGCTCGGCGCGGAGGTGACGGTGCTCGAAGCGTTGCCCGTATTCATGGGCGCGCTCGACGATGCGTTAGCCAAAGAAGCGATCAAGGCGTTCCAGAAGCAGGGCCTCGCGATCCATACGGGCGTGCGTATCACCGAGGTCAAGGTGGATGCCGCGGGCGTGTCGGTTCGTTACGATGATGACAAGGGGGCAACCCAGACGAGCACGTTCGATCGCCTGATCGTCTCGATCGGTCGCATTCCGAACACCACGGGCCTCAACGCCGAGAGCGTCGGGCTGCGGCTCGACGGGCGTGGCTTCATCGAGGTCGACGATCAGTGCCGCACCAATCTTCCGAGCGTCTGGGCGGTCGGCGATGTCGTGCGCGGTCCGATGCTTGCGCACAAGGCGGAAGAAGAAGCGGTCGCCGTTGCGGAGCGCATTGCCGGACAGCATCCGCACGTGGAGTTCAACACGATCCCTTGGGTGATCTACACCTCGCCCGAGATCGCCTGGGTCGGCAAGAACGAGCGCGAGCTCAAGGCCGCAGGCATCGAGTATCGCGTCGGTACGTTCCCGTTCATGGCCAACGGCCGTGCCCGCGCCCTGGGCGACACCACGGGACTCGTCAAGATCATTGCTGACGCGCAGACGGACCGAATCCTGGGAGTGCACATGATCGGTCCGCTCGTGTCCGAGCTCATCAGCGAAGGCGTGGTCGCGATGGAGTTCGGCGCATCGAGCGAGGATCTGGCGCGTATCTGCCATGCGCATCCTTCGCTCTCTGAAGCCACCCGCGAGGCGGCACTCGCGGTCGATGGACGCGCCCTCAACTTCTAGCGCCCGCCGGCGGGTTGCCGGCGCGGCTCGTCGATGAGGTGCTTGCGTCTCCGTCATGCCGTGGTGTTCCGCGTGGCAGCGTGCCGAAAGCGAGCGGGCCCCCCGATCGACTGCGGGACTCCATGACCGAGCACGGCGGCGGCGAGGTGGCACTGCGCCGCGGCGGTCTCATCGACTGGCTCGATCCGTTGCTCGCGCAGCGCGGCGCAACGCTCGATCATTCTCAGGCCGCGGCCGTGACGCGCCTGCAGTCTTTGTCCGACGAGCTCGCCGCGTTTCGCGCAGCGCGCACCTCGCGCTTGAAGCGCCTCCTCAATCCGCCGGAGGTACCCCGCGGCGTCTATCTGTGGGGCGGAGTCGGGCGCGGCAAGAGCTTCCTCATGGATGCATTCCATGCCACGGTGCCGATCCGGCGCAAGACGCGCGTGCACTTCCATGCGTTCATGCGGGGCGTTCACGAGGAGCTCCAGACCCTTAAGAACGAAGCGGATCCCTTGCTCACGGTGGCAGCGCGCATTGCACAGAAGTGGCGGCTTGTCTGCTTCGACGAGTTCCACGTTTCCGACATCGCCGACGCGATGATCCTGGCAAGGCTCCTGACGGCGCTCTTCGATGCAGGTGTGGTGTTCGTGATGACCTCGAACTATCCTCCATCCGGGCTTTATCCCGACGGTCTGCAGCGGCAGAATTTCGTGCCGACAGTTGCGCTCATCGAGCAGTGGCTGGACATCATCGAAGTCGATGGCGGAACGGACTATCGGCTGCGCGCAATGGAGCAGGTGAGCACCTATCACGTGCCGCTCGGCTCCGCCGCCGACCGGGCGCTGGCTGCTGCCTACGAGCGCATGCGCAGCGGGCCGGACGAGGACGTTCGTCTGCTCGTGCAGAGCCGTCCGCTGGCCGCACGCCGCCGCTCTGGCAACGCGGTGTGGTTTGATTTCACGACCCTGTGCGAGGGCCCGCGCTCACAGCGTGACTATCTGGAGCTCGCCGAGCATTTTTCGGTGCTGTTCGTGTCGGACATTCCGCGCCTTGCCGCGGCCGCGTCCGATGCCGCGCGCCGCTTCACCTGGCTCGTGGACATCCTGTACGATCATCGCGTGAAGCTGCTCGTCTCCGCCGCCGCGGCGCCGGCCGAGCTCTATGTGTCGGGGCCGCACAGCCACGAATTCATGCGCACGGCGAGCCGCCTGACGGAGATGCAGACGCGCGAGTACATGAGCGAGCGCCACATCGCAAGTGCCGGCGCAACCCACGGCTGACGGTCCAACTACATCCGGAGACTCCTGTGCAGACATTCAAGGCGTACCGCACTTTCGAGGACAACAAGGTCGTGTCGAGCCGGTTCGTCAGCATGACGCCGGACGAACTCGATCCCGGCGAGGTCGTGGTGCGTACCAAGTATTCGACGATCAACTACAAGGATGCGCTCTCGTACAACGGCGCGGGCAAGATCATGCGCAAGTTCCCCAGCAACGCCGGCATCGACATGGCAGGAACGGTCGAATCATCGAAGGATCCGCGATTCAAGCGCGGCGACAAGGTGATCGTGCACGCGTACGACTTCGGTGTTGCGCACGACGGGGGATACGCCGAGGTGGTGCGAGTGCCCGCCGATTGGGTGGTGAGACGGCCGGAGAGCATGACCGCCTTCGACGCCATGACGCTCGGCACCGCGGGGTTCACGGCGGCGCAGGCCATCGTGCTCATGGAGCAGAACGGGTTGAAGCCGGCGAATGGTCCCGTTGCGGTGACCGGCGCGACAGGTGGGGTCGGTTCGGTCGCCGTGGAGGTCCTCGCCAAGATGGGGTATGAGGTGGTTGCAATCACGGGCAAGGCCCAGGAAGCCGATTACCTGAAAGGCCTGGGCGCCAAGGACGTGATCGTCCGCAGCACGCTCGATCTGGCGAAGGTGCGGCCGCTCGAGAAATCCACCTGGGCGGGCGCGGTCGACAACCTCGGCGGAGACATTCTGGCCTGGTTGCTTGCGAGCTCGCGCATTGCAGGCACGGTCGCATCAGTGGGCCTGGCAGCCGACTACAAGCTCAATACATCGGTCATGCCATTCATACTGCGCGGCGTGCACCTGCTCGGCGTCGACAGCGCCAATTGCCCGATGCCAGTACGGCAGACGATCTGGAACAAGCTCGCCGTGGAGTGGCGTCCCGACCGTGTGCACGATCAGGTTCGCACCATCGGCTTCGACGATCTGCCGATGCACTTCGACCCGTATCTGAAGGGCATGGTGCGGGGGCGCACCGTCGTGCGCATCGCGCCTGATTCGCATCCCTGATCGCTCGCGCGGTGCGCGCCTGATGCACACCAGCGCGCAACCCGCTTTGGAGCTCGCGGCGCCGCTTTCGCCCGATCGGGGCGCACGCCACAACAATCTCGATCTCGTCCGCTTCATTGCGGCTGCGATGGTGCTCGTCAGCCACAGCTACACGCTCACCGGCCGAAACGGCGAGCCGGCGCTCTTCGGCTACGAAACCATCGGTGGACTTGCCGTTGCGGTCTTCTTCGTGATCAGCGGCTTTCTGGTCACCGGGTCGTGGTTGCGCTCACCGAGCCTGCGGACGTTCGCGTTGAAACGCGCACTGCGCATCATGCCGGCGCTCGTGGTGGTGGTGACGTTCAGCGCGCTGGTGCTCGGAGCGCTCCTCTCGCCGTTGCCGCTCGGGCAGTACTATGTTCATCCGCAGACGCGCGACTATTTCCTGAACCTCACTTTCACCGAGCTCAACTATTCGCTGCCGGCCGTGTTCGCGCGCAATCCGTTCCCGCACGCCGTCAACGGCTCGCTCTGGACGCTGCCGATCGAAGTGTCGATGTACGCGCTCCTTGCGCTCCTCGGTGCCGTGCACCTCGTGCGCCGCAGCGTGATCACGGCCATCGTTGTGGTGTTGATGATCGCGTGGTTTGGTCTCGGGCCAGAGGTCCTCGACCGTGCTGCGCCGTACCTGTCCGACGTCCTGCCGCCGCGGCCCGTCGCGCGGCTTGCATTGTGGTTCTTCACCGGCAGTGCGTTCTGGCTGTGGCGCGAGCGCATTC
>JALYXY010000079.1 GCA_030946875.1 Pseudomonadota bacterium | reverse complement strand
GCCGCACGGTGGGTGCCGGGGTGGTGGCGAAGGTGGTGCAGTGATTGGGTTGTGAGCGCTCGAGCTCGCAACGAGCAGGTTGCCATTGCGGCAAGGACATCATCAACGCGAGAGTTTGCTGAAAGCTCCGTAGCGGCGAACAGAGGGCAGATACGCAACACCCAGTCGTGCCAAAAGGCCAGTAGCTCAATTGGCAGAGCGGCGGTCTCCAAAACCGCAGGTTGGGGGTTCGATTCCCTCCTGGCCTGCCCTGCAGAAATGCAACGGCAGCGCGACCGATAGAAGCGAGTTGCCGGATACGCGGTGTTTCGTATCTGTCCTCTGATTCGATTGTCGATACGCCAGCCGGCGGTCTCGGCAGGCGCAGGTCAATCCTGATTTCGTTCCGGCCTGCCAGAGCATGCAGGGACGTGAAGTTCACCAAGGAAACGAGTGGCAACGGAAGCAGCAAAAACAGAGATCGTAGACAAGGTCAAGATAGCGCTGGCGCTCCTCTGCGTCGTCGCGGGCGTGTGGGGGTATTACCACTTCGCCGATGTCGCGCTCGTATTGCGGGTGCTCATGGTGCTCGGCGGCCTCGTCGCGGCCGGGGTCGTTGCATACATGTCGGCCCCGGGAAAGAGCTTCTTCGAATTTGCGCAGGAGTCGTGGCAGGAAGCCCAGCGCGTCTCATGGCCGACGCGCAAGGAAACAGTGCAGACGACCGCGATCGTGTTCGCGTTCGTGGCGCTGATGGCGATATTTCTGTTCGCGGTGGATAGCTCCCTCGCTTACATCGTGAAGCTGTTGACGGGGCGAGGGCAATGATGGCCAAAAGGTGGTTCGTCGTTCACGCATATTCCGGCTTCGAGAAGAGCGTGCAGCGTGCACTGCTCGAGCGGATCAAGCGCTCGGGCATGGAAGAGCAGTTCGGACAGATATTGGTTCCGGTCGAGGAAGTCGTGGAGATGAAAGGCGGCCAGAAGGCGATTTCGGAGCGCAAGTTCTTTCCGGGGTACGTGCTGGTCGAGATGGAGATGACGGACGACACGTGGCATCTCGTCAAGAGCACGCCCAAGGTCACCGGTTTCGTCGGCGGCTCGCAGAACAAGCCCACGCCGATTACGCAGAAGGAAGTCGACGCCATCCTGCAGCAGGTTCAGGAAGGTGTGGAGAAGCCGCGGCCCAAGGTGCTCTTCGAACTTGGTGAGGCGGTTCGGGTCAAGGAAGGCCCGTTCACGGACTTCCACGGCAACGTAGAGGACGTGAACTACGAGAAGAGCAAGCTTCGCGTGTCGGTGACGATCTTTGGTCGGTCGACGCCCGTGGAGCTCGATTTTTCGCAGGTCGAGAAGGCCTGATTGATACATCAGCCGGCAACAATTTCGCGTGAAGCTCGGGGCGGCCCTTCGCTTTCACGCCAGCAAGTACACACGAGGGCTGCCGCGTAGTTGAGAGAAGTTGAAGGGGAGGGCAGCGCCTCAATGGCGGCCCGCTCGCACCCACCAGGAGATACTTGAATGGCAAAGAAAGTTGTTGGATTCGTCAAGCTGCAGGTGCCCGCCGGGAAGGCAAATCCCAGCCCGCCGATCGGCCCCGCATTGGGTCAGCGCGGCTTGAACATCATGGAATTCTGCAAGGCGTTCAACGCGCAGACGCAAAAGATGGAACCGGGTCTCCCGATACCCGTCGTCATCACGGCCTACGCCGACAAGAGCTTCACCTTCATCATGAAGACGCCGCCAGCGACGGTGCTCATCAAGAAGGCGGCGAAGGTCGACAAGGGCAGTCAGCGCCCGCATACGGACAAGGTCGGAAAGCTGACGCGTGCGCAGGCCGAGGAGATCGCGATGGCCAAGATGCCCGATCTCACCGCCGCCGAGCTCGAGGCCGCTGTACGCACGATCGCTGGCAGCGCGCGAAGCATGGGTATTACCGTTGAAGGAGTGAAGTGATCATGGCCAACGAAAAAGAGCCAAAGCTCTCCAAGCGTGTGAAGGTCGTTCGGGCAAAGGTCGACTCCACCAAGTCGTATCCGGTCGACGAAGCGCTCAAGCTGGTCAAGGAAACCGCCACTGCCAAGTTCAATGAGTCGATCGATGTCGCGGTGAACCTCGGCGTCGACGCCAAGAAATCCGATCAGACGGTGCGCGGCTCGGTCGTGCTGCCCGCCGGAACCGGCAAGGCCGTGCGTGTAGCCGTGTTTGCGCAGGGAGACAAGGCAAACCAGGCGCGCGAGGCTGGAGCAGACATCGTCGGCTTCGACGATCTCGCGGCCAAGGTCAAGGAAGGCTTCATGGACTTCGACGTGGTGATCGCCACGCCCGATGCCATGCGTGTTGTCGGTCAGCTCGGCCAGATTCTGGGCCCGCGTGGACTGATGCCGAACCCCAAGGTCGGTACGGTCACTGCAGACGTCACCACGGCCGTCAAGAATGCGCGGGCAGGGCAAGTGCAGTACCGCACGGACAAGGGCGGCATCGTTCAGTGCACGATCGGTCGCGCGTCGTTCGAGCCCGAGCAGCTCAAGACCAATCTGGAGGCGCTGATCGACGCCCTGAACAAGGCCAAGCCGGCAGGTGCCAAGGGCGTGTATCTGCGCAAGGTGAGCGTATCGAGCACGATGGGCGCGGGTGTCCGGGTCGATACGGCCAGCTTTGCTCATCCGGTTGCCAGCTGACAGTTGCCAGTTGGCAGTTGGCAGTTGGCAGAAAACCTGCGGGTCGCGAAGCGCTCGCAGCTTGAACAAGACATGAAGTTGGTTGGTAGCGCGGTTGTCACTGACAACAGCATTGGCAACTGATACCTGATTTGAGGGAACGCCGATAACGCATCGTCGGCGGGCCGTCAAAGACCGCGGGAGCGCAAGCTCAAAAGCAAGGCGACGGAAGAACGTTCGGTTTGTCGTTACTGAAAACTGTCAACTGACTCCTGTCACCTGAATCCAGCGTAGATGGTGCCCCGAAAACAGGATGACTCCTGACGTAAGGTCACCGCAGTCGCCGCGCAAGCGGCAGCAACGACAGGCGAACGAGTAGACGGCTGCAGGCAAGGCACCGCAGCGTGCGGCCGTATACGAAGTTTGCCAAGGAGAAGACCTTGAGTCTCAACCTCGAAGAGAAGCAAGCGGTAGTCGCGGAGGTCGCGAAGCAGGTCGCAGGTGCCCAGGCCATCGTGATGGCCGAGAACCGCGGCATGGCCGTGGCTGACATGACCAAGCTTCGCGCGAACGCACGAGCTTCCGGCGTGTATTTCCGGGTGGTCAAGAACACCCTGGTGCGCCGTGCCGTCGTCGATACCCCGTTCGCCTCGCTGGCCGAAAAGATGGTCGGTCCGCTGGCGTATGGCATCGGCGCCGATCCTGTTGCCGTCGCGAAGGTCCTCTCGGACTTCGCCAAGGGCAACGACAAGTTCGTGATTGCCGGTGGGGCCATGCCGGGACACGTGATGTCCGCCAAGGACATTGCATCCCTCGCCGCACTGCCGCCGCGTGAAGAATTGATCGCCAGGTTGCTCGGCACCATGCAGGCACCGATCGCCAAGCTCGTGCGCACGATGAACGAGGTACCGGGCAAGTTCGTCCGCACCCTCGCCGCGCTGCACGAGCAGAAGCAGGCCGCCTAAAGCGCCGACCGCGATTTACAGCATCTCCATAGACCTTTTACGATTCAGGAGCAGAACATGGCTGTTGCACAAGCAGAAATCCTCGACCAGATCTCGTCGATGACCGTCCTCGAGCTCTCCGAGCTCATCAAGGCGATGGAAGAGAAGTTCGGCGTGTCCGCCGCTGCCGCGGTTTCCGCCGCGGCCCCCGCCGCTGCCACCGCCGCGGCACCGGTTGAAGAGCAGACCGAATTCACGGTGATGCTCTCCGCCATCGGTGAGAACAAGGTCAACGTCATCAAGGCAGTACGCGAGCTGACGGGCCTCGGCCTCAAGGAAGCGAAGGACCTGGTTGACGGTGCGCCGAAGGCCGTCAAGGAAGCCGTCTCCAAGGCCGACGCCGAAGCCGCGAAGAAGAAGCTCGAAGACGCTGGCGCGAAGGCCGACGTCAAGTAAGTTCGTCATTGCCACGGGCCGGCGCCCCGCGCGGGTCCGTGGTCTTTCGTTTGATTTCGCCTCCGGGCTTGCAATCTGACAAAACGTCCCGAACTACGAGTGTTTTCCTGGACCGGAAGTTGAACTTCTTTCCGGCCAAGAGGCCGAAGATAATCGGATCTGTTGCCGCAACGGCATGGTCCGCTTCTCTTCGTCTTCTGATACGACTGCAGAAGACAGGCATGGTCGGGTGGTGCATGGGTGGCTGCTGTAGCAGTTCACCGGTGCCTCACCGTCCGCCAGCGGCTGGTAGAGGCCAGCCACCAAGCCAGGGGGTGCAACGCTCCCGGACCAGTCGATGGACACCGACGCTTCGTCTCACACCACACGCTTTGAACGGTGAACCGCGCCTGGCGCGGTGTCCGCAATTGGAGAGGGTATGGCCACGGAAACAATGACGTCCCCGCATTACTCATTCACGGAAAAGAAGCGCATTCGCAAGAGCTTCGCCAAGCGCGCAAGCGTGCTCGAGGTTCCGTTCCTGCTCGAGACGCAGCTCGCGTCCTACCGCGCCTTCCTGCAGGCCGGCACTCCGGCCGAAGCGCGCAAGAACGAAGGTCTCCAGGCCGCGTTCACGTCGATCTTCCCGATTTCCAGCCACTCCGGAAATGCGCGGCTCGAGTTCGTCGGATTTTCGCTTCTGGCGCCCGCATTCGATGTCACGGAATGCCAGCAGCGGGGCCTCACCTATTGCTCCGCGCTGCGGGCCAAGGTGCGCCTCATCATCATGGATCGTGAAGCTGCCAAGGACACGATCAAGGAAGTGAAGGAGCAGGAGGTCTACATGGGCGAGATCCCGCTCATGACCGAGAACGGCTCCTTCGTGATCAACGGCACCGAACGTGTGATCGTTTCGCAGCTGCATCGCTCCCCGGGCGTGTTCTTCGAGCACGACCGCGGCAAGACGCACAGCTCGGGCAAACTCCTCTTTTCGGCTCGCGTGATTCCGTATCGCGGGTCGTGGCTCGACTTCGAGTTCGATCCCAAGGACTTCCTGTTCTTCCGGGTCGACCGCCGACGCAAGATGCCGGTCACCACGCTCCTGAAGGCCATCGGCCTCACGAACGAGGACATCCTTCGCCAGTTCTTCCAGTTCGATACGTTCCACCTCACCGCCAAGGGCCCGCAGATGGAGTTCGTGCCCGAGCGCCTGCGCGGCGAGATGGCGCGCTTCGACATCGCCGGCAAGGATGGCAAGCCGATCGTGCAACGCGACAAGCGCATCACCGCGCGGCATGTGCGCGAGCTGACGGACGCCGGTGTGAAGCGCATTGCGGTGCCGGCCGACTACATCGTGGGCCGCGCCCTCGCGACGGACATCGTCGACAAGAACACCGGTGAAGTGCTCGCCAAGGCCAACGACGAGATCACCGAAGAGACCCTGCAGAAGCTGGCTGACGCCGGCGTGTCGACGCTGCAGACCATCTACACCAACGACCTCGATCAGGGCGCCTACATCGCGCAGACCCTGCGTACGGATGACACGCCCGACCAGACCGCCGCGCGCGTCGCGATCTATCGGATGATGCGTCCTGGCGAGCCGCCGACCGAGGATGCCGTGGAGGCGTTGTTCCACGGCCTCTTCTTCGCCGAGGAGCGCTACGACCTTTCAGCCGTCGGTCGCATGAAGTTCAACCGTCGCGTGGGTCGCCCCGAGCTCAAGGGCCCGGGCACGCTCACCAACGAAGACATCATCGCGGTGATCCGCATCCTGGTCGAGCTGCGCAACGGGCGTGGCGAGATCGACGATATCGATCACCTGGGCAACCGGCGTGTGCGCTCGGTGGGCGAGCTTGCCGAAAACCAGTTCCGTTCGGGTCTGGTGCGCGTCGAACGTGCAGTGAAGGAGCGCCTTGGCCAGGCCGAAAGCGAAAACCTGCTGCCGCACGATCTGATCAACGCGAAGCCCATCTCCGCCGCGATCAAGGAGTTCTTCGGCTCGTCGCAGCTGTCGCAGTTCATGGACCAGACCAACCCGTTGTCCGAGATCACCCACAAGCGGCGGGTCTCGGCACTCGGCCCTGGCGGTCTCACGCGCGAGCGTGCGGGCTTCGAGGTGCGCGACGTGCATCCGACGCACTACGGTCGGGTGTGCCCGATCGAGACGCCTGAAGGTCCGAACATCGGCCTCATCAACTCGCTTGCACTCTACGCACGCACCAATGAGTACGGCTTCCTCGAGACGCCGTATCGCAAGGTGAACGACGGCAAGGTCACCGACGACATTTCCTACCTCTCTGCAATCGAGGAAGGCCAGTACGTGATCGCGCAGGCGAACGCGGCCATCGGGCCCGATGGTCGCCTGGCGGACGAGCTCGTGTCCTGCCGCAGCCGCAACGAGTTCATGCTCGCGTCCGGCGACAAGGTGCAATACATGGACGTGGCACCGGCGCAGATCGTGTCCGTGGCGGCCTCGCTCATTCCGTTCCTCGAGCACGATGACGCGAACCGCGCGTTGATGGGTTCGAACATGCAGCGTCAGGCGGTGCCTTGCCTGCGTGCGGAAAAGCCGCTGGTGGGCACGGGAGTGGAGCGCACGGCCGCGGTCGATTCAGGCACGGCAGTGCAGGCCCGTCGTGGAGGCAAGGTCGACTACGTGGACGCGAACCGTATCGTGGTGCGCTCCAACGACACCGAAACGACGGCAGGCGACGTCGGCGTCGACATCTACAACCTCACCAAGTACACGCGTTCGAACCAGAACACCAACATCAACCAGCGACCGCTGGTGCGCGTGGGAGACCTCATCAATCGCGGTGACGTGATTGCGGATGGCGCGTCGACCGATATGGGCGAGCTCGCGCTCGGCCAGAACATGCTCGTCGCGTTCATGCCGTGGAATGGCTACAACTACGAGGATTCGATCCTCATCAGCGAGCGCGTCGTGGCTGATGACCGCTACACCTCGATCCACATCGAGGAGCTGTCGGTGGTCGCCCGCGACACCAAGCTCGGGCCCGAGGACATCACGCGGGACATTTCCAGCCTGGGTGAATCGCAGCTTTCACGCCTCGACGAGGCGGGCATCGTCTACATCGGCGCCGAAGTCGACGCCGGCGACGTGCTGGTCGGCAAGGTGACGCCGAAGGGCGAAACCCAGCTCACGCCGGAAGAGAAGCTGTTGCGCGCGATCTTCGGCGAGAAGGCGTCTGACGTCAAGGACACATCGTTGCGTGTGCCGTCCGGCATCTCGGGCACGGTCATCGACGTTCAGGTATTCACGCGTGAAGGCATCGAACGCGACAAGCGCGCGGCGCAGATCATCGACGACGAGCTGAAGGGGTATCGCAAGGACCTGAACGACCAGTTGCGGATCGTCGAGAACGACGCCTTCGCGCGGATCGAGAGGCTGCTCCTGAACAAGGTCGTGAATGGCGGCCCGAAGCGCATCGCCAAGGGCACCAAGATCGACCCTGCGTATCTCGAAGGCGTGAATCGTTACGACTGGTTCGACATTCGTCTCGCGGACGAGGATGCGGCGCGGCAGCTCGAGCAGATGAAGGAGTCGCTCGCGGCGCTGCGCGTGCAGTTCGACCAGATGTTCGAGCAGAAGCGTCGCAAGCTCACGCAGGGCGACGAGCTGCCTCCGGGCGTGCAGAAGATGGTGAAGGTGTACGTGGCCGTCAAGCGTCGCCTGCAACCCGGCGACAAGATGGCCGGACGACACGGCAACAAGGGCGTGGTGTCGAAGATCACGCCGGTCGAGGACATGCCCTACATGGCCGACGGAACACCGGTCGACATCGTGCTGAATCCGCTGGGCGTGCCGTCGCGGATGAACGTCGGGCAGATCCTCGAGGTTCACCTGGGCTGGGCAGCGAAGGGGCTCGGCGCGAAGATCGACCAGATGCTCAAGGCACAGTCGCGCGCGGGGGACATCCGCAAGTTCCTCGACCAGATCTACAACGGTCGTGGAAAGCCGGAGGCGCTCGGGTCATTGAACGACGACGATATCGTGCGGCTCGCCGACAACCTCCGTGGTGGCGTGCCATTCGCAACCCCGGTGTTCGACGGCGCGACCGAAGAAGAGATCAAGGGCATGCTGGAGCTTGCGGGTCTGCCGCAGTCCGGCCAGGTGACGCTGCACGATGGGCGTACCGGCGAAGCCTTCGATCGTCAGGTCACGGTCGGTTACATGCACGTGCTCAAGCTGCATCACCTGGTCGACGACAAGATGCATGCACGTTCGACGGGGCCCTACAGCCTGGTCACGCAGCAGCCACTCGGCGGCAAGGCGCAGTTCGGTGGGCAGCGCTTCGGAGAGATGGAAGTGTGGGCGCTCGAAGCTTATGGCGCCGCGTACACGCTGCAGGAGATGCTTACCGTCAAGTCCGACGACGTGAATGGTCGGACCAAGGTCTACGAGAACATCGTGAAGGGCGAGCACAAGATCGAAGCCGGCATGCCGGAATCGTTCAACGTGCTGGTGAAGGAAATTCGCTCCCTCGCGATCGACATCGACCTCGAGCGGTTCTAACCGACCGCTGAAACGGAGAAACGCATGAAAGCATTATTGGATCTGTTCAAGCAGGTCACGCAGGAAGAAGAGTTCGATGCGATCAAGACGGGCCTTGCCTCGCCGGAGAAGATCCGCTCGTGGTCCTATGGCGAAGTCAAGAAGCCCGAGACCATCAACTACCGTACGTTCAAGCCCGAGCGCGATGGCCTGTTCTGCGCCAAGATCTTCGGGCCGGTCAAGGACTACGAGTGCCTTTGCGGCAAGTACAAGCGCCTGAAGCACCGTGGCGTGATCTGCGAGAAGTGCGGCGTCGAAGTGACGCTGGCCAAGGTGCGTCGTGAGCGCATGGGTCACATCGAGCTCGCGAGCCCCGTCGCGCACATCTGGTTCCTGAAGAGCCTGCCGTCACGCATGGGCATGGTGCTCGACATGACGTTGCGCGACATCGAGCGCGTGCTGTACTTCGAGGCATTCGTTGTGACCGATCCTGGTCTCACGCCGCTCAACCGTGCGCAACTGCTGACCGAGGACGACTACATCGCCAAGCTGGAAACGCATGGCGACGATTTCTCGGCCACGATGGGCGCAGAAGGCATTCGCGAGCTCCTGAAGGCACTCGACGTGCCGCACGAGATCGAGAAGCTGCGCAAGGAGCTCGAGGCCACCGGCTCCGAGACCAAGATCAAGAAGATCGCCAAGCGCCTGAAGGTGCTCGAGGCCTTCCAGAAGTCCGGCATCAAGCCGGAGTGGATGATTCTCGAAGTGCTGCCGGTGCTGCCGCCCGAGCTGCGCCCGTTGGTGCCGCTGGACGGTGGCCGCTTCGCGACCTCCGATCTGAACGACCTCTATCGTCGCGTGATCAACCGCAACAACCGGTTGAAGCGCCTGCTCGAATTGAAGGCGCCGGACATCATCGTGCGCAACGAAAAGCGGATGCTGCAGGAAGCTGTGGACTCGCTGCTCGACAACGGTCGTCGTGGCAAGGCGATGACGGGTGCCAACAAGCGTCCGCTGAAGTCGCTGGCCGACATGATCAAGGGCAAGGGGGGTCGTTTCCGTCAGAACCTTCTGGGCAAGCGCGTCGACTACTCGGGCCGTTCCGTGATCGTGGTCGGTCCGCAGTTGAAGCTGCACCAGTGCGGCCTGCCGAAGCTCATGGCGCTCGAACTCTTCAAGCCCTACATCTTCAACAAGCTCGAAACCATGGGCCTCGCCACCACGATCAAGGCCGCGAAGAAGATGGTGGAAGCACAGGAGCCCGTGGTGTGGGACATCCTGGAAGACGTCATTCGCGAGCATCCGGTGCTGCTCAATCGCGCGCCGACGCTGCATCGTCTTGGCATCCAGGCCTTCGAGCCGGTGCTGATCGAAGGCAAGGCAATTCAGCTGCATCCGCTGGTGTGTACCGCCTTCAATGCCGACTTCGACGGTGACCAGATGGCGGTGCACGTGCCGCTTTCGCTGGAAGCCCAGATGGAAGCGCGCACGCTGATGCTGGCGTCCAACAACGTGCTGCTGCCGTCCAACGGCGAGCCCTGCATCGTGCCGTCGCAGGACATCGTGCTCGGCTTGTACTACGCCACGCGCGAGAAGATCAACGCCAAGGGCGAGGGCATGTTCTTCGCCGATATCGCCGAAGTGTCGCGAGCGTACGAATCGCGGATGGTGGAGCTGCACGCCAAAATCACGGTGCGCCTGAAGCAGGCCGACAACAAGGATGGCGAACGCAGCGAGAAGATCGAGCGTTTCGAGACCACGGTCGGTCGTGCACTGCTGTCCGAGATCCTGCCGGCCAACCTGCCGTTCTCGATCATCAACCGGCCGCTCAAGAAGAAGGAGATCTCGAAGATCATCAACGTGAGCTTCCGTCGCTGCGGTCTGCGCGAGACGGTGATCTTCGCCGACAAGCTGATGCAGGCCGGCTACACGCTGGCGACACGGGGCGGAATCTCCTTCGCCGCCGACGACATGCTCGTGCCGGCCGAAAAGAAGACGATCATCGCCGACGCCGAAACGCAGGTGAAGGAGATCGAGGCGCAATACACCTCGGGTCTCGTGACGCAAGGCGAGCGCTACAACAAGGTCGTGGACATCTGGGGTCGTGCCGGTGACGACATCGCGAAGGCGATGATGAGCCAGCTCGGCTCGGTCGAGGTCATGGACAGCAACGGCAACATGGTCAAGCAGGAGTCCTTCAACTCCATCTACATGATGGCGGATTCCGGCGCGCGGGGCTCGGCGGCGCAGATCCGGCAGCTCGCGGGCATGCGTGGCCTGATGGCGAAGCCGGACGGCTCGATCATCGAGACGCCGATCACCGCGAACTTCCGCGAGGGCCTCAACGTTCTGCAGTACTTCATCTCCACCCACGGCGCCCGCAAGGGTCTCGCGGATACGGCGTTGAAGACGGCCAACTCGGGTTACCTCACGCGTCGTCTGGTGGACGTCACGCAGGACCTGGTGGTCACCGAAGACGATTGCAAGACGACCAACGGTGTCGCCATGAAGGCGCTGGTCGAAGGCGGCGAGGTCATCGAGCCGTTGCGCGATCGCATCCTCGGTCGCGTCGCCGCGGCGGACATCGTCAATCCCGAAACACAGGAGACGTTGTATTACGCCGGCATGCTGCTCGGTGAAGACGAGGTCGAGCAGATCGAGCTTCTCGGCATCGATGAAGTGAAGGTCAAGACGCCGCTGTCGTGCGATACGCGCTACGGCCTGTGCGCCGCCTGTTATGGCCGTGACCTCGGTCGCGGTCATCTCGTCAATGTCGGCGAAGCGGTGGGTGTCATCGCCGCGCAGTCGATCGGCGAGCCGGGCACCCAGCTCACCATGCGTACCTTCCACATCGGCGGCATCGGCCAGGTTCGCACCGAGCAGTCG
Source organism: Pseudomonadota bacterium (assembly GCA_030946875.1). Classification (GTDB taxonomy): domain Bacteria; phylum Pseudomonadota; class Gammaproteobacteria; order Burkholderiales; family Casimicrobiaceae; genus CAIWHR01. The sequence continues at coordinate 9 of JALYXY010000079.1, read as the reverse complement.
ACGCTGGAG
>JALYXY010000078.1 GCA_030946875.1 Pseudomonadota bacterium | reverse complement strand
GCCGCACGGTGGGTGCCGGGGTGGTGGCGAAGGTGGTGCAGTGATTGGGTTGTGAGCGCTCGAGCTCGCAACGAGCAGGTTGCCATTGCGGCAAGGACATCATCAACGCGAGAGTTTGCTGAAAGCTGATAGCTGACGGCCGAAAGCTGAAAATGCAAAACCAGAGAATTCGAATTCGCCTCAAGGCGTTCGATTACAAGTTGATCGATCAGTCGGCGCAGGAGATCGTCGAGACCGCCAAGCGCTCCGGCGCAGTGGTCAAGGGACCCGTGCCGCTGCCGACCAAGATCGAGCGCTACGACGTTCTACGCTCGCCGCACGTGAACAAGACCTCGCGCGATCAGTTCGAGATCCGGACGCACCTGCGGCTCATGGACATCATCGACCCCACGGACAAGACGGTCGATCAGCTGATGAAGCTCGATCTGCCCGCCGGAGTGGACGTGGAGATCAAGCTGCAATAAGGCGGTTCGTCCGCCAGTCGCAACTCAGCAACAGCAGTAAGCGCCGCCCAATTGCAGGTGGCACCCCGAAGCGATTCGGGGCAACGAAAACATAGAGAGAGCTTCAATGTCACTCGGACTTGTCGGTCGCAAGATTGGCATGACGCGCATTTTCAGCGAGGACGGCAAGGCCGTTCCCGTCACGGTGCTCGACGTCGCCAACAACCGCGTCACTCAGATCAAGACGCCCGAAACGGATGGCTACGCCGCCGTGCAGGTCACCTACGGAAAGCGTCGCGCCTCGCGCGTGCTGAAGCCGCAGGCGGGGCATCTCGCCAAGGCCGGCGTCGAAGCGGGCGAGTTGCTGCGCGAGTTCCCGCTGACAGCGGAGCAGTTGGCCGAGCTCAAGGTCGGCGGCGTCATCGGTGTGGAGACCGCCTTTGCCGTAGGCCAGTTCGTCGACGTGACGGGCACCACCAAAGGCCGCGGGTTCTCGGGCTCGATCCGACGCCACCATTTCAGCTCGAACCGCGCTTCGCACGGCAATTCGCTGTCGCACCGTGCGCCTGGCTCGATCGGCATGGCGCAGGATCCCGGCCGTGTGTTTCCGGGCAAGCGCATGGCGGGCCAGCACGGCAACGTCACGCGCACGACGCAAATGCTGCGAGTGGTGCGCGTCGATGCGGAGCGTGGCCTGCTCCTGATCAAGGGCTCGGTCCCTGGAGCCGACGGCACGCACATCATCGTCCGTCCGTCCGTCAAGACGCCTGCGAAGAAGGGGGCCTGACATGGACCTGAAATTTCTGAACGGCGATGGCCAGCTCGGGGAAGCCGTACCCGGTTCGGATGCCCTTTTCGGTCGCGAGTACAACGAGGCACTGATCCATCAGCTCGTCACGGCGTATCAGGCCAACGCACGCAGCGGCAATCGTGCGCAGAAGGGTCGTGCGGACATCAACAAATCGCACAAGAAGCCATGGGCGCAGAAGGGCACCGGCCGTGCACGTGCCGGTCAGGCGAACAGCCCGTTGTGGCGCGGCGGCGGCAGGATCTTCCCCAACTCGCCCGACGAAAATTTTTCGCATAAGGTCAACCGCAAGCAATACCGGGCCGGCATGGCATCCATCCTGTCGCAGCTGGTACGTGACGGACGCTTGTCGGTCATCGAGCAGCTTGCGATCGATGCGCCCAAGACGAAGCAGTTCGTGCAGAAACTGAAATCGTTCGGCTTGAGCGGCAGCACGCTGCTCGTGACGGACAATCTGGACGACAACCTTTTTCTCTCGTCGCGCAATCTGACGGACGTTCTCGTGCTCGAGGCACGTGAAGTCGACCCGGTGAGCCTCGTGCGTTTCAACAACGTCGTGCTGACGCGCGGCGCGGTATCGCAATTCGAGGAGATGCTGGGATGAGCGCCACGAAGCAATACAACAGCGAGCGTCTCGCAACCGTGCTCCTCGCGCCGGTGGTCTCCGAGAAGGGGACGTTCATTGCAGAGAAGCACGAGCAGGTGATCTTCCGGGTGGTGCAGGACGCGACCAAGCCCGAGGTGAAGGCGGCGGTCGAGGCCATGTTCAAGGTCGAGGTCAAGAGCGTGCAGATCGCGAACGTCGGCGGCAAGCAAAAGCGCTTCGGGCGCTTCAACGGTCGGCGGCGCAACTGGAAGAAGGCGTACGTGAGCCTGCAGCCGGGCCAGGAAATCAACTTCGCCTCGGAGTCCTAACCATGCCACTTCAAAAAGTAAAGCCGACGTCCGCCGGTCGGCGCGCGCTCGTCAAGGTTGTCAATCCGCACCTGCACAAGGGTAAGCCGATCGACGGCCTCACGGAGAGCCAGAAGCGCGGATCCGGACGCAACAACAATGGCCACATCACCATCCGGCACAAGGGCGGCGGACACAAGCAGCACTACCGCCTCGTGGATTTCCGCCGCAACAAGGACGGGATCGCGGCCAAGGTGGAGCGTCTCGAGTACGACCCGAACCGCAGCGCGCACCTGGCGCTCCTGCTTTACGTCGACGGCGAGCGTCGCTACATCATCGCGCCTCGCGGCGTGTCGGTCGGCACGCAGCTCATGAGCGGATCCGAAGCTCCGATCCGTCCCGGCAATTGCATGCCGCTGCGCAACGTTCCGGTCGGAACCACGGTGCATTGCATCGAGCTCTCGCCCGGAAAGGGCGCGCAGGTCGCGCGCTCGGCAGGCGCCGGGGTGCAGCTGCTCGCACGAGAGGGCACCTACGCGCAGCTTCGACTGCGCTCCGGTGAGATCCGGCGCGTGCACGTGGACTGTCGTGCGGTGATCGGCGAGGTCGGCAACGAGGAGCACAACCTGCGCTCGATCGGCAAGGCTGGCGCGAATCGCTGGCGCGGCAAGCGCCCGACCGTGCGCGGCATTGCCATGAATCCGGTCGATCACCCAATGGGCGGACGCACGAACGGTGGTGGTGGACGCCATCATCCGGTCTCGCCGTGGGGAACACCGGCCAAGGGCTACAAGACGCGCAAGAACAAGCGCACCGACGTGATGATCGTACGCCGCCGTCACGCCGCCAAAGGGTAACGCAAGGTAACAAGGCCAACAGGGAATACGAGCATGTCACGTTCGATCAAGAAGGGTCCGTTCGTCGACGACCACCTGCAGAAGAAGGTGGAAGCCGCGCGCGCCACCAACGACAAGCGCCCGATCAAGACCTGGTCGCGTCGCTCGACGATCACACCGGATTTCATCGGTCTGACGGTGGCCGTGCACAACGGCAAGCAACACATCCCGGTGTACGTCTCCGAGAACATGGTCGGCCACAAGCTCGGCGAGTTTGCGCTGACGCGAACCTTCAAGGGCCACACGGCCGACAAGAAGGTTTCCGCGCCGGCCGCGCCGCGGAAGAAGTAAGGAGCCTTCATGGAAACCAAAGCAATCCTGCGCGGTGTGCGCCTGTCGGCCCAGAAAGGTCGCCTCGTCGCAGACGCGATCCGCGGGCTGCCTGTCGACAAGGCGCTCAACGTCCTGGCCTTCAGCCCCAAGAAAGGCGCGAAGATCATCAAGAAGGTGCTCGAGTCCGCGATAGCCAACGCCGAGCACAATGACGGCGCCGATGTCGACGAGCTCAAGGTGAAGACGATCTACATCGACAAGGCGACCAATCTGCGCCGCTTCACTGCTCGTGCGAAGGGCCGCGGCAACGTGATCCTCAAGCAAACGTGCCACATCCACGTCAGCGTCGGCGACGGCAAATAGAAAGGCACCAGAGACATCCATGGGACAGAAAATTCATCCGACCGGCTTCCGGCTTGCGGTCAGCCGCAACTGGGCGTCGAAGTGGTTCGCCAACAGCAAGAACTTCGGACCCACGCTCAAGGAAGACATCAAGGTGCGCGAGTACCTGAAAAAGAAGCTTGCGCATGCTTCCGTCGGTCGCGTGACGATCGAGCGTCCCGCAAAGAATGCGCGCATCACGATCCACAGCGCGCGTCCGGGTGTCGTCATCGGCAAGAAGGGCGAGGACATCGAGACGTTGCGCGGCGATCTACGTCGCATGATGGGCGGCGAAGTGGGCCTCAACATCGAGGAGATCCGCAAGCCGGAGATCGACGCGCAGCTCATCGCCGATTCGATTTCGCAGCAGCTGCAGAAGCGGATCATGTTCCGGCGCGCCATGAAGCGCGCGATGCAGAACGCCATGCGACTCGGCGCTCAGGGTATCAAGATCATGTGCTCGGGGCGCCTCAACGGCATCGAGATCGCACGCACGGAGTGGTACCGCGAAGGTCGCGTGCCGCTGCACACGCTGCGTGCGGACATTGATTACGGCTTGGCCGAAGCGCGCACCACCTACGGCGTCATCGGCATCAAGGTATGGGTGTTCAAGGGCGAAATCATGGCGCACAACGCCGAGCCGGCGGCGGCACCCGCCGCGGCTCCGGAAGCGCCGAAGCGTCCGCCGCGTCGCTCAGGAGTGAAGAATGCTGCAACCAGCTAGAAGGAAGTACCGCAAGGAGCAGAAGGGCCGCAACAAGGGTGTCGCGACCGTCGGCAACAAGGTGAGCTTCGGCGAATTCGGTCTCAAGGCCGTTGGCCGCGGTCGCCTGACGGCGCGCCAGATCGAGGCGGCGCGCCGCGCGATGACGCGCCATATCAAGCGCGGCGGGCGAGTGTGGATCCGCATCTTCCCGGACAAGCCCATCTCGCGAAAGCCCGCAGAAGTGCGAATGGGTAACGGCAAGGGCACGCCCGAGTACTACGTTGCGGAGATCGTTCCCGGCAAGGTGCTCTACGAGATGGATGGGGTGGAGGAGGCGATTGCACGCCAGGCTTTCGCCCTTGCGGCCGCGAAGCTGCCGATCCAGACCACGTTCGTGCATCGGCTGGTCGGCTGATGATTACCAAAAAATCACGCCGCGGCTCGGGACGGCCCGTCGCCGCGTCTTGTGAACTAAAACGCATACGCCGCGGCTCGGGACGGCCCGTCGCCGCGTCGTCACGGAATTCACCATGAAATCTTCCGAAACCAAGAAGGCGCTGCGCGCCAAGTCCGCCGATGAGCTCAAGACCGAGCTCGACGCGCTGCTCAAGGAGCAGTTCGGTCTGCGGATGCAGAAGGCGACGCAGCAGCTCACCGACAACACCAAGATCAAGCGCGTGCGCCGGAGCATTGCGCGCGCGCGGACGCTGATGCACCAGAAAGCGGGACAGGCATGATGGCAGACCAACAAATGCAAGCCGCCACGGGCGGTGATGCCGCGCAGGCGCCGGCCCACAAGCCGATTCTTCAGACGGAAATCGGCAGAGTGGTCTCGGACAAGATGAACAAGACCGTGACCGTGCTCGTCGAGCGTCGCGTGAAACATCCCATTTACGGCAAGGTCGTCACGCGCACGCACAAGTATCACGCGCATGACGAGAACAATGAGTTCAAGACGGGGGACCTGGTCGAGATCCAGGCGTGTCGTAAGCTCGCCAAGACCAAGGCCTGGCGGGTCCTGCGGCTGCTGGAGAAGGCCCGTACCATCTAGCTTGGGCCGAGGCCTGCGCAGGTGCGGGCCCTCGCCCCGGTGGTTTGCATGCGGCCCCCCGGGCCGTTAGCGACGTACTGCCCGGGACGCTGGCGAGAATCTTGCCAAATCGGCGCCTGGCTGTCATAATCGATTGTTTCGCTGTCGCGGCAAATACAAGCCGGCACTGCCGGTAAATCAGAACACGGCCGCCGCGGCGTTTTTCCCCGGCGTTTGGGTTTTCCAAGCGCTCGAGCGGGTCCAAAACTGGCCGTTTTCGCCAGCAAAGACGCGAGCGCGCATGAGCACACGATGCGTCGCGCAATTACGCCTTTGCAGCGATCGCGGGTTAAGTTGGAGATGCAGCAATGATCCAGATGCAGTCCGTACTCGATGTCGCCGATAACACCGGCGCGCGAAGAGTCATGTGCATAAAGGTGCTTGGCGGGTCCAAACGTCGCTATGCGGGTATCGGTGACGTGATCAAGGTCAGCGTCAAGGACGCAGCGCCGCGCGGTCGCGTCAAGAAGGGCGAGATCTACAACGCGGTGGTGGTTCGCACGCGCCACGGAGTGCGTCGCGACGACGGCGCCCGGGTGCGCTTCGATGCCAACGCAGCCGTGCTGCTCAATGCCAAGCTCGAGCCGATCGGCACCCGCATCTTCGGACCCGTGACGCGCGAATTGCGTACGGAGCGGTTCATGAAGATCGTGTCGCTCGCACCGGAGGTGTTGTGAGAAAGATCAGGAAAGGCGACGACGTCGTCGTCATCACGGGGCGCGACAAGGGCAAGCGCGGGACGGTGAACGCCATCCTGGGCGAGCGCCTGCTCGTCTCTGGCGTGAATCAGGTCAAGAAGAGCCAGCGTCCCAACCCGATGAAGAACGAGCAGGGTGGAATCATCACCAAGGACATGCCGATCCACGCTTCGAACGTGGCGGTCTGGAATCCGGTCACCCAAAAGCCCGATCGCGTGGGAGTTCGCTTGCTCGAGGACGGTCGCAAGGTCCGCTTCTACAAGTCGAACGGCGAGCAGATCAACGCCTGATCGCGATAACAGGAAACAGACATGGCTCGTCTCAAGGAAGTCTACCGGCAGGAAGTCGTACCGGCACTGACACAGCAGTTCGGCTACAAGTCGACGATGCAGGTGCCGCGCATCAGCAAGGTCGTGCTCAACATGGGTGTTGGCGAGGCCATCGGCGACAAGAAGCTGCTCGAGAACGCGGCGGCCGACATGCAGAAGATTGCCGGCCAGAAGCCCGTGATCACGAAGGCGAAGAAGGCGATCGCGGGCTTCAAGATTCGCGAGGGCTACCCCATCGGCTGCATGGTCACCCTGCGCCAGGAACGCATGTACGAGTTCCTCGACCGTCTCATCTACATCGCGCTGCCCCGCGTGCGCGACTTCCGCGGCGTGTCGGGCAAGTCGTTCGACGGTCGCGGCAACTTCAACATGGGCGTCAAGGAACAGATCATTTTCCCCGAGATCGAGTACGACAAGATCGACAAGGTCCGGGGCATGAACATCACCATTACCACGACTGCGCAGACGGATGCCGAAGCCAAGGCGCTCCTCGCTGCATTCAAGTTTCCGTTCAGGAACTAACGCATATGTCCAAGCTTTCCCTCATCAACCGTGACGCGAAGCGCCGCGGCCTGGTCAAGAAATACGCGAAGAAGCGCGAGGCCCTGGAGGCGATCGTCAGCAACCAGAAGTTCTCCGACGAGGACCGGTTCGCGGCGCGCCTGAAGCTGCAACAGCTTCCCCGCAACGCCAACCCGACTCGCGTGCGCAACCGCTGCCCGATGACGGGTCGTCCGCGCGGCTTCTACCGAAAGTTCGGCCTCGGCCGCAACAAGCTGCGCGAGTTTGCGATGCGCGGTGAGATTCCCGGCATCGTCAAGGCAAGCTGGTGATGAACAAAGCGCACAAGGCCGTTGAGGTGAACGCATGAGCATGAGTGATCCGATCGCCGATATGCTGACCCGCATCCGCAACGCGCAGATGCGCGAGGAAGCAGTCGTCGCAATGCCGTCGTCCAAGGTCAAGCTGGCCATCGCCCGCGTGCTGAAGGACGAGGGCTACATCGATGACTTCAAGGCCTCGAGCGAAGTCGTGAAGCCCGTCCTGGAGATCGCGCTCAAGTACCACGCGGGTCGTCCGGTGATCGAGAAGATCCAGCGCGTGTCCAAGCCCGGGCTTCGCATCTACAAGAACAAGGACGAAATCCCGCGAGTGATGAACGGTCTGGGCATTGCGATCGTATCGACCTCGCGCGGCGTCATGACAGATCGCAAGGCGCGCGCCACCGGCGTCGGCGGCGAAGTGCTCTGCATCGTCGCCTGATCGCCAGCAAGGAACATACGACATGTCGCGAATAGGCAACCATCCCATCCCGCTGCCATCGAAGGTCGAAGTCACCCTCGCTGCGCGCGAGATCACCGTCAAGGGCCCGCTGGGCACGTTGTCGCGCGAGGTGCCCGAGGGGCTTTCGATCGAGCGCAACGGCGACCATCTCGTCTGCAAGGCGGCCAACGAGGCAGTCAACGCGATGCATGGCACGTTGCGCGCGCTCGTGGCCAACATGGTGAAGGGTGTCACCGACGGGTTCGAGCGTCGCCTCACGCTCGTGGGTGTGGGTTATCGCGCCCAGGCCGCCGGCGACAGGGTGAATCTCACGCTCGGCTTTTCGCATCCGGTCGCGCACCAGATGCCGAAGGGCGTCAAGGCCGAAACGCCGGCGCAGACCGAGATCGTCATCAAGGGTATCGACAAGCAGCAGGTTGGGCAGGTGGCCGCCGAGATCCGTGCATATCGTCCCCCGGAGCCCTACAAGGGCAAGGGCGTTCGCTACGCCGGTGAACGCGTGGTCATCAAAGAAACGAAGAAGAAATAAAAATGCCGTTGAAAACTACTGCGCGCCGCACTGACTTTGTCGCGTCCTCGCTCCACCCTCGACGTACGTCCGTGTACGCCTCGGGTGTCGCTGCGGGTCTTCGCGCCATTGCGGCTGCTCGTGACGTTTTCACCAGGCATTTTAGCTAGGACAAGGATACCCATGGACAAGAACGTCGCTCGAGTCCGCCGCGCCCGCAAAACCCGGGCGCGCATTGCCGAGCAGCGCGCAACACGACTGGTGGTGAGCCGGTCGAACTCGCACATGTACGCGCAGATCATCGCGCCCACGGGCGACAAGGTGCTTGCAAGCGCCTCGACGCTTGAAGCCGACGTGCGCAAGGACCTCAAGAACGGTGGCAACAAGGCGGCGGCAGCGCTCGTCGGCAAGCGTATCGCCGACCGCGCGAAGGCGCTCGGCATCGAGGCGGTTGCGTTCGATCGCTCCGGCTACCGTTACCACGGCCGCGTGCAGGCGCTGGCAGATGCCGCGCGCGAAGCAGGTCTCAAGTTCTGACGATTACGACCCGGGGAAGTCCGCCGACACGGCGTGAGCTTCCGGACACGGACTAGGAAACATACATGGCACGACAGCAACAGCGCAACCAGCAGCAGGACGATCGCGGCGATGGCTTGCGCGAGAAGATGATCAGCATCAATCGCGTCACCAAGGTGGTGAAGGGTGGCCGGATCCTGGGCTTCGCCGCGCTGGCGGTGGTCGGCGACGGCGATGGTCGCGTGGGAATGGGCAAGGGCAAGGCCAAGGAAGTGCCCGTCGCCGTGCAGAAGGCCATGGAAGAAGCGCGCCGCAAGATGGTCAAGGTGCGCCTCAAGAG
>JALYXY010000058.1 GCA_030946875.1 Pseudomonadota bacterium | reverse complement strand
GCGCTACGACGAGCAGGGAGCGGACGAGATTGCGTTCCTCGACATTCGCGCGAGCATCGAGACGCGCGGCCTGCTCTACGGGATGATCGAGGCGGTTGCGGATCAGGTGTTCATCCCGCTCACGGTCGGCGGCGGCGTCAACAGTGTCGAGGACATTCGGGCGCTCCTCAACGCGGGCGCGGACAAGGTGAGCATCAACACGGCGGGCGTTCGAAATCCCGGGCTCTTCGCGGAGGCGGCACGCCGATTCGGGGCGCAGTGCATCGTCGCCGCGATCGATGCGAAAGAGGTTGCCGCGCAGCGATGGGAAGTGTTCACGCATGGCGGCCGCACGGCCACCGGCATGGACGCCGTGCAATGGGCAAGGGACGTCGTGGCCCGCGGTGCAGGCGAGATCCTGCTCACGAGCATGGACCGGGATGGTGCGCGCACGGGCTTCGATCTGGCCCTGACCCGTGCGGTGGCCGAGGCGGTCGAGGTTCCGGTGATCGCATCCGGAGGCGTGGGGACACTCGACCATTTGGTGCGCGGCATACTCGACGGGCGTGCCGATGCCGTGCTCGCCGCATCCATATTCCACTATGGCGAGTTCACGATCGGCGAGGCCAAGGCCGCCATGAGGGCTGCGGGCATCGAGGTGCGAACATGAATGACGGGTCCCGGCAATCGACGTCCCCCGCGGCACTTGTGGTGGCGTGGCTCGACACAGTGCGGTGGGGCAGCGATGGGCTCGTGCCGGCCATTGCGCAGGACGTTGAGAGCGGCCGCGTGCTGACGCTGGCCTGGATGAGCCGGGAGGCCTTGATGCACACGGCGAGCACCGGCGAGGCGCACTACTGGTCGCGCTCGCGAAAGCGGCTATGGCGCAAGGGTGAGTCGTCCGGTCATGTGCAGAAGGTACGAGAGATCAGGCTCGATTGCGACAGCGATGCCATCCTGCTGGGCGTCGAGCAGGTCGGCGGCATTGCGTGTCACACAGGACGCGAGCGCTGTTTTTTCCTGCTGCTCAAGGACGGCCAGTGGACGGAGGATGAGCCGGTGCTCAAGGATCCGGAGACGATCTATGGAACGCGATGACAATGCGGAGGACATCCTCGACCGCCTGGCGCGCACGATCGCGTCCCGCCGAGGTGCGGATCCTTCCACCTCATACGTCGCTTCGCTGCTGGCGAAGGGAGAGGACGCGATCCTCAAGAAGATTGGCGAGGAGGCGACCGAGACCGTGATGGCCGCGAAAGACGGGGACCCGAAGCGCATCGTCGCCGAAATCGCCGACCTCTGGTTCCATTGCCTGCTTCTGCTGTCCCGTCACGGGCTCGGCCCCGAGGCGGTGCGCGAAGAGCTCGCCCGCCGTGAAGGCACTTCCGGCATGGCAGAGAAGGCCTCGCGCCGCTGATCGCACGTGCGGTGCGAAGGGCGACGCACGCAGACGTTACAATGCGGGCGTGGTGACTCGATCGAGCGCGCCGCACGTCGCGCCGTCGGGGCGTCAAACCGTACGCGCTCGAACGCGGGTGCGAGGATCAAAAGGGAACGCATGACGGACGCGGCGCAAGAGTGCATTTTCTGCCGGATCGTTCGGGGTGAGATTCCGTCGCGCCAGCTGTACGAGGATGACGAGATCATCGCCTTCCACGACATCAACCCGGTTGCGCCGGTGCATTTCATGGTCGTGCCCAAGCGGCACATCGCATCGCTCGCCGAAGCGACCGACGACGATGCGGCGGTGCTGGGCAGGATCATGGTGCTGACCGCGCGCCTCGCGCGGGAGCAGGGCTCGGTCGATGGCTACAGGACGATCGTGAATACCGGGCGCGTCGCGCGCCAGGATGTGATGCACATTCACGTGCATGTGATCGGGGGCCCCGAGCGCCTCGGCCATATGCTTCCGCGCGGCGGGCAGTGAAGCTTAAAGGAGAAGAATCATGGGCGGATTGAGCATATGGCACTGGCTCATCGTTTTGCTGGTGGTGGTATTGATCTTCGGCACCAAGAAGCTGCGCAACATCGGACAGGATCTCGGTGGCGCCGTGAAGGGTTTCAAGGAAGGCATGAAGACGCCTGAAGGCGACGCCACGGCCACCAGCGCATCGCCCGAGATGCCTGCGCAACAGCTCGGCGGCAGAACGATCGATGCCGAGGTGAAGAAGGAGACGAGCGGGCGCACCTAGCGCGTGCCGTTCGCACCCGCGCCTCCCACCGGCGCAACGCCGTGCCGCAAGCGCCGGCTGCGCGCTGCTACGAACCTGCAGACCGCGTTCCATGTTCGACATCGCTTTCAGCGAAATCCTAGTGATCGCCGTCGTCGCCCTCGTCGTGATCGGGCCCGAGCGTCTGCCGAAGACCGCACGCACGCTAGGCCACCTCTTCGGTCGCCTGCAGCGTTACGTGTCGGAAGTGAAGGCGGACATCACCCGCGAGATGGAGCTCGACGAGCTGCGCCGGCTGCGCGAGGAGGTGCAAACCGCCGCGCGAGAGATCGAAACCTCGGTCCACTCTGCTGCGACGGAGGTGCAATCCAGCGTGCGCAGCGTCGAAGCGCAGCTCAATGATGCTGCGAACCTCGCCGACGCGCCTGCGGCCTCGGCCGACGTGGGTCACCCGCCTCAGCTCACGAATGCCTCGTCTCCGGCGCGCGACCTCATTTCCGGACCGCTCGGCATCAGCCCGTCGCCGTCCAGCTCCGCGGCAATCCCGGAGGAACCGCCGCGTCAGGCCGACCTCCCGGGCCTTGAGCGACCGTGATCACGATCGAGCTCGCTTGACGTCGTCGACGATCGCTTTCGCGGGTCCATCGTCGAACGCGGAAATCTGATCATGCCCACGCCCCCGGCACAGGAAGACGGCCAGGAAACGTTCATCTCGCACCTGATCGAGCTGCGGACGCGGCTGCTGCGCGCAATCGTCGCGGTGGTCATCGTGCTCCTGTGTCTCTTTCCGTTCGCCAAGGAGATCTATGCGGCGCTTGCGGCGCCGCTGCTGCGTGCGCTGCCGCAGGGCTCTACGATGATCGCCACCGACGTCACCGGCACGTTTCTGGTGCCGCTCAAGGTGACCCTGATGGCGGCGTTCCTGATCGCGCTACCGTATGTGCTGCTGCAGATGTGGGCATTCGTCGCGCCCGGCTTGTATCACCACGAGAAGAAGCTTGTCGCTCCCGTACTCGTGTCGAGCTTCATCTTTTTCATCATGGGAATGTCGTTCGCGTACTTCCTGGTGTTCCCGATCGCGTTCGGCTTCTTCGCGCATTACACCCCCGTCGGGGTGCAGATGATGACCGACATCGACAAGTACCTTTCATTCGTGCTGACGATGTTCATTGCCTTCGGCGTGACGTTCGAGGTGCCAGTCGTGGTCATCGTGCTCGTGCGCCTTGGCATCGTGTCGCTCGAAAAGCTCCGCGCGATCCGCTCTTACGTCATCGTTGGCGCATTCGTCGCCGGCGCGTTGTTCACTCCCCCGGATGTCGTATCGCAGCTTCTGCTCGCCGTGCCCTTGTGGTTGCTCTACGAGCTCGGGCTGCTGATGGCGCGTTTCACCCTGCCACGCACGACCGAGAACGAGGACGTGAACCCCGCGTGAGGGTTGCCGGAGGGCTCGCGGGCCGAGCGGCGGCCAGCAATCCCAGGTGCGCACATTCGCCGGCTGCGCATGGGCAGCGGCCAACCTCAGCAAATCCCCTATAATCGAGGGTTTGGGAGTCGCACAGCGTTATCTCGCGGCTTCCGATGTCACGCATTCCAGCACACAAGCGGGTGAGGTCAGGCGAGATGGCGGAGAGCAGCGTCCAGGACCCCAAGCGGCGGTTCCTGTTGGCAGCGACCACGGTCGTGGGTGGAATCGGCGTCGTCGCGGCCGCGGCCCCTTTCCTCATTTCGTTCATGCCGAGCGAGCGCGTCAAGGCCGCCGGCGCTCCGGTCGAGATCGACATCGGCAAGATGGAGCCGGGGCAGAAGATCGACGTCGAATGGCGTGGCAAGGTGGTGTGGATCATCAATCGCACCCCTGCGATGCTCGACATGCTGCCCAAGATCGAAGCGCGACTGGCCGACCCCCGGTCCGAGGTCGCCCAGCAGCCTCAGTACGCCGCAAATCTAACGCGCTCGATCAAGCCTGCGATCTGGGTCGCGGTGGGCATCTGCACGCACCTCGGGTGCTCGCCGACGTTCCGCCCTGACGTCGCTCCGGCGGATCTCGGCGCCGACTGGCCGGGCGGATTCTTCTGCCCGTGCCATCAGTCGAAGTTCGATCTCGCCGGGCGCGTGTTCAAGGGGGTTCCGGCGCCGACGAATCTCGTCGTGCCTCCCCACAAATACCTGAGCGACACCCGCATTCTCATCGGTGACGATGGCGGCAAGGCCTAGCACGCCACGAGAACCCGCGCCTTTCAAGCGCAAGTCACAAGCGAGCCGAAATGCAAAAGTTCATGACCTGGATCGACGAGCGCTTCCCGCTCACCGACCTCTGGCAAAGCCAATGGGGCCGTTACGTCGCGCCCAAGAATTTCAACTTCTGGTACTACTTCGGCTCGCTCGCGGCGTTCGTGCTGGTGCTGCAGATTCTCACCGGCATCTTCCTCACGATGAACTACAAGCCCGATGCGACGAAGGCATTCGAGTCGGTCGAGTACATCATGCGCGACGTGTCGTGGGGATGGCTCATCCGCTACATGCATTCGACCGGCGCGTCGATGTTCTTCGTCGTCGTTTACCTGCACATGTTCCGGGGCCTCCTTTATGGCAGCTACCGCAAGCCGCGCGAGCTCCTGTGGGTCGTCGGTTGCGTCATCTACCTCGCACTGATGGCCGAAGCGTTCTTCGGATACCTGCTGCCGTGGGGGCAGATGTCCTACTGGGGCGCGCAGGTGATCGTCAATCTCTTCTCGTCCATCCCGGTGATCGGGGAGGACCTCGCCGTCTGGATCCGTGGCGACTACACGATCTCGGACATCACGCTGAACCGCTTTTTCGCTTTTCACGTGATTGCGTTGCCGCTGGTGCTGCTCGGGCTCGTCGCCGCGCACCTGATGGCCCTGCACGAGGTGGGCTCGAACAACCCCGATGGCATCGAGATCAAGAAGCAGCCCAAGGATCCCGCGACGGGTCTCCCGCTGGACGGCATCTACAGCCATCCGTACTACACGATCAAGGACATCGTCGGCGTGGTGGCATTCCTGATCGTGTTCTCCATCGTCATGTTCCTGCTTCCGGAGATGGGCGGCTACTTCCTGGAGGCGAACAACTTCATTCCGGCCGACCCCCTGAAGACTCCCGAGCACATCGCCCCCGTCTGGTATTTCACGCCGTACTACGCGATGCTGCGCGCCGTTCCTTCGATGATGGGCACGCAGGTGTGGGGCGTGCTGGTCATGGGTATCGCCGTGCTCATCTTCTTTTTGCTGCCCTGGCTCGACAAGGGCGCAGTCAAATCGATCCGCTATCGAGGCCGGCTCTACAGAACGTGGCTTGCGCTCTTCGTCGTCTCCTTCCTGGTGCTCGGCTACCTCGGCACGGTGCCGATTACGATCTGGGGCCAGTTCGGCGAGCGCACCCCGCTGATCGGCGGCGCGGACAAGGCAACCATCGTGGCCCGCATCTTCACCATCATCTACTTCCTCTATTTCGTGCTGATGCCGTGGTACACCGTGCGCGATCGCACGAAGCCGGTTCCGGAAAGACTCCGATGAGAATGGTTCTGAGGCTTTTGCTCGCGGTGTTCGCGATGAACGCCCTCGCGAGCGGTGCGGTGCTCGCCTCCGGCGGGGGTGGTGACCTGCGACTCGAGCCCGCGCCCATCCACCCTCTGGACAACGAATCGCTGCAGCGCGGGGCGCGGACTTTCGTCAACTATTGCCTCAACTGTCACAGCGCCAAGTACATGCGCTACAACCGGCTGACCGACATCGGCCTCACCGAAGCACAGATTCGCGACAACCTGATGCTCGCCACCGACAAGATCGGCGACACCATGACAGTCGCGATGTCGCGGGACTCCAAGTCGTGGTTCGGCACCACGCCTCCCGATCTGTCGGTCGAGGCGCGGGTGCGCGGCACCGAATGGCTCTACAACTACTTCCTTACTTTCTATCGTG
The DNA here is from genome assembly GCA_030946875.1 of Pseudomonadota bacterium. GTDB lineage: Bacteria > Pseudomonadota > Gammaproteobacteria > Burkholderiales > Casimicrobiaceae > CAIWHR01. Next base: position 37,832 of record JALYXY010000058.1, on the reverse strand, counting down.
ACGATTCGACGCCCACCGGTTGGAACAACCTCGTGTACCCGAACGTGGCGATGCCGCACGTTTTGTGGAAGCTCTCGGGCGTCAACCGCCTTGAAGTGCAGGAGTTCGAGGACCACGAAAAGGCACAGGCTGCAGCCCTCGCGACCCGCGCAACCGTGATGCTGGCGCCCGGGCACAACAACAAGGTGGAAGTAAGGAGTCTCGTCACCGATACGCCCGGGACATTGAAACCCGAGGAGTACCGCGTCTTCGTGGCCGACCTCGTGAACTACCTCGACTACATGGCCGAGCCTGCAAAGACCAAGCGCATCAATATCGGGCTCGTGGTGCTGATGTTTCTCAGCGTGCTGTTCCTGTTCGCGTACTGGGCCAAGCGCGAGTACTGGAAGGACGTGCACTAAATGATGACCCTATATTCCGGGACGACCGATCCCTTCAGTCAGCGGTGCCGCATCGTGCTGCACGAAAAGGGCATGGACTTCCAGATCATCGACGTCGATCTCGACCACAAGCCTGAAGACCTCGCCGTGATGAACCCGTACAACCAGGTTCCCGTGCTGGTCGAGCGCGACCTCGTGCTGCACGAATCGAACATCATCAACGAGTACATCGACGAGCGGTTCCCGCATCCGCAGCTGATGCCCGCCGATCCCGTCATGCGGGCCAGAGCAAGGCTCTTCCTGCATCGCTTCGAGAAGGAGCTGTTCTGCCACATCGACGCGCTGGAAGGCAACAACCAGAAGCAGATCGAGAAGGCGCGCAATCTCGTGCGCGACAGCCTGCTGCAGATCGCGCCCGTGTTCACGAAGCACAAGTACATGCTGGGCGAGGAATACTCGATGCTGGATGTGGCGATCACGCCGCTCCTCTGGCGCCTCGACTACTACGGGATCGTGATGCCGAAGATCGCCGCCCCGCTCATGAAGTACGCCGAGAGGCTGTTCGCCAGACCTGCATTCTCGGAGGCGCTGACGTCGGCCGAGCGCGGCATGCGCAAGTAGCTCGTCCGACGCTCGCGATGGTTAAGCGCTGCGTTGACCCAGACGCACGTCGGCGCAATACTTCGTCATGTCCGAGCAATCCGCAAAACCCTATCTGTTGCGCGCACTGTGCGAATGGTGCGCGGACAATGGCCTCACGCCGTATCTCGCGGTGAAGGTCGACAGCCAGACGCGTGTGCCGCAGAGCTACGTGAAAGACGGCGAGATCGTGCTCAACATCAGCTCCGCGGCGACACGCCGGATCACCATCGACAACCAGTTCGTGCAATTCAACGCACGGTTCAACGGCGTTTCGCAAGAGGTTTCGGTGCCGATGAGCGCAGTCGCCGGCATCTTCGCGAAAGAGACCGGGTACGGCTTCGCGTTCACGGTGGGTCAAGATCCTGTGGCTTCGCTCACCTCGGCGACACAGCCGGCGCACCTCGAGGCCGGATCAGCGACGCCCGAACGCGATTCCGCTGATGCGGGGAAGCCCAAGACGCGCCCTTCGCACCTGCAGGTCATCAAGTAGATCGACCCGCGGGGTTCCTCACCGCCGGCATAGCTCAGCTGGTAGAGCAGCGGTTTTGTAAACCGTTGGTCCCGGGTTCGACTCCTGGTGCCGGCACCAAATTCAGCCTGCGGCACGGGCTCGCGCGCAGCGGCTGGGACGAGAATGCCGTGCCTGCCATCGTGCCGGCATGCGAGTCGACACGCCACTCAGCCCGTCGATGTCCAACGCCGTGGCTGGTGGTCCGCATGGGGCCTCGGCGCTTCATCGTGGGGCACGAACACCACGGGGACCGAAACCTCAGGGCTTCTTCGGCTGCTTTGGCTTCTTCGGTTCCTTGCGTTGCCGGTCACGGTTGCCCATGTGAACTCCTCGTTCCCGCGAATCGAGATTGACCCGCGTGCGGAAGGCTACGCTCGATTTGACGCGACCGCTACACAAGCCGCCTCGACCACGGGGGAGGCGGCTGTCACAGAGCACGTCAAGGGAGCGTCACTGCGCCGCGGCTCATCAACTCAAGGCGGCGAGCGCGTGGTGCAGCCGACCAGCGAGTTGGTGAATGAAGCCCCGACAACGAGACGGAGGGCGAATTACGAACGCAGCCGAGGCTGCGGCTACCGGGCTGCGTGATTGGACGCCGAGATCCAGATGAGCCCGGGCCAACCGCGCGGCCGAGCTCTGCGCAAGCAGACTATCGCGCTGCCGTCGTCTCGCCGGGCGTGCGCCCGCGGCCACCCGTGCCACCGTTGCCTTTTTTGCGGCCGCGCCTGCCGGCGCCACGCTGGCTTGCCGCACTTGCGCGCAAGCGCGGAGCTTGCAGATCGGCGCGCACGAGAGGTGCCTGGGTGGCTTCCCGCGCCATTTCGTCGAAATCATCGAACCCGTCGAACAGCGCGATGAACGCGTCCTGAGCGGCGACACCGTGGAGGAGCTCGTGCTGCAGTCTGCCGCGTGCAAACGCCTGCGAGGCCGCCGTGCCGAGCATCCGGGCGAACAGCGGCGAATGGGTGATGGTGTGTGTTTTGGTAGCCATGCCCGGAGCATAGGGCAGGTACCGAGACTGCTACATGCGGCAATAACCCAATGCGTTGTAGGACGAGTCGTACGCGGGCCGTGCCAGCAAGCAGCCGAAAAGGCCCAGGTGATCGTTCAAGGTCTGTCGGAAGTCAGTGCGGCCACACACTGATTGCCGCTGCACCCCAAGTGCCGCAGCCGCGGCCCCAGCGCTGTCGCACCGAGCTCCGAGGCCCGCCGGCGCTCGAACCAGACGAGCCCCCGCGCATCCGGCGCCACCGAGCCCGAGCTCACGAAGAGGTCCTGGCCGAACCCGTGCTGTTGCGCAAACGCGAGGTCGTTGCTTCGCGAGTCGATCACCTGCACCGGCCCTTCGGCATAGAACGGCAGGGAAGAGAAGTTCTCGAAGTCGGCGTAGATCCACGTGGTCCCGCCCGCAACCTCCTCGTGCTCCGCCAGCAACTCTCGCGCGCTCAGCGCTCCTTCGTGTTCCTGCACTTGCCCGATGGCAAACCACAGGGCAGGGCCGCCCAGAGCGGCAACGAACAGCCACGCGGCACTCCAATGCTGCAGCCGCGCCAGATGCGCTGCGAAAATGCAAAAAAGCACTGTGGCGGCGATCACGCCTGCCGCAGGGGCGCTCGTGTGGAGCGCGGCGGCATCGAGCGCGCTTCGACTGTCGCCGACGTATACCGCGGCCGCGAGCAGCAGCGCAGCCGCCGCGACCCGAACCGAAAAGCCCGTGGCGCGACCCTCGAATGCAAGCTGCGAGACGTTGCCGGCAATGAGAATCGCCAGTGGCGGCAGGCACATGACCGCGTAGTAGTTTGCCTTCGCGCTCGAGATCGAAATGAGCGCCAACGGTACCAGCGATGCCATCCAGAGGAATCGTCGCGCGTCACCACCCAGTGGGCCCGCCGACGCGGATCGTCGACGCACGAACAGGAGCAAGGTCCAAGGCAACAGACCCAGCAACAGGCGCGGCACGTAGTACCAGAGCGGCCCGCCGTAGTAGTCGTGCGGCTCGCGAAGCCCGAGGAATCGGAGCACGTGCTCATTGATGAAGTAGAACCACGCGAACTCCGGCAGTTCGAGGGTGGCCGCGAGATGCCACGGGAGTGCCAGGACCAGAAACGTCACCCACAGGGGCGCGGTGGCGAGACGGCGGACGGCGGGCATCGCCGCCTTGCGACCCAGCGATGCCACATAACAGGCCAGAACGAGACCGAAGAGCAGCACGGCGATCCACCCCTTTGCAAGCACGGCCACCGCGAGCGCCGCGCCCGTGAGGATTTGTATGCGCCGGTCGCTGCCGTGCACGACGCCGTACCCGCCGAACAGCGCAAGGCTCAGACCAGCGGTGAGCCACATGTCCAGCATCACGAGGCGGCTCATCGCCACGAATCCGAGCATCGACCCGAGCACCAGCACTGCAAGCCATGCGCACGTGCGCGTTGCAACGCGCGAGGTGAAGAGCCAGACAGCTGCCAAGGTCAGTGCCCCGGCGAGCGCGGGGACCGCGCGAACCACATGCTCCTGATCACCGGCAACGCGCATCGCAATCGCCATCAACCAGTAAACGAGCGGCGGCTTCTCGATGTACGGCACGCCGTTGAGGTGCGGAATGATCCAGCTCCCGCCCTCCGCCATCTCACGGGCGATTTCCGCGTACATGCCTTCATTGTTGTTGAGAAGGCCGTAAGAGCCGAGCCCGAGAAGCACCAGCGCGGCCGGCACGAGCAATGCCGCGACTGGCAGCGCTGTGAGCTCGCGCGGCCAGCGCCAACGTTCAGCGCCGACGAGGGGCGCTGAGCGACGGTGGAGTGGGGGAGTGGATGACATGAAGCTCGGGCGCGTGGGGAGTCGAGGAGAATCGGCCACGGGCACAGAGTGCGGCACGGCAGGGCGGAGGAAGTTCCGAGAGATGCTAGCGCCCCTTGCTTGCACCGAGCTTGCGCCCGGATCGGGGTTTGGCCGCGCGTGCCGGGGCTACCGGCGGTGCCGGAGGTACTCGACGATGAGAGGCGTCAGCGAGAGCGCGATGATCGCGACCGTGACGATTCCGAAGTGCTCCTTCACCCACGCCACGTTGCCGAACCAGTAGCCGAAGGCAACGAGAATGCCCACCCAGAGCACCGCCCCGCCGGCGCTGAAGGCAATGAACCGGGTGTAGCGCATCCGGCCTAGCCCCGCCACGAACGGGGCGAACGTGCGCACGAGAGGCACGAAGCGGGCGATCACCACTGTCTTCCCGCCGTGGTCCCTGTAGAAAGCCTCGGTGCGCTGCAGGGCCGCCTGATTGATCCATCTTCGTTTGACCTGGACGAGTCGTCCCCCGAGCACGCGACCGATCCAGTAATTGCAATTGTCTCCGCAGAGGGCCCCAGCGATCAGCACGAGAGCCAATGCGGCGACGTCCCTTCCCGTAGCGGCCCACAGCGCGCCGGCGACGAAGAGCAGCGAGTCACCCGGCAGAAATGGCGTTACCACGAGCCCCGTCTCGCAGAACAGGATCAGAAACAGAATCGCGTAAACGAGGGTGCCGTATTGGTCCAGCAGGCGACCAAGCTGTCGGTCGGGGTGCACCACGAACTGCGCCACCGACATCCACTCCATGTGTTCTCCGCGTGCGTGCCAACCGAGGGCTTGCGACGATACACCACGGCCTCGGGAGTTGCCCACCCAAAGCTTGCCTCCAGCTGCGTGCAGCCCGGGCCGAGCTTTAGCGGCGGGTGCGTGCGGGAGTGTGGAGGGGAGGCAGCGATGGGGCCGGTGAGCGGCCTTCGGGAGGCACAGCCGGCTGGCCGCGCCGCGGGCGCCCGACGACGGTCTCAATCGTCGCGATCGCATCAGGAATGGTGAATGGCTTGCGCAGGTAGGCTGCGTAGCCATCGAACATCCGGCGCACGCGCTCTTCGGGCAGCGTGCTCATGAAAATGACAGGCAGCATTTCCTGGCCGGGCACCGATTGCGCCTTTTGCATGAAGCCGGGGCCGAGCAGGCCCGGCATCACGATGTCACACAGCGCCACGTCGACCGGCCGCCCGCCCATCATGGCCAGAGCGGCATCGCCGTTGGACTCGACATAGGTGCGGTAATTGCGCGACCGAAGGCAGGCCGCGAGCCCCTCCGCGAATCCGACATCGTCGTCAACCACGAGCACAGTCGTCATCAGGCCCCCACGTAGCCAGCCTATTCTGGACCGGCCTCGTTCGAGTGCTGTAGGTCTACGGGACGTTCCGCTGTAAGCCATGAACCAGAACGCCGTGGCGACGAACGTTGCGCGCTGGTCGTGCGTCGCCGACCGCGTTATGCTTCCACAAATCTTGCGGAGGACACATGAAGCAGTTGTCGGCTTTTATCACTGCGGCCGCTCTGGCGGTCTTCGCGAGCGCATCGCTTGCGCAGGTTCCTGTCAAGAGCCAAGCTGTAGCGACCAGGAATCGCGTGGTCATGCAGGTGAGCGACAACGATGCGGCCAAGTGGAACCTGGCATTGAACAACGCCCGTAACCTCCAGTCCGATTTGGGACCTGATAAGGTGGACATTGAAATCGTGGTGTACGGGCCCGGCATCGGAATGCTGAAGCGCGAGTCGCCCGTTGCCTCGCGTATCGATGAAGCAATCACGGCGGGAGTCGCCGTAGTGGCCTGCGAGAACACCATGGCGGGTGCAAAGCTCACCAAACCGGACATGCTTCCCCATATCGGGTTTGTGCCCGCAGGGGTGGTCGAGCTCATGCAGAAACAGCAGCAGGGATACGCGTACATCCGGCCGTGACCCCAGGAGCTTGGCGGCCAGTTCTGGGGCCGCGCGGTCTTTCGTTGTTTCGCTTGCAGGGGCTCCCGCCCGCCGGGCCCGCCAGGGCCTAGCAACAAACACGCAGGAAACCTTGATGCAGGGCGAGGTTCTGGTCGTTGACGATGATGTGGCGTTCGCCAATGGGCTGGCGAGCATTCTGCAGTCCCATGGCTACACGGCCAAGGTTGCGTATGACGGTCACGAGGCGCTGCAACAGCTGGCGGCGCACGCGTTCGACGTGGTGCTCTCCGACATCGTGATGCCAGGGATGATCGGCTGCACGCTCGTGCAGGCCGCCCATGCGCTGCCCGGCCGCGACGACGTACCGTTCGTGTTCATGAGTGTGTTGAATGAAGCTAAGGTGCAGTCGTTCTTCGACACGAGCATTCGCTACGTTCAAAAGCCGTTCGACTCGCACCAGCTTCTGGCGGTACTGAGCGAGGCGGTATCGAACGAACCGCCGGTGGATCAGCGCCGGAGCGTTGGCGGCGACCCCGCTCCGGGCACGCCGCAGCGGCGCGGGCGTTGAGAGCCGCGACCTCTGCGCCGAGCTCCCCTACACGAGGAACCGTCCTTTGCCGACGGCGAAGGGCGCCTCGACGGCCGCATATTCCAGACTTCACTGAAACGTTGGCAAACCGATGAGCCACATCAGCAAGGATCGCGTCAGCCGCATCAACCTGAGCCTGAGCGGGCGTGGGCTGCTCATGGCTGGAGCCATCGCACTGGCCGGAGGGGCAGCGTTGCGCCGGAATGCCTTCGGGCGAGTGGTCCTCGTGGCCGCGGGCGCAGCACTGGCGTACAAGAGCGTCACCGGGCATAGCGGCGTGTACCGGCTGCTCGGCATCCGGCCGGTTCACTTCGGCCATGATCGCGAGCAGGGCACCCTCTATGTGACACACACGCTCACCATCGACAAGCCGGCTGCGGAGCTGTACGGCATATGGCGGGACTTCTCGCAGCTGCCCAAGATCTTCAGGCAACTCGAGGAGGTGCGCGTGCTCGACGAGCGTCGCTCGCACTGGAGATTCGTGGGGCCGCTGGGTCGGTCGTTCGAGTGGGAATCGGAGATCACGCTGGACCTGCCGAACCAGGAGATCCGCTGGCAGTCAGTGCCCGGCGCAGACATCGCCAATCGCGGCATCGTTCGCTTCGAGCAGGCGCCCGGCAACCGCGGCACGGTGCTCCGGGTGCAGATGATCTACGATCCGCCTGCCGGAAAGCTCGGCGCAGCCATTGCCGCCCTGACCGGCGACGAGCCTCACCAGCAGCTCAAGGAAGAGCTCCGCCGGTGGAAGCAACGGCTCGAAACGGGTGAGATCGCCACCACCGAAGGACAGACATCAGGGCGCCGGTAGGTTCCGGAACAACGCGTGCCGGCGTTTTTTTCATCCAGCGCGCAACGCCTACCGGTCGGCAACGCGTTGCATTGGCGATCGTGATCCAGCCGGGCGGCTAGCGCACAGTCCCGTTGCCATCCTGTGCGAGTATCGCGGTTGCGAAGAGCGGGGCATTGCCGCCGTTCGCAGCGCGTCGTCACGGAGTCCCAGCCGGCCCGCGAGATAGAGTCCCCAATACCGCAAGCGCAGCTGCATTAGACGCCCGGGGGAGGCCTCTGCCGGGGCGGGGGTACTGATCACCTCTGCATCTTCATCGATGTGCTGGTGGATCAGCCTGTCGAGTTTGGACTTCACCTTCTGGAGACTATCGCCTTCGGCCTTCAAACCGAGATCGACGCAGTGCGCCTCCCAGTTACCACCCGCCGTCTGCTCCGCAAAGCACCTCATACCGACTACCCGCGTGTTCATCGCGCCTCCCTGGTATAGCGTCTGCGAAACGTGACGCAAGGAGTGTGCCGCGCGTGCATGCATGGTGCGCTGCCAGGAGCACGTGGTGTCTCGTGCAGAAGCGGCGCGAAGCTCGTTTTTACCGGCGAGTGGGCGCACGTAAAAAATGCGCTGTATTGAAAGTGGCGGTCGAATTTCTTGTGATCCAGCGGAGTACGCATCGAGCACATGGGAGGATCGCCTGTCGACCCGGTCACCAACACTGTTCCCGTAAAATCAATTTTCCCGGCGACTCACGCCAAGGTGGAGACTCCATGAATCAGCTCGACTTCGCGCAACGCACCGCTGTGATCACGGGCGGCGCGGCTGGGATCGGTTTGGCCATTGCGCAACGCCTCAAGGCAAGCGGAGCACGAGTGTCGGTCTGGGATCGTGACGCAGGTGCACTGGCCGCGGCGCGCGAGACGCTCGGGGGCGATGCCGATACGCGCCAGGTCGACGTCACCGACGCCGATGCACTCACGGCAGCGGCGAAGGCTACCGCTGTCGCACTCGAACATATCGACGTCCTCGTGTGTTCGGCGGGGATCACCGGACCCAACACGACGACGTGGGACTACCCCGTGGACGCGTGGAGGCAGGTGATCGACATCAATCTCAATGGCATCTTCTACTGCAATCGCGCGATCGTTCCGCACATGATGAGCCGCGACTACGGGCGCATCGTCAACATCGCGTCGATCGCCGGCAAGGAAGGCAATCCCAACGCGTCCGCGTACAGCGCCTCGAAGGCCGGTGTAATCGCGCTCACCAAATCGCTCGGCAAGGAGCTCGCCCGTACCGGCATCCGCGTCAATTGCGTGACCCCGGCGGCAGTGCGCACCGGGATGTTCGCCCAGATGACACAGCAGCACATCGACTTCATGCTGTCCAAGATCCCGGTCGGGCGATTCGGAACCGTCGAGGAGATCGCGGCGCTCGTGTGCTGGCTCGCGAGCGAGGAGTGTTCGTTCTCCACCGGAGCGGTGTTCGATCTTTCAGGCGGGCGCGCTACGTACTGAACGCGCATCATCGGTCGCACCGGGACCCCCGCGCGATCGCGGCTATCGGCAGCTGCGCAAGCTCCTGATGGCCCCACGAGAAACCGCTCGCGCACGGCTCTCCCGAGTACTGCGTGTCAGTACAGCACTCGCACATTCGCAGGCTCGAGCCACTCCTGCAATCGCGAGATCAGTGCGCTGTCGGGGCTGACGGCCCACGCCTCGGGCAACTGGATCTCGCCCGTGAGGCCGCGGCTCCTGTACTCCACCATGATGGGACACTTGCCGCCTCTGAAGGGAGCGAGCAGCTCCTGCAGCCGGGCAGCGTCCGCTCCGCCGTTGAATGCGAGACGCAGTGCCTTGGCAAATCGCTTGCGCACCGAGGCGAGGTCATGCACTGCTTCGGCGATGATGCGCAGGTTCTGCGTCTGGCCCTCGTCACTGGGCCGCTGCGTGATCCTGGCCTCGACGATGAGCAACTCGTCTTCGCGCAGCAGCGTGCGTGCGGCGTCGAAGGTCTCGTTGAAGATCACGACTTCCGCCGCGGCCTGTCCATCGTCCAGGGTGACGAAGGCCATCTTGCCGCGACGCGATGACTGCACGCGCAGCGCCGTGACGATACCGGCGATCAGCACGGGATCTTTTCGCGGCTGCAGATTGGCGAGGGGCTGACGGACGAGCGCGGCGAGCTCGCTGGCGAAGCTCTGGAAGGGGTGACCGGAAAGATAAAAACCCAACGCCGACTTCTCGTGCACCAGGCGCTCGGCGTCACTCCACTCGCGCGACACGACGAGCGTCAGCGCGCTGGACTGCTGCTCCTCGCCGAACAGCGAGACCTGCGAAGCCGACGCCTCGGCCCGCTCAGCTTCGCCCAGCGCAATCCCCACCGACGCGAAAAGACTCGCACGGCGAGTGTCGATCGAGTCGAATGCGCCGGCACGAATCAGTGCTTCGACGACGCGGCGGTTGACCACCCGCTTGTCGACACGGCGACAGAAGTCGAACAGGTCGCGGAACATCCCACCCGCCTGGCGCGCCGCGCCGATGGATTCGATCGCGCCCTGACCGGTACCTTTGATCGCGCCCAGCCCGTAGCGAATGCGCTTCGTGTCGACCGGCTCGAACCGGTAATTGGACGCGTTGACGTCGGGGGCCAGCACCGAGATGCCCTGTGCGACCGTGTCGTCGTAGAGCACCCGCACCTTCTCCGTGTCGTCCATGACGAGCGACAGGTTGGCGGCCATGAACGCCGCGGGATGATGCGCCTTGAAATAGGCGGTCTGGTAGGCCACGAGCGCGTAAGCCGCGGCATGCGACTTGTTGAACCCGTAGCCCGCAAACTTTTCCATGTGGTCGAAGAGCTGCGAAGCCTTGGCCGCTGCCACACCGTTGGCGATGGCGCCGGCGACGAAGATCTCGCGCTGCTGCGCCATCTCCTCGGGCTTCTTCTTGCCCATGGCGCGGCGCAGGAGGTCAGCGGCGCCGAGCGTGTAGCCACCGATCACCTGCGCAATCTGCATGACCTGCTCCTGGTACACCATCACCGCATACGTCGGTCCCAGAATCGGCTCGAGCCGCGGATCGAGGTACTCCACGCGCTGGCGACCATGCTTGCGATCGATGTAATCGGGAATGAGGTCCATCGGACCCGGCCGATAGAGCGCAACCAGCGCGATGATGTCCTCGAAACGATCGGGTCGCGCGCGCACCAGGAGGTCGCGCATGCCGCGTGATTCGAACTGGAACACCGCGGTCGTGTTGCCACTCTTGAAAATTTCGTACGCACGTCGGTCGTCGAGCGGCAACGTTTCGAGATCGAGGACTTTCGAGGCGTCACCTGCTCCGGTCGATACCGACGCGGCTCCTTCGCTCGAGACCTGCAGCTGGCACACGTAGCGCAGCGTCCAATCCAGAATCGTGAGTGTCGTGAGGCCGAGGAAGTCGAACTTAACGAGCCCGACCGCTTCGACGTCGTCCTTGTCGAATTGCGAGACGATCGCGTCGGACCCTGCCTGCGTGTACAGCGGGCAGAAATCGGTGAGCTTGCCCGGTGCTATAAGCACGCCGCCCGCATGCATGCCGACATTGCGGGTGAGGCCCTCGAGGGATTCGGCGAGGGCCAGCAGCTCGCGTACCTCCTCCTCGTTCTCCTCGCGCTCGGCGAGCAGCGGCTCCATCTCGCGCGCCTGTTGCAGCGTAATGAGCTTGCCGGGCTGAAACGGAATGAGCTTTGCGATGCTGTCACAGAACGAGTACGGCAGATCCAACACGCGTCCGACATCGCGCACCGCGGCCTTCGCCGCCATGGTGCCGAACGTCACGATCTGCGACACCGAATCCGTACCGTAGCGCTGCTTCACGTAATCGATCACGCGATCGCGCCCATCCTGGCAGAAGTCGATGTCGAAGTCAGGCATCGACACGCGCTCGGGATTGAGGAAGCGCTCGAACAGCAGCGCATAGCGCAGCGGATCGAGATCGGTGATGCCGAGCGCGTACGCGACGAGCGAGCCGGCTCCGGAGCCGCGGCCCGGGCCCACCGGTACGCCGTTGTTCTTGGCCCAGTTGATGAAGTCGGCGACGATCAGGAAGTAACCCGGGAATCCCATCTGCACGATGGTCTTCGTCTCGAACTCGAGCCGTGCCTCGTACTCGGCGCGTCTCGCATTGCGCACCAGCGGATCCGGAAACAGCAGGGCGAGACGCTTCTCGAGCCCGATCGCGGCCTGCTCGCGCAGATGCTCGTCGATCGTCACCTCGGGCGGAGTGGGAAAGTCCGGGAGATAGTTCTTACCGAGCGGGATGACGAGATTGCAGCGCTGCGCGATCGCGACGCTGTTCGCGAGCGCCTCGGGATAATCGGCGAACAGCACCGCCATCTCGGCCTGCGACTTGAAGTACTGCTCTGCGCTGAAACGGCGTACGCGCCGCGTATCCGAAAGCACGGTGCCCTCGGCGATGCATACCCGCGCTTCATGTGCGCGGAAGTGGTCGCGGGCGAGGAACTGAACGGGGTGAGTGGCAACGACAGGCAAACCGGTGTCACCCGCGATGCGCACCGTCGCCGCGACGATCGCGTCGTCCTCGGCATGGCCCGGGCGCTGCAGCTCCAGGTAAAAGCGCGCGGGAAAGAGCGCGGCCCAATCGCGCGCGAGCCTGGTGGCGGTCGGCATATCGCCTTGCAGCAGCGCCTGACCGATATCGCCCTCGCGTGCCCCGGATAGCGCGATGAGACCTTCGGTGCCCTCGCGCATCCATTCGCGGCGGAGCTCCGCCCGCCCACGGTGCTGATTGGTACGGTACGCGCGGGAGATCCAGTCGGAGATGCGCAGGTAGCCGTCGCGTGATTGCGCGATGAGCAACATCCGCGCGGCATGATCGCGGTCGGACTCGTGGGTGATCCACACGTCCACGCCGAAGAGCGGCTTCACGCCCTGTACCCGGGCAGCCTTGTAGAACTTGATGAGCCCAAAGGCATTCGCGAGGTCGGTGATCGCCAACGCCGGCATGCCATCGGCGGCAGCCGCGGCGACGGCGTCGTCGATGCGGACGATGCCGTCTGCGATCGCAAACTCCGTGTGCATTCGCAGGTGGACGAACGTGGGATGGGTCATGACGTCGAACGACGCTTGCGCGCGAGTGGGGCGCGCGGTGAGGCGATGGAGGGCTCTGCTAGAATTTTACCCTTCAGCGGCGCCCGCGGGTGCTCGTTGCAGCTCATCCGTTCGGGCCCGATCTCGTGCGTCTCGATACCGTTGCCGCTTCCGTTTACCTGCTGCCTCGCGGTGTCTTTCCGGCGGCACGTCGCCTGATCACTGCGCGGCGGGCGCGGCCACAGGATTTCGTATGCACCGGTTGGATAGCGGCGGCGCTCATTGCACTCGTGCTGTCCGGGTGCGCGACGTCGATGGCTCCCCCGCAACCTTCGCGGTCTCCTGAAGGGCAGGCGCGCCCGACGCCCCGCAACGCCGAACCGCCGGCGCCGCGAGTGAATCTCTCCGGGTTCCCTCTGCCGTATCGCCAGGGCTACGCCGACGGATGCGCGAGTGCGGGCGGGCCGCAGCGACGCGACGCCGAGCGGTTCGGCAAGGACAGCGACTACAGCATGGGCTGGCAGGATGGTGTCGCGCTGTGTCGCAAGCGCTGAATCGAACTCCGACGTGAAGCCATTCGCGTCGCGCCGCCTCGAGCTGCGCGGGATCGAGCACCGCATCCTGACGTGGGGCCCCGCCGATGCTCCGAAGCTCTTCATGCTCCACGGCTGGATGGATGTCGGCGCGTCATTCCAGTTTCTGGTCGATGCGCTGGAGCACGAGTGGCAAGTGCTGGCGCCCGACCTTCGCGGTTTCGGACAGACGCAGTGGAGCGCGCAAGGGTACTGGTACGCCGATTACATCGCCGACCTCGATGCGCTGCTGGAGCGGCTCGCTCCGGACGAGCAGGTCAATCTCATCGGCCACAGTCTCGGCGGCAACGTGGTCATGCATTACGCGGGCGTACGTCCGGAGCGAGTGGCGAAGGTCATCTCGCTGGAGGGCTTCGGCATTCCCGACGAGCCGCCCGCGAGGGCACCCGCGAAGCTGCAGAAATGGCTCGACGCGTGGCGCTCGCCGATCGCCTTCGCCGATTACGCCGATCTGGGCGCGGTCGCCGAACGGCTGATGAAGAACAATCCGCGACTGCCGCGCGACAAGGCCGTGTTCCTGGCCAACGAATGGGCGGAGGTGGGGATGAGCGGCCGCGCGCGCCTGCGCTCCGATCCGCGCCACAAGCTGCCGTTTCCGTCGGTGTATCGCCTGGACGAGGTGTACGCGATCTGGGAGCGCATCACCGCGCCCACGCTCTGGATCGCGGCACTGCAGTCGCACATCCCGAAGTGGCTCGCTGACCATCCCGACGCCGGTTCCGAAGGACTCGAAGGCGTGCGTCGCCGCATACGGCACGTCTCGGGCGCGCAGCTCGCCACGGTCGACGGTGCAGGCCACATGCTGCACCACGATCAACCGGAGGTCGTTGCTGGCCTCATCGAAAACTTCGTGCGCGCATGAATATTCCGGCTTCGGAGGTGCGGGGCCGGCGGGCCGCGTACGCCGCCCTTGTGCTGCTGACTTTTCTCTGGGGCGCCAATTGGCTCGTGATGAAGCTCGCGCTGGTGAACGCGAATCCCGTCACGTTCAACGTGCACCGGACGTGGGTGGCGGTCGCGGTGATGTTTGCGGCGCTCGTTGCACACCGGCGCAGCTTGTGGCCTGTTGACTGGACGGCCGTGCTCGTCACGGGGTTCTTTCAGACGACGGTGAATTTCGCCGGTACCACCATGGCCCTCGCGAGCGGTGGCGCCGGGCGCACGTCGGTCCTCGTGTTCACAATGCCCTTCTGGACCCTGCTCTTCGCATGGCCGGTGCTGCACGAGCGCGTCCGTGGTACGCAATGGCTGGCCGTGGCGCTCGCATTGCTGGGACTGGTGCTCGTCGTCGAGCCGTGGGACTGGCGGGGCGGCCTCGCACCGAAGCTGTGGGCCGTGCTGTCAGGCTTCGGGTGGGCGGCGGGAACCGTTGCCGCCAAGTACTTTCAGCGCCGTCGCGCGCTCGATCCGCTGCACTTCATCGCCTGGCAGATGCTCGCCGGGGTTCTGCCGCTGACGCTGCTGGCAGCGGTCCTGCCGCTGCCGGAAACGCGATGGTCGCTGCAACAAGTCATGCTGCTGCTGTACGTTGGCGTGGTATCGACTGCCATCGGATTTCTGCTCTGGCTTGCAGTGCTGCGCCGCTTGCCTGCGGGCACGGCATCGCTCAACATGTTCGCGATCCCGGTGATCGCGCTCGTGGGATCGACCGCGCTCTTCGACGAAGCGTTGTCGCGTAGCGAGTGGATCGGTATCGGAGCCATTGCCGCAGGCCTTGTCATACTGACCTGGCGCGCGCTGCGCATGCGAGCTGACGAGCCCCTCACCCCGCCGCTTCCGCTCGAGGGCGGCTGAAGCGGCCGACGGCCGACACCGCGCAACGCGTAGAATGCCCCCCGCGGTGACCCTGCGTGCGCCGCCCCTGTAATGAACGATCCCGCCCCGCCCGACCTTTCCCGCCTTCGCATCGATCGCGACCTGCTAGCCAAACCACGGCGACGCCGCCGCTGGAAGTGGCTTGTCATCGCGCTTCTGCTCGCGGCTGCAGCGATCGGCTGGTGGTCGCGACCGCATCCCGTCACGGTGCAGACCGTGGCGGTGGTGACGACCTATCCATCGCAGCAATATGTTGTGCTCAACGCGACAGGGTACGTGGTGCCGCAGCGCAAGGCAGCGCTCGCCTCGAAGGCCACGGGCCGGCTCGAATGGCTGGGGGTCGCCGAGGGCTCGCGCGTCAAGGCCGGTGAGGTGATCGCTCGAATCGACAGTCGGGACGTGATGGCGCAGGCGCAATCGGCGGGCGCAAACGTGGACGTCGCCCGCGCGCGGCTTGCGCAGGCAGAGGCTGAAGCGCGCGACGCTGCGCGCCAGGTCCGGCGCGACCAGGAGCTTTTCGACAAGGGGTTCGTGTCGATTGCAGCACTCGACACGTCGAAGACGCGCGGCGAGCGCAGCGCAGCCGCCGTTGCCGACGCCCGCGCGACGATTGCCGCCGCCGAAGCATCATCGCGCAACGCACAGGTCAGCGTCGATTACACCCTCATACGCGCACCGTTCGACGGCGTCATCCTGTCGAAGAGCGCAAACGTCGGCGACATGATCACGCCGTTCTCGACTGCGGCCGAATCGAAAGGCGCGGTGGTGACGCTGGCCGACATGTCGTCGCTCGAGGTCGAGGCCGACGTTTCGGAATCGAGCCTGTCCAAGGTGCACATCGGACAGCCCTGCGAGATCACGCTTGATGCGTTGCCGGACGTTCGTTTTCGCGGGAGGATCAGTCGGATGGTGCCAACCGTGGATCGCGCGAAGGCCACGGTGATGACCAAAGTGCGGTTCGATGTCATCGACGCGCGCGTGCTGCCGGAGATGAGCGCAAAGGTGTCGTTTCTTTCGCGCGAGGTCACGGCGGCCGAGCAGCTTCCGCTGGTTGCGGTGCCGAATGACGCGCTGGTCAGGCGCGGCGAAAGCGCTGCCATGTATGTGGTGCGCAACGACCACGCCGTAGAGGTCCCCGTCAAGCTCGGTGCGCGGCTCGGCGAAAGCACTGCAATCACGGGTGAGGTGAGATCAGGCGAGCGCGTCGTGCTGAAGCCACCCCCTGAAGTGAAGGACGGCGTCGCAGTCAAGCTTGCCACCAAGTGAACGCGTCGATGACAGCGACCCCGTCGCGTCAACCCGAAGCGGCCGTGACCCCGGCCGAAGTGACCGAATCAGGTCAGATCCGCAGCGACAGCACGCCGGTAGTGCAGATCCGGTCGCTGTCCAAGTACTACGTTCGCGGTGAAGAAGTCATTCCGGTGCTCGTCGATATCAACCTCGACGTGCATGCCGGCGATTACGTTGCGCTGATGGGTCCCTCGGGCTCGGGCAAGTCGACTCTCCTCAACCTCATTGCCGGCATCGACAAGCCGAGCGCCGGTGCGATTGCGGTGGCAGGAGTGGACATCGCGCAGCTTTCGGAGGCGGAGCTCGCCGGGTGGCGCTCCGCGCACATAGGCTTCATCTTCCAGTTCTATAACCTGATGCCGGTGCTTTCGGCATTCGACAACATCGAATTGCCACTGCTGCTCACCGCGCTTTCACGCGCCGAGCGACGGGAGCGCGTCACCACGGCCCTGGAGCTCGTGGGCCTGTCTGATCGCGCCAGGCATTACCCCAACGAGCTTTCCGGCGGACAGCAGCAACGCGTCGCCATTGCCCGTGCGCTCATCACGGATCCAACACTCATCGTCGCCGACGAGCCCACGGGCGATCTCGATCGCACGACCGGGGGCGAGATCCTCAAGCTCCTCGATCGGCTGAATCGCGAGCTCGGCAAGACCATCATCATGGTGACGCACGACCCAAAAGCCGCAGAGAAGGCGCGCCGCCTGGTGCATCTGGAGAAGGGTGTTCTGGTCGATTGATTGCGGCGCGTGGCCTCAAACGCTGGCGCGGCGTAAAGGTGCGAAGCGCCGACCTCGGAGGTGCCATTGCCGAGGCTCGACAGCGACGGCCGGCGCGGTTCTCGACTACCAGGCCGGTGTTGAGGGACTCATTGCGGCTCGCGCATCGCCGTTGCGCGCGGTGGGATCGTCGGCAACCCGCAGCAGCAGGCGGAGCTCGGCAAGCGCCTCGCCGGACATACGCGCGAGATCGACTGATCCGCCGTCCAGAAGACGCTGCAGATGGTTGCGCGCCGCGGCCGTGCCCCAGCTCCGGGTCAGGACGTCGACGATCTCCGGATGAGCCCGCTCGAGCGCGGAGTGGGCACGCTCGGCGACGAAGATCTCCTGCTCGAGCTCGCGCGCAAGGTCCTCGGTGGATGGCTGTATCAACAGCGGCAGCGGCGAAGCAAAGCTCGATGTGCGTTTGGCGTCGGCTGACATCGCAGCCGCGTCGCCAAGAGCGCGTTCGTCACTGCGACCCTCTCCCCGTACACCCGCCTGCTTGAAGGTGACCGGCTCCTCCGCAAGGCTCGTTCGCGAGGCCACGCGATGGGACGGTGGCCCGGTCAGCGCCCAATCGTCGGCCGCGTGCTGACGTCGGCGCCACATGAACCCGCCCGCGACCAGGGAAGCGAGACCGACGAGTGCCACCAGCACAGGCCATGCGGCCTCCCATCGTGGCGGTGCGCTGGCCGTTGGTTGAGCGACCGCGCGCGGTGCCGGGGTCACCGGGGCGGGGACGCCGGAGGTCGGCATCGCTGCGGGCGCATGCTGCAATCGCTGGAGCTCGTCGTTCATGCGTGCGAGCTGCTCCCGCAACGCGACATTTTCGGCCTCCAGGGCGGCGGCATCGACAGCCCGGTTGTCCTTCGCGTCGAAGGCGGCTGCAGCTGGCTGGGGCGCGGTTCCTGTCATGGAGTCGCGCGGCGGATCGTTGGCACCTGCGCGCCGAGGGCCTGGGCGCGTATCCGACCCGCCGGCGCTCGGGACGGGTGCCACGCCCGTGACTCTCGGCCGATCGGACGACGCCGAGGTCGGGCCCTTCGCTGACAAGTTGCCTTTCAGCGCCGTGGCTTCGTTTGCCGGGCGAGCAGTTGGAATCACCGGGATGACGGTCACCAGCGGCGCCGCTGTGGACGGCGGGTTCGAAGGTACATCGCGTCCCGCGGTGCCCGTGCTGATCGCCGGACCGCTTGCGGCGATCCGGGGCAGGGTCTGGGCAACCGCGCGGATCTGGCGCGTGCTGCCCGGGGGCTCGAGGAAGAGCGTGTATTGCCTCGCGCTGCCGTCACAACCCGTGCGCAGCAGGAGACGCACGACCGGCTCGCGCACCGGGCTCGGCGTAGTCACCACGATCGTGCCGGTGGCTGCTTCGCGCTCCACCGCAACGTTGGCGGTCAGAATGTGCGGAAGCCCGTCACTTTGAGGCGGCGCGGCGATCGCAATACAGCGGTCGACGAGCGGAGGGCCGCCGTCGGCGCGCACCGGAATGGCGAGTCTGAGAGGTTCGCCCAGGCGCGATAACTGCCGCGCATCGCCCACCGTCTCGCCTTGGGCAACACCTGCTCGCAACAGGAGAAACATGGGAATTGCGAGCGGAAGGAGAAGCGCGCGCGTGATCGCACGCCTACTCGCAGCTGTCTGCGCGGACGCGCTCGACGGCTCGCGCGAAAGAATGTTTCGAAGCTGCATGGGATGTGGGGACGTGCCGCGCACGAGGCGCGGCGAACGCGCGTGACATTTTTTCAGCAAGAAATATGCCCCCGACGCGAGTGGTTGCGTCGGCTAGACTGCCCCTTGAGCAATCCGACCAGCAAGCGCCTTTTTGTTCTTCACACTTCTCATCTTTCGCAACGCTTTGCGGCACAAGCTCCGTACGCTCTTGACGGTACTCGGGATCGTCGTTGCGATCACGGCGTTCGGCCTGCTCCGAACGATCGTCGAGGCGTGGTATGCCGGGGCGAATGCGAGCTCGAGCGCCCGATTGGTGACACGCAATGCGGTGTCGCTGGTGTTTCCGCTGCCGCTCACCTATGGGCCGAAGATTCGCCAGGTGCCGGGCGTTTCGGGCGTGAGCTGGGCCAACTGGTTCGGCGGCGTATACATCCGCGAGTCGAACTTCTTCGCGCAATTCGCCATCGATGCGCCCACTTATCTCGCCGTGTATCCGGAATACGTGCTGGACCCCGAGCAGCGCAAGGCTTTCCTCACCGATCGCCAAGGCGCCATCGTCGGGCGCAAGCTCGCGGAGCGTTTCGGCTGGAAAGTCGGCGACTCGATTCCCTTGCGCGGGACCATCTATCCAGGAACGTGGACGTTCAATCTGCGCGGAATCTACGAAGGTGCGGATCGCGGCACCGACCAGTCGACGATGTTCTTCCACTGGGGTTACCTCAACGAGTCGGTGCGCAAGATGTTTGCCCGGCGCGCGGACCAGGCAGGCGTGTTCGTGATCGGGCTCGCTGATCCCTCGCGCGCGGCAGAGGTATCCGCTGCTGTCGATGCGACGTTCAAGAACTCGCTTGCCGAGACGCTCACCGAGACCGAGAAAGCCTTTCAGCTCGGCTTCATCGCCATGACTGAAGCGATCCTGCTGGCGGTCGAGGCCGTGTCGTTCGTGGTGATCGTCATCATCATGGCGGTCATGGCCAACACGATGGCGATGACCGCGCGCGAGCGCAGTGCCGAATACGCGACGTTGAAGGCGCTGGGCTTCGGCAACGCATTCGTATCCGGATTGATCGTTGCCGAGTCGCTCGCGATCGCGCTCGTCGGCGGGGCGCTTGCCATTGCGCTGACGTTTCCGCTCGCCGCGGCGTTCGGCGAGGCGATGGGGAGTCTCTTTCCCATCTTCTATGTGACGGACGCGACATTGCTCATGCAGTTGGTCGCGGCAGCGGTGGTGGGTGCCGTGGCAGCACTCACCCCCGCGTGGCGGACTGCGCGCAGCACGATCGTGGACGGGTTGCGCAGGATTGCCTGATGGCCATACCGCTCTCCTACATCGCCCGGAACCTCTTCGCCCGAAGGCTCACCACCGCGCTGACGGCGGGCGGCATGGCCCTCGTCGTGTATGTGTTCGCCACCGTTCTCATGCTTGCGGCAGGCCTGCAGCAGACGCTTGTCGCAACCGGCTCAGAGGATAACGTGGTGGTGATCCGGCGCGGCGCGCAAACGGAGGTCCAGAGCTTCGTCGAGCGCTCGCAAGCCGCTGCCATCGAAACGCTCGCCGACGTGGCGAGCACCGAGGACGGGCGCAAGCTCATTTCCAAGGAGACCGTCGTTCTCATCAACCTGCCGAAGCGCGACACGGGTAAGCCGTCGAACGTGGTGATCCGGGGCGTGACCGCGACAGGAGTATCGCTGCGGCCGCAGGTAAGGCTCGTCGAAGGCCGAATGCCGCAGCCGGGAACGGCGGAGATCATCACCGGACGGGCCATTGCCAACGGCTTTCGCGGCGCGGGCATCGGCGAAACGATGCGCTTCGCCTCACGCGACTGGACCGTGGTCGGCATTTTCGACGCGGGACGCACCGGTTTCGACTCCGAGATCTGGGGCGATGCCGAGCAGATGCTGCAGTCTTTCAGGCGGCTCGCGTTCTCATCCCTGGTGTTTCGACTGGCAGATGGCGAGCGGTTCGAAGCCGTACGCGCCATGATCGAAGGCGATCCACGACTCACACTCGAAGCCAAGCGCGAGCGGCAGTTCTATGCCGATCAGTCCGAGGCACTATCGAAGTTCATCCGCTACCTGGGCGGCAGCATCTCGGTGATCTTTTCGATCGGCGCGATCATCGGCGCCATGATCACCATGTATGCGAGCGTCGCATCCCGAACGGCCGAGATCGGCACGTTGCGCGCGCTCGGGTTTCCCCGCACGGCCATTCTGTCCGCGTTCCTGCTCGAGTCGCTGCTGCTGGGGCTCGTCGGCGGGCTGGTGGGTCTGGTCGCGGCCTCGTTCATGCAAGCCGTCACGATCTCTACGATGAACTTCCAGACCTTTGCCGAGCTTGCCTTCAGCTTCACGCTCACGCCCGGGATCATCGCCGCGTCGATGGCATTCGCGCTGGTGATGGGCTTTATCGGTGGTTTCTTGCCCGCCGCCCAAGCCGCGCGCATGAAGATCGTCGACGCGTTGCGCTCGGCGTGAGCGGCACGCCGGCGCGCACGAGCCTGGACCACAGCGATGTGCATGGTGCGGCGGGCTTGTTCGCCCTGTCATCGTTCATCTGGGGCTCGACCTGGCTTGCCATTACGTTTCAGCTCGGTCACGTCGCCCCGGAGGTTTCGGTTGCGTATCGGTTCGCATTGGCGGCGCTCATGCTCGGCGGCTGGTGCATCGTCAGGGGGCGTTCGCTTCGGTTGGCACCGCGGGTGCACGTGATGCTCGCCGCGCAAGGGGCCCTCATGTTCGGGCTCAATTACGTTGCCATCTACAAGGCGGAGCAGCACATCGCGTCGGGGCTCGTCGCGGTGCTGTTCTCGACCATCGTCTTCACGAGCCTGATCGCGACGCGGATTGCGTTCGGCACGCCGATCACCGCCCGGGCGCTGATCGGAGCAACGCTGGGCGTTGGCGGTGTGGCGCTGCTCTTCCTGCCCCAGCTCGCGGCAGCGGCGGAGGGCGCTCAGCCGATTGCCGGCATTGGCTACGCGCTTCTCGGCACCGCGCTCGCCACGGGCGGCAACCTCGTATCCATGCGCATGCAGGGGCAGCATTTGCCCATTCTTCCGACAACGGCGCTGGGGATGGCATACGGGGCGATCTTCGCCGCTGTCATTGCCACCATCCTGGGGGTACCGTGGACGTTCGAGTGGAACGCGCGTTACATCGCTTCGCTCCTCTATCTTGCGTTCTTCGGAAGTGTGATTGCGTTCGGCGCCTACCTGACGCTGTTGCAGCGCGTGGGTGCCGGGCCGAGCTCGTATATCGCGGTGACCACGCCGGTGCTTGCCATGTTGCTCTCGAGCGCAGTCGAAGGCTATCGCTGGACGACCACGGGAGGGATCGGCGTCGTGCTCGCGGTTGCGGGCAACGTGCTGGTGCTGCGCCGTCCGCGTGACCGCCGGCCCTAGAAGTTATCTAGAACGAGGCGAACCAGCCGACTCCGCGAAGTCCCGCAGCGAGTCCGGAGACAGTACATAGAGGTACAGCGAGAGACGAGCGAGGACACGACTTGCAATCGGGCCGTGCAGCCGATGGGGACAGGTTCTAGTCCTCGCCGTCCTTCCTGACGACGTCCACGTTGTCGATGAGGCGGGTTGCACCGAGGTGCGCAGCCGCGAGCACGACCAGAAGATTGGGTTGGTCGAAGCCTTCCGGGTGCGGAATGCGCAAGCCGATCCCGTGGCGCACCGCAATGTAGTCGACGCGCCATCCATGCTGCGCGAGCTCCGTGCGAGCTGTCGCTTCGAGATTTGCGTAGTCGGTCCTTCCGGCAGCAATGTCTGCAGCGATGGTGGTCAGGACGCGGTAAAGGCGCGGCGCCTCTGCCCGCTCCTGCGGTGAGAGGTAGTTGTTGCGTGAGGAGAGCGCGAAGCCATCCTCGGCGCGCACGGTTTCGGCGGGGACGATCTGGATCGGCATGTTGAACTGCTGCACCATGCCCCGGACGAGCTTCAGCTGCTGACGATCCTTCTTGCCGAACACGGCGGCGTCGGGCTGCACGAGATTGAAGAGCTTCAGCACCACGGTGCACACGCCCTCGAAAAAACCGGGCCGGAATGCGCCCTCGAGTTCCTGGGCGAGCGGTGGTGGCTGCACGCGATACACCTGCGGTGTTGGATACATCTCCTGTTCGCCCGGCGCAAACAGGATGTCGACGCCGGCGCTGCGCAGCGCCTCGACGTCTGATTCGAACGTGCGGGGATATCGATCGAAGTCTTCGTTCGGACCGAACTGAAGCCGGTTGACGAAGATGCTCGCCACCACGGCGTCACCGTGCCGGCGCGCGATCTGCATGAGCTCCAGATGTCCGGCGTGCAGGCTTCCCATGGTCGGCACGAAGGCCACGCGCGTCGATTCACCGGTGAGAGCGGACAGATCGGCGGCTGTTTTCACGATTTCCATGGGGTGCCTGTTGGCGTGCGGCTGCGTCAGCTCGCGCCGAGGTTGAAGAATTCACGCTGGCTGCGCATGGACACGATGCGCCCGAGCAGGAGTTCGAGGTGACTCGGGTCGTCGACGAAGTTCAGGCGTTCGCTGTTCACGATCAGGAGCGGTGACTCCTCATAGCGATAGAAGAACCGGCTGTAAGCCTCCGCGAGGCGTGCAAGGTAGTGCTCCGAGATCATCCTCTCGTAGGCAATGCCCCGGCGCAGCACACGTTCGACCAGCACTTGGACCGGTGCCTGCAGGTAGATCACGAGGTCCGGCAGTGGCACCTGCGGCTTCAGATGGGCGTACATCTTGTCGTAGAGCTGATACTCGGCGTCCGACAGGTTGAGGCGCGCAAACAGGGGGTCCTTGTCGAACAAGAAGTCCGCCACCGTTGCCTTGCGGAACATGTCCACTTGCCCCACACCGCGCAACTGGTCGAGGCGCTGGAACAGAAAATTGAGCTGCGTCGGCAGTGCGAAGCGTTCCATGTCCTCGTAGAAGCGGGCAAGGAACGGATTGTCCTCGGGTCGCTCGAGAACAGCTTCGCCGTGAAGGTGTGCAGCGAGTTGCCGCGCAAGGCTCGTCTTGCCTGCGCCGATCGGCCCTTCGACGACGATGTAGCGGCACTTCTCGAGATCCATGTCGTCGAGCCTAGGATGAGGTCATGCGCGACACGCGCTGCGACCGTGCCCGCGGCAGGAACTTCGACGCGCGTCCCCGTCCGGGAATGGCAATGCCTGGCGCGATTTCCAGCAAAGGTTTCAGCACGAACGCGCGCCGGTGCAACCGGGGGTGCGGGAGCCTCAAGCGACGGCCTAGGCGCTGATGCGCGCCGTATGTTAGCAAATCGAGATCGAGCGATCGCGGCGCGCCCGGTGTGCTTCTTCGCCGCCGCTGCGCGCGTTCAATGCCCTGCAACGCGCGCAGGAGCGCGTCGGCCGAAAGCGTCGTGGCCACGCACGCCACAGCATTGATGTAGTGAGGTTGCCGCGCGATGACGCCAAGGGGAGCGCTGCGATACAGCGACGAGCGCGCGACGACACACGTCTGCGGGAGCTGCGCAATGGCCTCGACAGCGCGGCGAATCTGGCACAGCGGCTGCGCGAGGTTGCTGCCGATGCCCACGAACGCGTGCACCGCCCGCGGCGAACACGACGCCGGCGCGATGGCGTCAGCCGTCGCTGGCGGCATTGTCGAGCGGAGGCTCCGCCACGCCCTCGCTCGCCCCCTCCTGAGCCTTGCGTCCGCGCCCACGCGAGCGGCGTTTGCGCCGCGGCGCCTCGTCCGGTTTCAGCATCGCTTCGCGTTCGGCCTCGCCGGCATTGGCGAAACGGTCCCACCATTCCGCGAGGTCGCCGAGCGGTCCCTCGAGTTCACCGCTCTTGCAGCGCAGATCGAGAAAGTCCCACGCCGCCCGATAGCGGGGGTGTTCGAGCAGCCGATACGGACGATTGCCGGCGCGCTGCTCGAACCGAGGTTGCAGCGACCAGATTTCCTTGATCGTAGCTTCGAAGCGACGGGGAATCGCGAGCTGCTTGGCCTGACGTTGCAGCACGTGATCCATCGCATCGAACAAGGCCGGCATCGGGCGCTCACCTGCGGCCTTCGCGGTATTCCAGGTGGCGAGCACCTCATGCCACAGCAGGGTCGCGAACATGAACCCGGGAGACACGGGCCGGTCGGCGCGCACGCGCTCGTCGGTATTGCCGAGCGCGAGCTCGATGAAGCGCTGTCCGAGAGGCTGCTCGACGATGACGTCCAGCATCGGCAGGAGACCGTGCGAAAGATTGTGCTCGCGGAAGCTCCTCACCGTCTCCACGGCGTGCCCGGACAGGAGCAATTTCTGCATCTCGTCGAAGAGCCGCGCGGCGGGCACGTTCTGGATGAGCGGCGCGAGGCTTGCGATGGGTGCCGCCGTCTTCGGGTCGATCGAGATGCCGAGCTTCGCCGCCAGCCGCACGGCTCGGAGCATGCGCACCGGATCCTCGCGGAATCGCGTGATCGGCGTTCCGATCAGGCGCAGCCGCCGCGCGCGGATGTCGGCGACGCCGTCGACGAAGTCCAACACTTCTTCGGTCTGCGGATCGAAGTACAAAGCGTTGATCGTGAAATCGCGACGCAGCGCGTCCTCGGCATTGGTGCCGTACACGTTGTCGGTCAGGAGACGGCCGTGCTCGTCGGTGGCGTCGTCGCGGGTCTGCGCCGCGCGGAACGTTGATACCTCGAGGGTTTCACCTCCGATGTGCACGTGAACGAGCCGGAAGCGGCGGCCGATCAGGAACGCGCGACGGAACAGCGGCTTGACCTGCTCCGGACGAGCATCGGTCGCGATGTCGAAATCCTTCGGCACGATGCCGAGCAGGAGATCGCGCACGGCGCCGCCGACCACCAACGCGCGGAATCCGGCCTCGTGCAGGCGCGTGGTCACTTCGCGGGCGCCGGCGGAGAGCTGCTCACGGCGTATCGGATGGTCCGAAGGCCCGTAGACTTGCGCTCGCCGAGGGCGCGATTTGCCGCGGGGCAGGAGCCGCGCAAGCAGGCGTCGGATCATCGAGGAAGTGTGATTGAAACGGCTTCGATCATAGCACGCGGTCCCTCACCTTCTCTTCGCGAGACTGCCCTGGAGCAAGGCCATCGACGCGCCAGGGCCCGATGGCGTGGCGGATGAGTCGCAGCGTCGGGACGCCCACGGCCGCAGTCATGCGCCGGACCTGCCGATTGCGCCCCTCGGTGATCGCAATGTCGAGCCACGTGGTCGGTATTTCCCGCCTGAACCGAATCGGCGGGTCGCGGGGCCATAGCGCGGCGGGCGCTTCGATCAGGTCCGTTTGTGCACCTCGCGCGGGCCCATCATTGAGCAGGACGCCGCGGCGCAAGGCGGCAAGCGCATCGGGACCCGGCACGCCTTCCACCTGGGCCCAATAGCGCTTCACGAGCTTGTGCTTTGGGTTGCTGATTGCGGCTTGCAGCGCGCCATCGCTCGTCAGCACCAGAAGGCCTTCACTGTCGGCGTCGAGACGCCCGGCGGCATACACGTCGGGCACGTCGATGAAGTCGGCGAGCGTGCCGCGACCCGATCCCGCCCCCGAAAACTGACACACCACACCATAAGGCTTGTTGAAGAGGATCACCCGCGCCTGCGGCCCCGCGCCCGAGGAACGGACGGGCCGACGCGGCACCGCCGGCGTCGTGGCGGTCTTCAACGGAAAAAGGGATAATTGGCGGTTTGTTCGACTGCACCGAAGAGCGACGCGCTCGCGTCGTGCCCACTGCGGCAGTTGCGGGCGCGCCGCCTATTTCCAGGAGATTTCATGCCGACGTACCAGCACATCAAGATCCCGCCCGATGGTCAGAAGATCGTGGTGAATCCGGATTTTAGTCTCTCGGTTCCGGATCAGCCGGTGATCCCGTACATCGTGGGCGACGGCACCGGCGTCGACATCACGCCGGTGATGATCAAGGTGGTTGATGCGGCGGTCGCCAAGGCCTACCACGGCCGTCGAAAGATTCACTGGATGGAGATCTACGCCGGTGAAAAGTCGACCAAAGTGTACGGGCCCGACGTCTGGCTGCCCGACGAAACGCTCTCTGTGCTCCGTGAGTACGTGGTGTCGATCAAGGGACCGCTGACCACGCCCGTCGGCGGGGGTATCCGTTCGCTCAACGTGGCGCTGCGGCAGGAGCTCGACCTTTACGTGTGCCTGCGCCCCGTGCGCTGGTTCCAGGGAGTGCCTTCGCCCGTCAAGGAGCCGCAGAAGGTCGACATGGTGATCTTCCGCGAGAACTCCGAGGACATCTACGCCGGCATCGAGTGGCCCGCCAACTCGCCCGAGGTGAAGAAGCTCATCGATTTCCTGATCAACGAGATGGGGGTGAAGAAGATTCGCTTTCCGGCCACCTCGGGTATCGGCATCAAGCCCGTGTCGAGCGAAGGCACGGACCGCCTCGTGCGCAAGGCGTTTCAGTACTGCATCGACAACGACCGCCGGTCAGTTACGCTCGTGCACAAGGGCAACATCCAGAAGTTCACGGAAGGCGCGTTCCGTGACTGGGGCTACGCGCTTGCGCAGCGTGAGTTCGGTGCCCAGCCGATCGACGGTGGGCCGTGGTGCTCGTTCAAGAACCCCAAGACCGGGCGTGAGATCGTCGTCAAGGACGTGATCACGGATGCGTTCCTGCAGCAGATCCTGCTGCGGCCCGCAGAGTACGATGTGATCGCGACGCTCAACCTCAACGGCGACTACATCTCCGATGCGCTCGCCGCCGAAGTCGGTGGCATCGGCATCGCGCCTGGGGCCAACCTCTCGGATTCGGTGGCGATGTTCGAGGCGACGCACGGCACGGCGCCAAAGTATGCCGGCAAGGATTACGTGAATCCCGGCTCCGAGATCCTGTCCGCGGAGATGATGCTCGTGCACATGGGTTGGCGCGAGGCAGCACAACTCATCGTCGCGAGTCTCGAGCGGTCCATTGCGGACAAGGTTGTCACCTACGATTTCGCGCGGCTGATGGAAGGCGCGAAGCAGGTGTCATGCTCCGGCTTCGGTCAGGCCATGATCGAACGCATGTAGCACGCCCGCGGCGCCCAAAGGTGACCGTGGCCGCAAGCCACGGAAATGCAAAGCCCGCTGACACGCGGGCTTTGTTTTTGCTTAATTGACCCCATGTCTGGGGCATGCAGCGAATCGAGACCAGCGGACCTGGGCTTGGCAGCCGGGTCAGCGCAAGCCTTCACGCGCAACCCGCCCGGCGGCATAGGTCGGTGCAGAGCGGTCGCGAAGGTCGGCGTCCGAGCACGAGAGTGTTTGTGATGCCGCACGCATGCGGGTCGGTGTCGCCGATTGCGGCGATGCCTCGAGCGAGGCGCCGCCGCGTGTTGTCAGGCGGACTGGATGTTCGACGCCTGCTTGCCCTTCGGGCCCTGGGTCACTTCGAAGCTCACCTTCTGGCCCTCCTTCAGGGACTTGAAGCCCTGCATGTTGATGGCCGAAAAATGCGCAAAGAGGTCTTCTCCGCCATCATCCGGAGTGACGAAGCCGTAACCCTTGGCGTCGTTGAACCACTTGACCGTTCCGGTTGCCATAGTCCCACATCCTCGCTGAAGTTGAGTTGTCGGTGTTTGGGCCGTTGTCGGTGCTTGGGCCGCAAGGCTCGCATGAGCAGCTGTAGTGCTCGGAGTGCAAGGACCCAAATGAGGACCCGTGCAGCAGGCTTCGAGGCGCCAGACAGCACCAAACACCGTTTTTTGTACGCGGACCGTGCAACCGGCGTCAAGCCGATGGTCGGCCAAACACCTTCCACTTGAAAAATGTGTTGCAATCATCAAACATAGGGTTCCCGACTCTCGTTTCACACCAAGTGGAAGATGGCGAATCAGCAGCACGACGGCAGCATCCTCGAAGCCGAGAAAACCCGGCTCAAGCCGCCGCCCTTGTA
The DNA here is from genome assembly GCA_030946875.1 of Pseudomonadota bacterium. Classification (GTDB taxonomy): domain Bacteria; phylum Pseudomonadota; class Gammaproteobacteria; order Burkholderiales; family Casimicrobiaceae; genus CAIWHR01. Next base: position 9,112 of record JALYXY010000058.1, on the reverse strand, counting down.
CAAGGTCCTGCTGCTCAACGATGACTACACGCCAATGGACTTTGTGGTCGTCGTGTTGCAGACTGTTTTTGCAATGAGCCGGGAAAAGGCTACACAGGTGATGCTGCAGGTGCACCGCGAAGGTATGGGAGTGTGCGGCACGTACACGCGGGAGGTCGCCGCGGCGAAGGTTGATCAGGTGATCGACCTCGCCCGTCGGCACCAGCACCCGCTGCAGTGCACGATGGAGGAGACTTGAACGTCTGGCCGCAGTTGCCCGCAGCGGTCAGGATGAAAATGGCGGGCAACGGTAGGCATACGAGGCAAGTCATATGATCGCGCAGGAACTTGAAGTCTCTCTCCACATGGCTTTTGTCGAAGCACGGCAGAAGCAGCATGAGTTCATTACCGTCGAGCACCTTCTGCTCGCGATGCTCGACAATCCGTCCGCCGCCGAGGTGCTGAAGGCGTGCGGTGTCGACCTCGAAGAGCTGCGCGGGGTGCTGTCCGATTTCATCAACGAGCACACGCCGCGGCTTTCGGCGCACGCTGATTCGGACACTCAGCCCACGCAGGGCTTCCAGCGCGTGATCCAGCGCGCGATCCTGCACGTGCAGTCTTCCGGCAAGAAGGAAGTGACGGGCGCCAACGTGCTCGTCGCGATCTTCGGCGAGAAGGAATCGCACGCCGTGTACTTCCTCAACCAGCGCGGCGTGACGCGTCTCGACGTCGTCAACTACATCGCGCATGGCATCACCAAGAACCCCCAGCAGAAGCAGGAAAAGGGTGAGCCCAAGGAAGACGCCGAAGCAGGCGAGCAGGGCCAGGGTGCGCTCGACGCGTACACGATCAACCTCAACGTGATGGCCAAGCAGGGCAAGACCGATCCGCTGATCGGACGGGCACATGAGCTCGAGCGCGTGATCCAGGTGCTTTGCCGCCGTCGCAAAAACAATCCGCTGCTCGTCGGCGAAGCCGGCGTCGGCAAGACCGCGATCGCGGAGGGTCTCGCGCGCCGCATCAACGACCTCGAGGTGCCGGATCTGCTCCGCGACTACCAGGTGTACTCGCTCGACATGGGCGCACTCCTGGCGGGCACCAAGTATCGCGGCGATTTCGAGCAACGTCTGAAGGCTGTGCTGAAGCAGCTCGCCGACAATCCGAAGTCGATCCTGTTCATCGACGAAATCCACACGATCATTGGTGCGGGCGCAGCATCCGGCGGCACGCTGGACGCGTCGAACCTGCTCAAGCCAGCGCTTTCGACCGGTGCGATGAAGTGCATCGGTGCGACCACCTATGCGGAGTATCGGCAGATCTTCGAGAAGGACCACGCTCTCTCGCGGCGCTTCCAGAAGATCGACGTGCCGGAGCCGTCAGTGGCTGAAACCGTCGAGATCCTCAAGGGGCTCAAGTCACGTTTCGAGCAGCACCATGGCGTCAAGTACTCGCCTGCGGCATTGACGACTGCGGCGGAGCTTGCCGCGCGCTTCATCAATGATCGGCACCTGCCGGACAAGGCGATCGACGTCATAGACGAGGCCGGCGCCGCACAGAAGATCCTGCCGAAGTCGAAGCAGAAGAAGGTGATCAACAAGAGCGAGATCGAGGAGATCGTCGCCAAGATCGCGCGCATCCCGGCCAAGAATGTTTCGTCCGACGATCGCAATGCCCTCAAGACGCTCGACCGCGACCTCAAGAATGTGGTGTTCGGTCAGGACAAGGCCATCGATGCTCTCGTCGCCGCGATCCGCATGGCGCGTTCAGGCCTCGGCAATCCGCGCAAGCCGATCGGCAATTTCCTCTTCAGCGGCCCAACCGGGGTCGGCAAGACGGAAGTGGCGCGTCAGCTCGCGTATTGCCTCGGCGTCGAATTGATCCGCTTCGACATGTCCGAGTACATGGAGCGCCACGCCGTGTCACGTCTGATCGGAGCGCCTCCGGGATACATCGGCTTCGATCAGGGTGGACAGCTCACGGAGGCCGTCACCAAGCATCCGTACAGCGTGCTGTTGATGGACGAGATCGAAAAGGCTCATCCGGACATCTTCAATATCCTGCTGCAGGTGATGGACCACGGTACGCTGACCGACAACAATGGTCGCAAGGCGGATTTCCGCAACGTCACGATCATCATGACGACCAATGCGGGCGCCGAAACTCTTGCCAAGAGCGTGATCGGTTTTGCCTCCGAGAGGCACGTTGGCGACGAGATGGCGGAGATCAAGCGCATGTTCACGCCGGAGTTTCGCAACCGGCTCGATGCGACGATCTCGTTCGCGGCACTCAACCAGGATGTCATCCTCAAGGTGGTCGACAAGTTCCTCCTCGAGCTCGAAGGGCAGCTGCACGAGAAGAAAGTGGAGATCTCGTATACCCCGGCGCTCAAGGAGTTCCTGGCGCGCAAGGGCTTCGATCCGCAGATGGGTGCGCGTCCGATGGCACGGCTCATCCAGGATACGATCCGCAAGGCGCTGGCGGACGAGCTCCTGTTCGGGCGCCTCGTCAACGGCGGCCATGTCCTCATCGATCTCGATGCCGAGGACAAGGTGCGGCTGGAGTTCGACGAGGCCAAGGACAAGGAACCCGAACCGGTGGCCTGATCCGATGCAAAATGTCGCCAACGTACGGCGACGGGCAGTCAAACGAAAACGGCGCAGCGATGCGCCGTTTTCGTTGCTGATCGGCGATAAGATCGATGGGTTCGCCGTTCTCGGCACGCGTGTTCGACAAACAACGCGGAACACCTGCTTTCCTCGCTCGGCTCAGAGTGTCCTATCGCTCGGAGCGCGGCTGCCGAGCACGCGCATCGCTGCCGCGGTGCGTGTCTCCACTCCCAGCTTCTCGTAAATGCGCTCCAGATGTTTCGCGACCGTACGCGGCATGGCGCCGAGGATCTGCTCGATCTGGCCATTCGTCTTGCCCGCGGCCACCCACCCCAGCACTTCGCGTTCTCGGGGCGTCAGCGTGGCAAAGCTCGGCGGTGCGCTCGCTCCCGCGTGCCGCCGGCGGCGCGCCCATCGCGACCACGCGTGTGGCTTCAGCAAGCGCGTGCGACTGCGCGTACAACGATGCGAGATGCGGACGGACAAGCTCGAGCAGGTCGCGCTCGCGGTCGGAGAAATCGCGGGCGGTGCGGTTGAACACAAACGAGACGAGCAGCCGATCGTCCACGTGCAGCGGCAGTGCAAGGGCGCGGTCAAGGCCCACCTTCGAGTAGTACTCGGCATAGAGCGGCGTCGCGCGAAAGTCGCGCGGAGACGGTGGCGACCGCGGCAGTGGGGACTGGTTGCCGGTTCAGCCGAGCATGTCTGCCCAGATGCTCTGTGCCCAGGCGAGGCCATAGCGACCTTCCTCCGCGCTCATCGCTTGCGACACGCCGGCAGCCTCGGGTACCGGCATCATCGTTTTTTTTGTCGCATCGTAACGATGAACCGAAGCCACGTGCACCGCCTCGCGATCGGTGATGAAGCTGTAGCACGTGTTGTTCATCACCGGGGCGGGGTCCACGGGCGCGTCGGCCAGGAGCGCGATCACGGCGGCGGCACACACCTTGGCCTGCTGGTTGGCCATGTGCCCGGACTTCGGCATGTTGGGGGCGATCTGCACGGCATCGCCGAGCACATGCACATGCTTCACCCTGATCGATTCCATGGTGGTGAATTCCACCTCGCACCAGCGATCATTCGCGGTGACCACGCCTGCGCTCCGAGCGATGGCCGCCGCTGACTGAGGCGGTATCACATTCAGCACCTCCGCCTTCACAGGGTCGTCGAGCTCGAAAGACGCCGTGCGCGTCGCGGGATCGACGTCGGTGAGCGCCTGGTTCGCGCGATACTCGATGAGGCCCTTGTAGGTCTCGTCGAAGGCGCGACGAAATAGCGCCGGCTTCGTGGTGATCTCCGGATTCGCATCGAGCACCAGAACTTTCGATTTCGGTTTCGCGCGCTTCAAATACCACGCCACCTGGCATGCACGCTCGTATGGGCCCGGCGGGCACCGGAATGGCGCCAGCGGAATCGCGATCGCGAACACGCCACCATCGCGCATGCCCTCGAGTTCCCGACGTAGCGCCAGCGTCTGCGGCCCTGCCTTCCACGCATGAGGCACACGCGACCGAGCATCGTCGGTCGTGAGTGATGGAATCTGCGACCAGAGGAAATCCACTCCGGGAGAGATGATCAGCCGGTCGTAAGGGACCGGCTCGCCCCGGGCGAGCCGCACGGTCTTGCGGTCCACATCGATGGCGGTTGCAGTGTCTTGAACCACCCGCACGCCGCTCTTTTCGAGATTTGCATAACTGACCGTGATGTCGGCCATCGACTTCGATCCGCCGAGCACGAGGTTCGACAGCGGGCACGAAACGAAAGCTTGCCCCATCTCGATCAGCGTCACGTCGATGCGCTCCCCGCCCCAAAGGCGCAGGTACCTGGCCGCTGTAGCGCCGCCGTAGCCTCCGCCAATGACCGCGACACGGCGTCGGGTTGCGATCGTCGCACTGCTCGCGCGTGAAGGCGAGCACAGCGGCGTCAGCGCCATCGCGCCCGCGCGCTGGAGGAATCTGCGGCGTTGCGGACTCACGTGTTTCATTGCATGGTCCGGCACGGCCGGTTCAGCCTCGGCGCCGCGCGAGCCATTCGGCAATTGCAGCGCTCTCCGCGTCCGTATAGCCGCGCGCCAGTTGCGGCATGACGGTGCCGGCGCGCGCTCCGGACCTGAATTCCTGCATGGCTCGTTGAATCGCCGCCGCGTTGGCTCCGTCGAGTGGCGGCAGTGCCGCGGCATGACAAGTTCGACAGGTTGCCGCGAGGCTTCGCACATGCGCGTCGGTGGTCGACACGGATTCTCCTCCCACGGCGTTTGAAACACGGAGAACAATCACGAGCAGCAAGGCAACCTCGCCCGAAAAGCGCAAATGCTTCCGGAATCGCGGCAGCGCGCGAACGCACGGGACGCTGTTTAAAGGCGATGGACGCGATGGTGCCTGCTGCATGCGCGCAGTGTAGCGAGTACGGCCAAGCGCATCGATGGCGGACGCAAACACAGGCCAATCGGGATCTGCCATATAACGATGCCTGGAAACGGCTTCCAGTCTGGAAACAATTTCACGGCTCGTGAGAAGGTGTTACAGGCCAGATTTTCTCAGTCACAGCACGTACTTACACCCGGCGCGCCACCGGCACGCCCAACGAGAAGCCGCGTCGCAGCAATAAACGGCTCCGATTGGCATAAAATGGTTCCACGATGTGGAATCTAATTTTAAGGTCATGATCGTGCACCGAAAATTTTACGCTGCAACGCACGAAAACCGCTTGGCCGACGGCTCGACTCTTGCTAACGTGCAGACGTACGAGCTTCTGTGTCGATGCGGCATGAAGCGCATAGGCGGGTAATGGGACCCCATCCGCCCACTCAAAGACCTGGCGAGTGATCCTTGCTGGTCCGTGACTCGATTCGCGGTCGCTCTGCTGCCGTGCGTCACACATGCGGAGCACGCCACTGTGGCGATGCTCGCGCTATCGGCGCCACACGCTTTGCGGGTGGCTTGTTCATGATCATGGAGAAGTGATGAATTACGATCTCGAAGCCGCAAGACTCAGGAAGGACTGGGCGGAGAATCCGCGCTGGAAGGGCATACAGCGCGGTTACAGCGCCGAGGACGTGGTGCGCCTTCGCGGCTCGGTGCACGTCGAGCACACGCTCGCGCGGCGCGGCGCAGAGAAGCTTTGGAAGCTCGTGACCGAGGAGCCCTTCGTGCATACGCTCGGGGCCATGACGGGCAATCAGGCGTTGCAGCAGGTGAAGGCCGGACTCAAGGCGATCTACCTGTCGGGCTGGCAAGTCGCTGCCGATGCCAATGTGGCCGGCGAGATGTACCCGGACCAGTCGCTGTATCCGGTGAATTCAGTGCCCGAGGTCGTACGCCGGATCAACAACACCTTCGTTCGCGCCGATCAGATCCAGCACATGGAAGGCAAGGGCGACATCGACTACTTCGCTCCCATCGTCGCCGATGCCGAAGCCGGTTTTGGCGGCGTTCTGAATGCCTTCGAGCTCATGAAGGCGATGATCGAGGCAGGCGCTGCAGGGGTGCATTTCGAGGATCAGCTCGCGAGTGTCAAGAAGTGCGGTCACATGGGTGGCAAGGTGCTCGTGCCGACGCGCGAAGCGGTCGAAAAGCTCGTGGCTGCAAGGCTTGCAGCGGATTGTCTCGGCACGCCGACGATCGTGCTCGCGCGCACGGACGCCGAGGCGGCGGACCTCATCACGTCGGACATCGACGAGCGCGATCGCGAGTTTTGCACGGGCGAGCGAACGATGGAGGGCTTCTATCGCACGCGCCATGGCCTCGATCAGGCGATCTCGCGGGGCCTGGCCTATGCGTCGTACGCCGATCTCATCTGGTGCGAGACGGGCAAGCCCGATCTGCAGTTCGCCAAGGCGTTCGCCGAAGCGATTCAGGACAAGTTTCCCGGGAAGATGCTCGCCTACAACTGCTCGCCTTCGTTCAACTGGCGCAAGAACCTCGATGACGCGACCATCGCGCGTTTCCAGCGCGAGCTGGGTGCGATGGGCTACAAGTTCCAGTTCATCACCCTCGCGGGCTTCCACAGCCTCAACTACTCGATGTTCAATCTCGCGTACGGCTATGCGCGCGAGAACATGAAGGCATTCGTCGAGCTGCAGGATGCGGAGTTCGCGGCCGCTGAAAAGGGCTTCACCGCCGTCAAGCACCAGCGCGAAGTCGGCACCGGTTATTTCGACGCCGTGACGCAGACCATCCAGGGCGGGCAGTCCTCAACGACCGCGCTCAAGGGGTCGACCGAAGACGAGCAGTTCTTCGAGCAGAAGAAGTCGAAGCCGGGACTCGCGGTCGCCAACGGCTGATGCCGGCGGGGACGCGGGTCCACTGATCACCGCGTCCGCTTTTCACCGCGCCCCGAACATCGGGCGTGGTGTTTCCACGCGTGACATCGAACGTGAACGACGGCGAGCCGCAACGTGGCGGACGAGGCGAACAGGGCTGAAGGTCACGCGGCGCCTGCCGCATCGCTCCCGGCGCGTGCACGACTTTTCTACGCGTTGTGGCCCGACGCTCCTGCGCGAGAGGCGCTGTCGGCGCTCGCCGAGCGCGTCGCGACAGTGACGCAGGGCCGCGCGACAGCCATGCAACGCCTGCATCTGACGCTTGCGTTCATCGGCGAGGTGCCGCAGGAGAAGGTGGTGCAGCTCGTCGCGATCGGCCATGAGGTCGCACAACGCGCAACCGCATTCTCGATCACGCTCGCAGAATTGGGCATGTTCCGGGGCGCCGGGATCGCCTGGATCGGTCCCTCCAACCCGCTCGCGCCATTGCAGCAGCTCGCAGCTGATCTCCGCGCCGCCCTTGCAGCAGCGGGCTTTCCAATGGAAACGCGCGCGTTCAGGACGCACCTGACTCTGGCGCGGCGCTGCGTGCGAGCGGTACACGCAATCGAGGCGCCGGAAATCTCCTGGAACGCGGATTCTCTGACGCTGATGGCGTCGGAGCTCGGTGCCAAGGGTCCGTCATACCGCGAAGTCGAACGGTTTCGCCTGCGCTGATCCGTCGCGTGCCGATCACTCGCTGCTGATCTGCGGCGGTGGAGCTCTCGGTGTGGGAGGCGCCAGCTGGACCGCGATGATGCCGGCGGCCACGATCAGCGCAATGCCGATCCAGGAGAGGAGCGGCAGCACGTCCCCGAGCACGGCGAGCCCGAGCAGGCTCGAGAAAACGATGCTGCTGTACGAGAGCGCGGCAGCGACCAGCGCCGGGCCGTTGCCGTAGGCGCGCGTCATCGCGAGTTGACCCAGCGCGCCGCTGACGCCCAGGCCTGCCAGCACGACCACGTTCGAGCGGGTGAGGGGTGTCCACGTCTGGGGTGCCATCCACACCAAGGCTCCAAAGCAGCTGATGAGACCGAAATAGAAAACGACACGTCCTACCGGCTCGTCGGCTTGCACGAGCGAGCGTACGTTCCAGTAGGCGATGGCGGAAAGTGCGCCAGAGGCGAGTCCCATGCCGCCGGCCCAGAGCTCTTCGGCGTGAAAGCTCGGACGCAGCAGCAGCAGCACGCCAGCAAAGCCGAGGACCACGGTCGCACTGAGGCGCGTCCCCGGCCGCTCGCGCGCCAGCAAGGCGATGAGTGCCGCGAGGAATATGGGGCTCGTGTAGTTGAGCGTGATGGCGGTCGCCACCGGCAGGACGGAGAGGGCGTAGAAAAACATGAACAGGGACACGAACCCGGACACGCTGCGATGCATGTGCGTACCAAGGCGCGCCGTGCGTAGCGAAGCGCCTGATCGCGCGAGAACGATCCAGCCGAGCAGCATCATCACGAGGGATCGGTAGAGCACCAGCTCGGCGACCTTGAACTGCGGTGCGCCGAGTTTCACGAACACGCCCATGACGGCGAAGCAGAGACCCGCGGCGAGCATCCAGAGCGACTGCATGGGCGTGCCGTTCAGTGTGCCGGTGTACGGACGAGCTGCACGATGTCACGTCCTCGCGCAGGAAGTTCGGCCGCGTTGAGGAACATGCGGAACATGCAGGCTCGGTGTGGCCGCGCGGCGCGGCTCGGAATGACCTTCAGCGTTGCGGGATAGCCGAGCCCATCTCGCGGCGCAGGAACTCGTGAAAGTGCTGCATGCCGTCCTCGAGAGGCGATTGATAGGGACCTTCCTCGCTCACGCCGCGTGCGTACAAAGCATTTCGACCTGCGTCCATGCGCAGCGCAATCTCGTCGTCTTCGACCGCGGTTTCGAAATACGCAGCCTGCTCGGCCTCGACGAATTCGCGCTCGAACAGCGCGATTTCCTCGGGATAATAGAACTCGATCACGTTGGTGGTCTTGTCCACCGCACGTGGAATGAGCGTGCTGATGATGAGCACGTGGGGATACCACTCCACCATCACGTTCGGGTAGTACACCATCCAGATGGCCCCGTGCTTCGGCATCTCACCGCGATAGAGATCGAGCTCCGCCTTGTGCGATCGCGCGTACGTCTGCGTGCCGGACTTGGCGAGCGCGTTGTTCACTACGACGGTCTGCACCGATAACCAGTTGACGAACTGCCACGCTAGATTTTTTTATTTAACTAACATGCCCAGACG
>JALYXY010000034.1 GCA_030946875.1 Pseudomonadota bacterium | reverse complement strand
GGCGCGCATGGAACTCACTGCGGCAGCGACGGTGAGGAACGAGCCAAAGACGACGATTCTATCAGTTTCACGTGCCTCCTGACGGGCCTTGGCCAGGGCCGCGGCAACGTTTTCGCACACGACGATTGCATCGGCACGGACGCCGAGCGTGCACAACGTTTGCTGCAAAAGATCGGCCTACGCGCCCCGCGGTCCCGGTAACGGCGCGACCAGCCAACGCTCCACGCGGTTCAGAAGCGCTCCGAGCACGGCAGCGATGTCCTTGTCCCCCAGCATGCCGACGACGCCGAACGTCACCGGATGGAAGCTCATCACGCCCAATGTCGCCGCGAGCGCGCGCGCTGCCTGCGCGTTGTGGGCGACGTCGAGGACGATGGCCGGTCGGCCGGGCAACACCTGGAAGCGGCCGGGAAGCTCCACGCTCGTGAGACCTTCGCGAATTGCACCCGCATGCACCGGCAGTGCAGTCGATAGCGCTTCGAGCGCTGCAATGGCGGTTGCGGCATTGCCGAACTGGTAGGCACCGCGCAGCGCAGGCACCGGCAACCCGAACCGCTCGCCCTGCGCACTCCAGTAGCGCCATTGCTGTCCTTCGGCGGCGTACCCGAAATCGCGTCCGATCAACCGAAGCGTTGCACCTCGCCGCTGCACCTCGTCGAAGAACTCGGCGGGAGGTTCGGTGTCGCCGCAGATCAGCGGGCGATGTGCGCGACTGATGCCGGCCTTCTCGCGCGCTATGGACGCGCGATCAGGCCCCAGGTAATCGATGTGATCGATGTCGATCGACGTGATCACCGCCACGTCGGCATCGATCACGTTCACCGCGTCAAGCCGCCCCCCCAGCCCGACCTCCAGGATGGCGATATCGGGCCGCGCGCGCTGGAACAACAGCAATGCGGCGAGGGTGCCGAACTCGAAATAGGTGAGCGGAACCGGCGGCGCACCAGGCTTCGTGCGCGCGACCTCGATCGCATCGAATGCCTCGACCAACGCGCCGTCATCGGCCTCCTTGCCATTGACGCGCACCCGCTCGTTGTAGCGCAAGAGATGGGGCGAGGTATACAGCACGCAGCGGTAACCAGCGGCCCGGGCGATCGCATCGAGCATCGCGCACGTCGAGCCCTTGCCGTTGGTGCCCGTGACCGTGATCACCGGACATTCGAGATGGAGGTGAAGCCGCTCGAGCACCTCGCGCACGCGGTCGAGTCCCAGCGCGATTGCTTTCGGATGCAGGGTCTCGAGGTACGCGAGCCACTCGTCCAGCGAGACGGGGCGCACCCGCGACCCGATGGGCAGGCTCACTCCGGCACGTCAGGGTGACGGTGCGGGTTGACGCGTGAGTTGCGCGAGGATGTGGGCAAGCTCGCTGCGCAACTGGCGGCGGTCGATGATCAGATCGATCGCGCCCTTTTCGAGCAGGAACTCCGCGCGCTGGAAACCTTCGGGCAGTGTTTCGCGGACGGTTTGCTCGATCACCCGCGGACCGGCAAACCCGATCAGCGCACCGGGCTCCGCGATCACGATATCCGCCACAAAAGCGAAGGACGCCGACACTCCCCCCATCGTCGGGTCCGTGAGGACGGAGATGAAGGGCAGATGCGCGCGCGTGAGCTCCTGCAGAACCGCCGTCGACTTCGCCATCTGAAACAGCGAGCTCACGCCTTCCTGCATGCGCGCGCCTCCCGACGCCGCGACACATACCATCGGCACGCGATTCTCGAAGGCAACCCGCACGCCACGCACGAAGCGCTCGCCCACCACCGACCCCATCGAGCCGCCCATGAACTCGAACTCGAACGCCGCGAGCACGACCGGCACGGTGTTGATGCTCCCCTGCATCACGATCAGCGCATCAGTTTCGCCCGTGTCTTCGAGCGCCGTGGCGAGACGCTCAGGATACTTGCGGGTGTCCTTGAACTTGAGGCTGTCGACAGGCAGGACTTCGGAGCCGATCTCGTAGCGACCCTCGGTGTCGAGCAGGTGCTCGATGCGCGTGCGCGCCGATACACGGCCGTGGTGTGTGCACTTGGGGCAGACCTCGAGGTTCTTTTCGAGGTCGGTGCGGTAAAGAACGGCTTCGCACGCCACACACTTGACCCAGAGCCCCTCGGGCACGGCCGTCTTCTTGGCACCCGGCGTGCTCTTGATCCGCGGCGGCAGCAGCTTCTGCAACCAACTCATGCTGCCCTCCCGGAGGTGAGCGTCGCTCGGGTCATCGCGCCTCAGGCTGCACGCTTGTGCACGGCATCGATCGCCTCGCGAATGCCGGCGAGCCAGACGCGACATCGAGCGGCTGCTGTGTCGGGCGTTGCGCCTTCTATTTCCTGAATGATGCGACTGCCGATGACGACTGCATCGGCGTGGGCCGCAATCGCCTGCGCGCTCGCCGCATCGCGGATGCCGAACCCAACGGCGAGCGGAAGCGACACGACTCGACGAACGTCGGCGAGGCGGCGCGCCACATCGGCCGTATCGATGTTTCCCGCGCCGGTGACGCCCTTGAGCGAGACATAGTAGACGTAACCGCGCGCCATCGCGGCAATGCTTTGGAGTCGCGCTTGTGGCGTGGTGGGCGCGATCATGAAGATCGGTGCGAGGCCATGCGTACCGAGCACGTCGGCAAACTCGTGCGATTCTTCTGAGGGATAGTCGACAACCAGCACACCGTCCGCCCCATCCTGCTGCGCGCGCGCTGCAAACCGGCTGACGCCCATCGCTTCGATCGGATTGGCATAGCCCATGAGCACGATGGGCGTCGTGGCATCGCGGGTACGAAAGCTCGCGACGAGATCGAGCACATGATGCAGCCCCACGCCTTGCGCCAAGGCTCGTTCGGAGGCGCGCTGGATCACCGGACCGTCGGCCATGGGGTCGGAGAACGGT
>JALYXY010000032.1 GCA_030946875.1 Pseudomonadota bacterium | reverse complement strand
GAGTGGCACGCTGCATCACGCGGTCGAGGGTCGTCTTGGGTCCACCAAGGTGTTCATGCAGCCGGCGGCCGATGGTACCGGTGTCATCGCCGGTGGTCCGATGCGCGCGGTGTTCGAGGTCGTGGGTGTGACCAACATCCTCGCCAAGTGCCATGGCTCGACCAATCCGTACAACCTCGTGCGCGCGACGATCGATGCGCTCGAAAAGGGCAACGCGCCCGCCGATATCGCCGCCAAGCGCGGGATGACGGTCGAGCAGTTGATGGGGGCCTGACAATGAACCAGCTCCTGATCACTTCGATGGTCGCGGCGTACGGGCGCCCGGAGGCCGGACATGCCTAGCGACAAGAAAATCCGCGTCAAGCTCGTGAAGAGTGTCAACAGCTGCAAGGAGAGTCATCGCGCGACGGTGCGAGGGCTTGGGCTCAAATGGCGCGAGCACAGCGTCGAGGTCGAGGACACGCCTTCGACGCGCGGCATGATCAACAAGGTGAGTTACCTCGTTAAGGTCATCGAAGCGTGATGATCCCGCAGCGTGCTCCTGATCTCCATCAGGTGGGCGTTGCGCGGCAGGACGAGACAGTGTGCCGGCGCAGCTTCGAAAGCCAAGCGCCGTGCCTAGAGGACACGTGGACATGCAACTCAATACGATAAAGCCCGCCGAGGGCTCGAAGAAGGAGCGCCGGCGCGTTGGTCGCGGCATCGGCTCGGGGCTCGGCAAGACAGCGGGTCGGGGGCACAAGGGGCAGAAGTCACGCTCCGGCGGCTTCCACAAGGTTGGCTTCGAAGGCGGTCAGATGCCGCTGCAGCGTCGCCTGCCCAAGCGTGGATTCGTCTCGACGACACGCAACGACACCGCCGAAGTCCGCCTGTCGGATCTCGAAAGGCTTCCGGTCACGGACATCGACCTTCTCGCGCTCAAGAGCGCGGGCATCGTGTCGTCCCTTGCAAAATCGGCAAAGGTCATCAAATCAGGTGAGATTGGCAAGGCGGTGAAGCTCACCGGCATTGCCGCGACGAAGGGTGCCAAGGCGGCCATTGAAGCAGCAGGCGGAACTCTTGCCTAAGAACGGAAAAGTCGGGCTGGCTACCGCCACCAATCCCGCCAACAAGACAGGAACCAAGTACGCCGATCTCAAGCGGCGGCTTCTGTTCCTGCTTGCGGCGCTGGTGGTCTATCGCGTCGGCACGCACATCCCGGTGCCCGGGATCAACGCGAGCGTGCTCGACGAGCTCTTCCGCAATCAGCAGGGCGGCATCCTGGGGCTCTTCAACGTGTTCTCCGGGGGCGCACTGCAGCGGTTCTCGATCCTCGCGCTCGGCATCATGCCGTACATCTCGGCCTCGATCATCATGCAACTATGCACGGTGGTCGTGCCGTCGCTCGAGGCGCTGAAGAAGGAAGGTGAGGCGGGCCGCCGCAAGATTACGCAGTACACGCGCTATGCGACGCTGGGCCTTGCGTTTTTCCAGGCGCTTGGCATATCGGTGGCCCTCGAGGCCCAGCCCGGGCTCGTGCTTGATCCGGGCCTCATGTTCCGCATGGTGAGCGCGGTGACGCTCCTTACCGGCACCATGTTTCTCATGTGGCTGGGCGAGCAGATCACCGAGCGCGGACTGGGCAACGGCATTTCGTTGATCATCTTTGCGGGCATTGCAGCGGGATTGCCGAATGCCATCGGTCTCACGCTCGAGCAGGCGCGCACCGGCGCGTACTCGATTCCGCTCGTGCTGGGCATCGTGGCGCTGGTGGTGCTCGTCACGGGGTTCGTCGTTTTCATGGAGAGGGCGTTACGCAAGATTCTCGTGAACTATGCGAAGCGCCAGGTGGGCAACAAGGTGTATCAGGGCCAGAGCTCGCACCTTCCGCTCAAGATCAACATGGCAGGCGTGATTCCGCCGATCTTCGCGTCTTCGATCATCCTCTTCCCGGCGACACTCGCGCAGTGGTTCGGCAGCGGCGAGAACACCGTGTGGTTGCGCGACCTTGCGTCTACGCTCGGTCCGGGGCAGCCGGTGCACGAGATCTTCTACGCGGCAGCGATCATCTTCTTCTGTTTTTTCTATACGGCGCTCCAGTACAACCCGAAGGAAACGGCGGAGAACCTCAAGAAGAGCGGGGCGTTCATCCCCGGGTATCGGCCCGGTGATCAGACGGCGCGTTACATCGAGCGGATCACGTTGCGCCTCACCTTGATCGGATCAATGTATCTCGTGGTGGTTTGCTTCATCCCGAACTTCCTGATCGCCTGGAAGCAGGTGCCGTTCTATTTCGGAGGTACGTCGCTCCTGATCATCGTGGTCGTCACCATGGACTTCATGACGCAGGTGCAGGCGTATCTCATGTCGCAACAATACGAGAGCCTGCTCCGCAAGGCGAACTTCAAGGGTGGGCTGCCCACGCGCTGATGGCGAAGGAAGAAACGATACAGATGCAGGGGGAGATCCTTGAAATGCTCCCCAACGCGACATTTCGCGTGAAGCTCGAGAATGGACACGTAGTGCTGGGGCACATCTCGGGAAAGATGCGCATGCACTACATCAAGATTCTGCCCGGCGACAAGGTGACGGTGGACGTGTCGCCGTACGATCTATCGCGGGCGAGGATCATCTTCCGGGCAAAGTGATCCCGGAATTGACAAGTCCAGAGGACAAGAGGACCGAAGATGAAAGTGCTCGCATCAGTGAAGAAGATCTGCCGCAACTGCAAGATCATCCGGCGCCATGGCGTGGTGCGCGTGATCTGCACGGACCCGCGGCACAAGCAGCGGCAAGGGTGACACCATCCGGAGTCAGTTGACGGTTGCCAGTCACTTCGCAACCTCGACCGCTCCCACCAACTGTCAACTGTCAAATGTCAACTGAGAACTGAACATGGCTCGTATCGCAGGCGTCAACATACCCAATCACCAGCATGCCGAGATCGCGCTGACGGCCATCTACGGCATCGGCCGTCCGCGCGCGAAAGCGATCTGCGAGGCTGCCGGCGTTCTGCCGTCGCGCAAGGTCAAGGATCTCTCCGACACGGAGATGGACAAGCTGCGCGAGCAGATCGGCAAGTTCACCGTCGAAGGCGATCTTCGCCGCGAGGTGACCATGAGTATCAAGCGGCTGATGGACCTCGGCTGCTATCGCGGCGTGCGGCACCGCCGGGGCCTGCCCGTGCGTGGCCAACGTACGCGCACCAACGCCCGCACTCGTAAGGGTCCGAAGAAGTCTCGCTCGGGCATGGGCAAGTCGGCAGGCGCCAAGCCGGTCGGCAAGTAACGAACGCGGCGCACCGCCGTCCGAATCAGGCAAATGCACGCGGCGTGCGCGTGTGGTGACAAGTAAGGAACAAAGATGGCAACACAATCGCAGAACCCGAAGGCCGGCACCCGCGTCCGCAAGAAGGTCAAGAAGAACGTTGCGGAAGGCATCGCGCATATCCATGCGTCCTTCAACAACACGATCATCACGATCACCGATCGCCAGGGCAATGCATTGTCATGGGCGACCTCGGGCGGCGCGGGCTTCAAGGGATCACGCAAATCGACGCCCTTCGCAGCACAGGTCGCGGCCGAGCGCGCGGGACGTCAGGCCGTCGAATACGGGGTGAAGAACCTCGAGGTGCGCATCAAAGGCCCGGGGCCGGGACGCGAGTCCGCGGTGCGCGCCCTCAATGCGCTCGGTATGAAGATCACGAGCATCTCCGACGTGACGCCGATCCCGCACAACGGCTGCCGTCCGCCGAAGCGGCGTCGCATTTGACCGATTCGAATCGCGCCGGCGCGGCCGGCACGAAGGTGCATCATTTTAAATTTGGATAGCCAATGGCTCGATATCTGGGACCGAAATGCAAGCTGGCGCGACGGGAAGGCACCGACCTTTTCCTGAAAAGCGCGCGTCGTTCACTCGACTCCAAGTGCAAGCTCGATGTGAAGCCCGGCCAGCACGGGGTGAAGTCCGGCATGCGCATGTCCGATTACGGCAACCAGCTGCGCGAGAAGCAGAAGCTCCGGCGTACGTACGGGCTGCTCGAACGCCAGTTTTCGCTGTACTTCCAGCGCGCGGCAAAGGCCAAGGGCTCGACAGGTGAAAACCTGTTGCGCCTCCTGGAATCGCGGCTCGACAACGTGGTGTACCGGATGGGCCTGGGATCCACTCGCTCCGAGGCGCGCCAGCTCGTCGGACATTGCTCGATCACGGTCAATGGCAAGGTGCTGAACATTCCGTCGGCAATCGTCAAGCCGGGCGACGTCATCAGCACCACCGAAAAAGCCAAGGGCCAGTTGCGGATCCAGGATTCGCTGCAACTCGCTGAAAAGGTCGGGTTTCCCTCGTGGGTTGAAGTCGACGTGAAGAAGATGTCCGGCACATTCAAGGGCGCGCCCGACCGCTCCGAGTTCGGCCAGGACATCAACGAGAGCCTGGTGGTGGAGCTGTACTCGAAGTAAGCCGGCGCTTTCACAACGCGTCGCGCGCCCGCGCCGGGCGCACTGAAAAAAAGCATGGCACGCAGCGTCCGCTGCGTGCACTAGCTCTCAAAGGTCACTATGCAAAGCAATGCCTTGTTGAAGCCCCGCATTATCGACGTGCAGAGCACATCTCCCTTCCACGCGAAGGTGGTGATGGAGCCATTCGAGCGCGGTTACGGCCACACGCTCGGCAACGCGCTCCGGCGCGTGCTGCTGTCATCGATGCCGGGGTATGCGCCGACGGAGGTTCGCATCACGGGGGTTCTGCACGAGTATTCGGCGCTCGACGGCGTGCAGGAAGACGTGGTCGATATCCTGCTCAATCTCAAGGGCGTGGTGATGAAGCTGCACAATCGTGACCACGTGCTCCTGAAGCTTGCGAAGGACGGCGAAGGTCCCGTCACCGCTGCGGACATCGAGCCCAATCACGACGTCGAGATCATCAATCCCGAGCACGTCATCGCCCACCTCACGGCCGGCGGCAAGCTCGAGATGGAGATCAAGGTGGAACGTGGGCGCGGGTATCAGCCTGCAACGGCCCGCATCAAGCCGGAGGGTGGCCGCTCCATCGGAAGCATCCTGCTCGATGCCTCCTTCAGTCCCGTGCGTCGCGTGAGCTATGCAGTGGAGAGCGCGCGCGTCGAGCAGCGTACCGACCTCGACAAGCTCGTGCTCGACATCGAGACCAATGGTGTCGTCGAGCCCGAGCAGGCGGTGCGCTATGCCGCATCGGTCTTAGTCGAGCAGCTGTCGGTGTTCGCGGACCTGCAAGGTTCCGAAAGCCCGACGGCGGAGCGTGCGTCGCCACAGGTCGATCCCATCCTGCTGCGTCCCGTCGACGATCTCGAGCTCACGGTGCGCTCCGCCAATTGCCTCAAGGCGGAAAACATCTACTACATCGGCGATCTGATCCAGCGTACCGAAACGGAGTTGCTGAAGACCCCGAACCTCGGGCGCAAGTCGCTCAATGAGATCAAGGAAGTGCTTGCCTCGCGCGGCTTGTCTCTCGGCATGAAGCTCGAGAACTGGCCACCCGCGGGACTCGACCGTCCGTAAGAGACAAGAGGAATACCAAAAATGCGTCACCGCCACGGCCTGCGCAAGCTCAACCGCACCAGCAGCCATCGTCTCGCGATGCTGCGCAACATGACGAACTCGCTGCTCACGCACGAAGTCATCAAGACGACCTTGCCCAAGGCGAAGGAGCTTCGTCGTGTTGCCGAACCGCTCATCACGTTGGGCAAGACGCCCACGGTGGCGAATCGACGCCTTGCGTTCGATCGGTTGCGCGATCGCGACGTCGTCACCAAGCTCTTCAACGAGCTCGGCCCGCGCTATCAGGCGCGCCCGGGTGGCTACCTGCGGATTCTGAAGTTCGGCTTTCGCCAGGGCGACAATGCGCCGATGGCATTGGTGGAGCTCGTCGACAGGCCCGCAGTGGCCGACGAGGCGATGGACGAGGAGCAAGCGGCAGCCTGAAGCAAGGCGTCGTTAGCCGTCATCAAACCGGGCCGCGCGCCCGGTTTTTTTCGCTCGGCTCAGGCCGCTCCCCGTTCGGCGACCCGGTACCAGGTGCCGATGACCCCCAGCACATCGCCATTGCCGTCCGTATACGGCGATGCGACGACGTGGAATGCCTGAACGTGACCCTTCAACGAGACACGTTCCTCGATCACCTGCCGGGTTCCGCTCGCGAGTACGCGCACGTCGATCGCGCGAACCGTCTCGGCGTCCGTGGGGTTCGCGAAGAGCTCGGCGTCGCGGTGCCCGATGATCATGTCGACAGGCTGCCCGATGAGTTCCTGCATCGCGGCATTGACGAGCTGATAGCGGCCTTCGATGTCCTTGGCGAAGACCGGGTGCGAGATGGAATTGCAGATCGCGTGCAGGAGTTCGGTCGTGCGTTGAAGGTTCTGCGACGTTCGTG
>JALYXY010000014.1 GCA_030946875.1 Pseudomonadota bacterium | reverse complement strand
TCAACCTCAATCTGCCGCCCAAGGCCGACCTCATCGTGCCATTTTTCAAGACGGTGTCGTATCCGCTGGGCGTCTGGGGCTTCATTGCGCTCACCTATTTCGTGATCGTGGGCACGAGCAATGCGGTCAACCTCACCGATGGCCTCGACGGTCTTGCGATCATGCCCACCGTGATGGTGGCCGGGGCCCTGGGTGTGTTTGCTTACGTGACCGGTAACGCGGTCTTTGCGCGCTATCTGCAATTTCCGTACATCGTCGGAGCCGGCGAACTCGCGGTGATCTGCGGCGCGCTCTCGGGCGCGGGCCTTGGCTTTCTATGGTTCAACGCCTATCCCGCGGAAGTGTTCATGGGTGACGTGGGGGCGCTGGCACTGGGTGGCGCGCTCGGCACCATCGCCGTGATCACGCGTCAGGAGATCGTGCTGCTGATCATGGGGGGTGTATTCGTCGTCGAGACACTGTCCGTGATGGTGCAGGTGGCGTCGTTCAAGATGACCGGCAGGCGCGTGTTTCGCATGGCGCCCATTCACCACCATTACGAGCTCAAGGGCTGGAAAGAGAACCAGGTGGTCGTGCGTTTCTGGATCATCACGATGTTGCTGGTGCTGTTCGGATTGTCCACGCTGAAGTTGCGCTGACATGCAAAGCACGAACATTCCGTTGCACTCCCTCTCGAAGGCCCGATGAGCCGCTCCTGCTCGGTTGCCGGACGCAACGCCCTGGTGCTCGGCCTGGGGCTCACGGGCTTTTCGATGGCCCGCTATCTGCACGAGCACGAAGCCCATGTGCGGGTGATCGATACGCGGGCTGCGCCCCCTTTCCTAGGGTCATTACGCAAGGAACTGCCGAAGGTCGGCTTCACCGCAGGCGAGCTTGCGGCGGATGACGTCGTTGGTGTCGATGTCATCGCCA
The DNA here is from genome assembly GCA_030946875.1 of Pseudomonadota bacterium. GTDB lineage: Bacteria > Pseudomonadota > Gammaproteobacteria > Burkholderiales > Casimicrobiaceae > CAIWHR01. The sequence continues at coordinate 2,194 of JALYXY010000014.1, read as the reverse complement.
TCAGTCCCGGAGTGCCCAAGGATAATCCGGTGATCGCGGCGGCGGTCGCTCGAGGCGTCGAGCTCGTCGGTGACGTGGAGCTCTTCGCGCGTGCCTTGCCGGCGGGGCAGAAGGTGATCGCGATCACCGGTTCCAACGGCAAGACGACCGTGACTTCGCTCGTTGGCGCGCTGTGTGCTGCGGCGCGCCTTTCTGCGAGCGTCGCCGGCAACATCGGTGAACCGGTGCTCGATGTGCTTCGCGGCTTGGGCGGGGGCGACTGGCCGGACGTGTTCGTGCTCGAGCTCTCGAGCTTTCAGCTGGAGACAACGTTCTCGCTGGCTCCTCTCGCGGCTACCGTTCTCAACGTGACCGAGAACCACCTCGATCGCTACGCGGACATGGACAGCTACGCCGCGGCCAAGGCACGCATCTTCACGCGCGGATCGGTGCAGGTGCTGAACCGTGACGATCCGCGAAGCCTGTCGATGCGCTTGCCCGGGCGGGTGGTCGAGACGTTCGGCGCGGGCATGCCCGCTCTCGAGGAGGAATGGGGCCTCGTGCACCGTGCCGATGGGGTGACATGGCTTGCGCGCGGTGGCCAGTTGCTGCTGCCGACGTCGGACCTGAAGCTCGTCGGCCGGCACAACGCCTTGAACGCACTCGCTGCCCTGGCGCTCGTGTCGACGGTGGCGCCCGTCAAGAAGCGAGTGCTGGGTGCGCTCGCCGCATTCGAAGGCTTGCCGCATCGGGTGCAGCAGGTGCTCGAGGCGGGTGGCGTGCTGTTCGTGAATGACAGCAAGGGAACGACGGTTGCGGCGACGAGCGTTGCCCTGCAGGGGCTCGGGCGGCCGGTGGTGCTGATCGCGGGCGGCGACGGCAAGGGGCAGGACTTCGCACCGCTGCGCGGCATCGTGAACGACCATTGCCGCGCTGTGCTGCTGATCGGCCGTGATGCTCAGGCGATGGCGCAAGCGTTCGAGGGCACGCAGGCGCGCATCGAGATCGCGGACACGCTCGATCGTGCAGTCGAGCGTGCAATGGATCTCGCGCGTGACGGTGATGCCGTCGTTCTGTCGCCGGCATGCGCGAGTCTCGACCAATTTCCGAACTACGTCGCGCGCGGCGAGCGTTTCATGCAGCTCGTGCGCGAGCGCAACGGTGAGGCGTTGAATGCGTAAGAGCGCCACCCTTTCCGCTTCCCTGAACGGGCTCTCCGCGCTGAAGTCGTTCGGCTCGATCGGGTCACTGCCGCGCAACCCGCGCACGATGCTGGCCTATGACATCTCGCTCACCTGGGCGACGCTGCTCCTGCTCGCGATCGGCCTCGTGATGGTGTACTCGGCGTCTATCGCGATGGCGGAGGCCTCGGCGCACACGGGATTCCGGCCGTGGTATTTCCTTGCGCGGCACGCGATCTTCCTCGCAGTCGGAGTTCTGGCGGCGCTCGTCACGTTCCAGGTGCCGCTGAAGGCATGGCAGCGCCTTGCGCCATGGCTTTTCATGATCGCGCTCGCGTTACTGGTGCTCGTGCTCGTCCCGGGTGTCGGCAAATCGGTCAACGGCTCGAGGCGCTGGTTGTCGCTGTTCGTTCTCAACCTGCAGCCATCGGAATTCATGAAGCTCGCGGCCGTGCTCTATGCCGCGAGCTACGCAGTGCGCAAGGCGGCATTCCTGCATGCCGAGCAGCCCATGCGCAAGACGCTGCTGCGCGGGTTTCTCCCGCTCTTCGTGGTGATGGCGGTCACGGGTGGGTTGCTTCTGCTCGAGCCCGACTTCGGTGCGTTCGTGGTGATCGTCGCGATTGCTTTTGGCGTGCTGTATCTGGGCGGACTCGACTGGCGGCTCTTTCTCGCGCTCGTGCTGCTGCTTCCGGTCGCGCTCGGAGCAGTGCTCGTGGCGGCGCCGTACCGACTGCAGCGCCTGGTTGCGTTTCTCGATCCCTGGTCCGATCCCTTCGGCAAGGGCTACCAGCTGTCGCACTCGCTCATTGCATTCGGGCGTGGTGAATGGACCGGTGTGGGCCTTGGCTCGAGTGTCGAAAAGCTCATGTATCTGCCGGAAGCGCACACCGACTTCCTGCTCGCCGTCATCGCCGAAGAGCTCGGGTTCGCCGGAGTGGCGATCGTCATCGTGCTCTTCGTCTGGCTGCTCTTTCGCGCGTACGGAATCGGGCGCCAGGCGGCCCATCTGGAGCGACCGTTCGCGGCACTCG
>JALYXY010000278.1 GCA_030946875.1 Pseudomonadota bacterium | reverse complement strand
CGGCGATCCGACTCGCGAGCGAGCAGACCGATACGCCGACATTTCATCGCGATGCGCAGCGCACGGGCTGGAATTCGCATGAGACGAGTCTCACTCCCCTGCGCGTTTCGACCGGTTCCTTCGGCCTGGTGTGGCAGTCTCCGCAGCTTGACGCGACCGGGGGTGATGCACCGCGCCTGTACGCGTCGCCGCTGTACGTGGACCAGGTGCGATTGTCGACGCGCAAGCACATGGGCCGGACCCTCCCGGTCGTCGTTGCCGCAACCAACACCGGCTTCGTTTACGCGATCAATGCGTCCGCCGCGCGAGGCGTGGTTCCTGGAGCCATCCTCTGGCGAACCCGCCTTGGCGCGCCGTGCAGGCTTCAACCTGCGCCACTCGATGGCGTGCCCACCGGCGTGTTGAGCACGCCTGTGGTCGATGTGCAGCGTCAGCGCATCTATGTGACGCACTGCGACCCGGAGCATCGCTGGCAAGCCTACGCGCTCGATCTCGGTAGCGGTGCGACTGTGCGCGGCTGGCCAGTGCCGCTCGACGAAGCGACGTTCAATTCGGTCAACCGCAACGCCGGGCCGCCGGTCGCGCCGGCGCGTCGGTTCGACTTCCGCGTGCAGCGCGGCGCGCTGAATCTAAGTCCCGATGGGCAATTCCTCTATGTAACTTTCGGCGAGACCGAGACCGGATGGATGGTGGCGGTAGACACCCTGCAGGCGCGCGTCACGAGCGCCTTCGCCGCGCAGGCGGTCCCTTATCGCGGCGGCGGTGGAATGTGGGGCGCGGGCGGCCCGGCTCTCGACAAGGAAGGCAACATCTATGTCGCGACGGGGACCAGCTATAACGGTTTCATCGATCGACCGCGCGATTGGACGCAATCGCTGCTCAGGTTCTCTCACGACGCGCATCAAGGTTTCGCGCTCAGCGGAACGTACACACCGTTCAACCATTGCGCGACGGCAATGATGGATATCGACCTGGGCTCCGGTGGCGCCTCGCTCTTGCCGGACCTCGATCCGTCCCAGACGGCCACGCCGCGGCTTCTGGTCCTCGGCGGCAAGCAAGGCAACGCTTATTTGCTCGATCGCTCGAAGCTGCCGGGCTCACTCGAGCGCCGGCCGGCGTGCAGCGACAATTCAGCGACCGATGGCTCGCTCTTGCCACCCGAGGACCAGCCGCAGTTTGGCAATCGTGGCCCGCTGAATGTGTTTGGACCGTATTCCGAAGACGACGCTGCGATAGACACGGCGCGCGGCCGCTCGATCCCCGCATACTTCCGTAGCACGGAGGGGCGCTCCTATGTTTTCCTCACCGGGAACAGCAGGCGCGAACAAGGCTCGACGCACAGCGTCCCTCCATCGCTGGTAAGGCTCGAGGTCGTCACACGGCCCGGAGATCCGGCGTACCTCCGCGTCGACCAGCGCCAGATGCGTATCACGTTGCAAAATCCTGGCTCACCCTTTGTCACCAGCAACGGTGCGCGTGGCGCGATCGTGTGGGTGTTGGACGAGAACGCGCCGCGTTCGGCTTTGCTAGCGGGACCGCACGCGCCCAGACCGGTACTGTATGCATTCGACGCAATGACTCTCGATCTCCTGTGGCAAAGTAAACCCGGAGACATTTTCACCAGTGGCAAGTACAACGAGCCCGCTTCCGCGCGCGGAATGGTGTTTGTCGGGAGCGATCGGATCCAGGCGTTCGGGCTCGGTGCTCGTCCGGCCGTGCAGAGCTCCCGATCCACTGCCATGCAAACTGCTTCTGCCGGCAATGCAGTCAAGAGAGCAGAAGACGAAAGGCCGGTAAGCGAGGCCGCCGCAGCGAACAGGGTGGCAGGCGAAACCACCGCGAGCCCCTTGTCTCCACGGCGCGTTCGGAACGGCTCCACTGCGTACGACGGCGAAGCGATCTACCAGGAACGATGCGCTGCCTGTCACGACCACCCGCAGGGCAGCACGCCTCCACGTGAGGTCGTCGTCAAGCGTTCGCGGCAGCAGATTGTGGATGCCCTCGTCAACGGTGCCATGCGCCCCTTCGCTGCCGGCCTGAACGCGATACAGATCGATGCGGTCGTGCAATTTCTACGATGAAGCTTTCGAGCGTGCAATTGGGAGGTCTTCTCGGTGACGCGCTGAATGCCAATCGGCGAGGCCGGCTTGATCGTTTTATAACGGATGAGACGAGCCCCGCCCTTGCGCTGTTCGAGCCCACGCGAGCCGCGCACAATGTCCAGGGCGACTGGTACGGCGAGCATGCGGGCAAATGGCTTTATGCAGCCGCGAAGTCGGCGCGGCGCACCCACGATCACCAGCTCGCCGATCGCGTTCGCCGCGTAGCCGACTTTCTGGTGCGGATTCAGCGCAGCGACGGATATCTCGGCACTTACGCGCCCGAGCGCCGCTTCACCAAGAAAGCGTCCCTCCCGGGGTCAACCTGGGATGGTGCGCCGAGCGCGCGCACCTGGGATGTGTGGGTGCACGCCTACCTGATGCTCGGATTGCTCGAGGTGCACAAGTACACGGGCGACAGGCGCTATCTCGACACTGTGCGCCTCATCGGTGATCTTTGCCTGAAAGCGCTCACGGTGCAAGGCATCGACATCACGCATCTAGGAAATCACCATGGACTGTCCGCGACCGTGCTTCTCGATGCCGCCGTCGAGCTTTATTTTGCGACCTGCGAGCAACGTTATCTGACACTCGCGCATACGATCCTTGACCAGGCCGAGCGGCGACCCGAGTTGAGGCTTCTGAGCAAAGCGTTGGAAGGAGCCGACGCATCGGATATCGCAACTGGCAAGGCGTATCAGCTCATCTGGAATGTGACCGGGATCGCAAAGCTTTATCGCGCATGCGGCGACGAGCGCCTGCTCACGGCGGTGCTGAACGTGTGGCAAAGCATACAGCGATCACATCTCACGCTTGGCGGCGGGCCTTGGGGCGGCGTCGGCCTTCGCTCGCGGGAAATCTTCAATCCGCCAACCATCTTCAGTCCCGAAGGCTATGTTGAAACCTGCTCCACATTGGCGTGGATTCAGCTGAATCGTGAGCTCCTCGCCATCACTCACCAGGCGAAATTCGCGGATGAAATCGAGCGTGCGGCGTACAACGATCTCCTCGGAGCGCAAGCCCCCGATGGCGCGGACTGGTGCTACTACTCGTTCCCCAATGGAAAGCGCGTATTCACCACTTACTGGCGATGCTGCAAGTCGAGTGGGGCGATGGCGCTGGAGGAGTTGCCCGATGTGGCATACCAGGGCAATGACGAAGGCATCACCATCAATATCTACGGGGCGGGCACGGCGCGACTCGAGACGAGCGACGGCACCATCGTGAATCTTGAGCAGATCACCGATTATCCGTTTGGCGGCGACATCCGCGTTCGCGTGTCGCCAGAAAGCACATCGAGATTCGTCGTGAAGCTGCGCATTCCCGCCTGGGCTGGCTCTACGAGCGTCCAGGTCAATGGCGTCGATGCAGAACAACGCGCCGTTGCCGGGACCTACCTGGCTCTCAATCGCGAGTGGTGTTCCAATGACGAAATCACAATCGCATTTCCGATGGCTGTGACACTACATCATCAGTCGAATCGGAGCATCCAGGAGTCGATTGCCCCGGACCACTCGTCCATCTCGCAAGAGGTGATGCGCCACGACTATGTTGCTCTGAGCCGGGGCCCGCTCGTGTATGCGACGGGTCTGATCGATGGTTTCAAAACGGCGGAGACGATCTCGCTCGGCGACAAGCCTCGGCTCGACGTGATCGATCGCTCCGCGAAATCGCAAGCACCCATGATTCGTCTGGGTCTCGGCAATCGGTCGCCCTTGTCGTTCGTTCCCTACTATGAGGCCGGAGGGCGCAGCGATGGCACCTGGCGCCTGACCTGGCTCCAGGTCGAGCAACGTTCGGATGCGCCGGTGATGTTGGATCGATGATCACGCTCCGACGCTGGTTTGCACGTGGGGCGCTGCTTGCCTTGATCGTAATCGCCATCGGTGCCGCAGCCGGCGAGCCGCTCGTTTCGCTGAAGACCGGGTCGCTGGGTCCCCTCCCCATTGGTACGACACGGTTGCTTTCAGTCGGCGATCAACTCGTCGCGATGGGCGCGGCCGGTCTTGCGGTGCGCGACCCGAAGACCGGCGCGTGGTCGCGTCGCGAGTGGCAGTTCGAAGGCCGCATCGTTGCCGTCACCCGCGATGCACAAGACGGCTTTCTGGTGCTGAGTGATGGTGCCGAAGGGCCCGCTCGCCAGGTCGTCAAGGTCTCGGTCGCCGCCGCAGGACCAACTGTTGCCCTACCGCTGCTTCCGAGCGCGCTATTGGTCGCGCGCGCTGGAACCCTCAAGGGCATGCTCTACGTTGCGGGAACGACGCCGGATGGTTCGCCGCGCGTGTTCGCCATCGACACCACGCTACATGATCAATGGCGAACGCTTCCGCCCTGGCCAGCAGCGGGCGACGTGACTTCGCTCGTCGGCCAGAATTCGGCATTGTTCCTGACCGTGAAACCGGGGGGCGAGGGTGGGCGCGAGCGGTTGCTGCGCGCGACCCCTGGACAGGAATGGACGGACCAGGCTGAAGTGTCCGGCACGATCGTAGAAGGATCGGCGCGCCCGATGGGTCAGGCGCACGTCATCTATCTGGTGCGCGTCGGCAATGCAATGCGCGTGATCATGCTGCACACGATCACCGGGTCGTGGGCAGTCCTCGGCGAGATGCAGGTGCCCGACGCGCGCATGGCGACCGCGTGGCGCGACGGCATCGCCTGGGTGAGCTATGGGCCGAATGCTTCGACGAACGATATTGCCTATGCCGAGATCGAGTCGGGACGGCTGCTGCTCAAGAGCTTCGACTGGATCATCATCGCGGGCTACCTCGTTTCCATGCTCGGGCTCGGTCTGTACTTCTACATGCGAGAGAGGCGCAACTCCACGTCGGATTTCTTTGTCGGCGGACGCACGATACCGTTCTGGGCCGCTGGTATCAGTCTCTACGCAGCGAACACCAGCTCGATCAGCTATATCGCGATTCCTGCAAAGGCGTTCGAGACCAACTGGCAGTACCTCACTAACAACCTTATCGGCGTGTTGGGGCTGATTTTCGTTGCGATCTGGATCGTCCCGCTGCTACGGCGCCTCGAGTTGATGTCGGTGTTTCATTATCTCGAAACGCGCTTTCATCCGCTCATTCGAACCCTCGCCAGCGCGCTGTACATGGCTGTGCAGATCGGCAGCCGCATGAGCGTCATTCTGTTCCTGCCATCGCTGGCGATCGCCACCATCACCGGCATCGACGTCGCGTGGAGCATTCTGATCATGGGCGTGTTTACGATGATCTACACCGCGATGGGCGGCATGAAAGCGGTCGTCTGGACCGACTTTCTCCAGCTCATCGTGAAGATGGGTGGCATCGCCTTCGCCATCGGGTTCATCATCCTCGCGCTCGACGGCGGCGCCGCCGCGCTCTTCAAGATTGCGAATGCCGAACACAAGATGAAGCTGTTCGACTGGAGCTTCGACCTCACCAAAGCTTCGGTGTGGGGCTTCATCTTTCTGGTGTTCTTCGACGTCGTCCTCACGTTTCCGAAAGATCAGGTGCTGATGCAGCGTGTGCTCTCTACAAAGAACAGCAAGGACGCTACGCGATCGGTCCTGACCTTCGCTGCCGTCACGATTCCGGGCGGGTTCATGTTCTACTTCGTCGGCACGGCGCTGTACGCGTTCTACAAGACACATCCGGAGCGCATGAATCCCCTGCTGAGCATCGATGCGACGTTCCCGTTGTTTATCGCGGCCGAGCTGCCTGCAGGCATTCGCGGGCTGATCATCGCCGGGATCCTGGCGGCCGCCATGGCGACGCTCTCGAGCATCATGAACAGCGTTGCGACGCTTGCGACGGTCGACTTCTACGAAAAGATCGTGAAGCGGCCAAATCCAAAGACCAGCGTGCGCTTCGCCGAAGGGATGACTGTCCTGGCCGGCGTATTGGGTATGAGTGTCGCGCTTATCCTGTCACGCTACGACATCCACTCGGTGTTCGATATTTCGATCGAGCTGTTTGGGGTTCTCGGAGGCGGCTTCGCCGGCGTCTATACATTGGGGATGTTCACGCGACGCGCCAATTGGCAGGGCGTGACCATCGGAGTTGCGGCCAGCATCATGTTGACCCTGGTCGCGTGGTTCAACAGCCTCGTTCACCCGTACTTCTACCTGGCGATCTCAATCCTGCTTTGCATCGTGATTGGGTACTGCGCAAGCTGGCTGTTCCCGGCGCGTACCCGAGAGTCGCTGCGAGGGCTTACCATTCACGATCCGGTGGAAAGATCCGCGTGAGTGTCGTACCCGTCGCTGCGGCGCCTTCGCTTCAGCCTCGGTTCCTGCGCCTCCTGCAGAAGGGCTTTGACCAGGCGAATTCGGATTGTCGAGCGCGTCCAAAGCACCCCGATCCGTCGCGGCTCGAAGGTGATCGGTAGCGGAATGCGCACGACTTTCAAACCCTCGGGCCACGGTCTTGCCCAGTCAGGAACGAGCGAGACACCGAGCCCCCGGTCGACCATCACTGCAATGGCGTTCAGTGCATTGAGCTCGAAGCGCTCGCGTGGCTTGATCCCGGCCTGCTGCAGATAGCGGTCGATCTGGTGACCGCCCCATTGGGCGCGATCGTAGCGAATGAAAGGTTCCGTTGCGAGAAGCTTGTGCGGGTCCTTCCCGGCCATGCTTGCCGGTGCGAGAACGACGAGCGGCTCTTCGCGCAGCAGTTGCCAATTGCACGTCTTGGGCAGTGCAAATGGCGCCTGCAATACGATAGCTGCATCGAGGTCGCCGTTCTCGACGCATCGATAGAG
>JALYXY010000276.1 GCA_030946875.1 Pseudomonadota bacterium | reverse complement strand
GCAGTGGCACGATCGCGATCAGCCACAGCAGCTTCGGCCAAAGGAACGTCACGTGCGCGCACCCTGCGCAAGGTGCCGCGGCAGGCTGCCGCCCGCGCCGAGCTGCCGCCGGCGCCTGCGCAGATCCGCGAAGCGAAGGATGGAGTCGACGAGGTCGTCGCTGGTGGAGAGCTCGAGCGCGTCCACACCCGCTTGCGTGAACGCGTTGCGCAGATCCGTTTCGCGCTGCCGCGCCACTTCGGCAAAGCGCTCGCGGAACCTGCGATCGTGCGTGTCGACGAAGAGTTGCTCGCCGGTTTCGGCGTCCTGGATCACCAGCATCCCCATGTCGGGAAGGTCCATCTCGAGCGGGTCGTACAGGCGCACGGCGATGACTTCGTGCCGCTGGGCGAGTCGGGCCAGGGTTTGCGCCCAGCCGGGCGCGCTGATGAAGTCGGAGACGACGAAGACCACGGACCGCCGCTTGATCGTCCGCGTCGCATCGAGCAGGAATGCCGAAAGATTCGTCGCCCGCCGCGCGCTCACATGCTCGCGCGAGGTCATCATGTGCAGAAGATGCATCACGTGCCGCCGCCCGCTTCGCGCCGGGATCACGGTGTCGACCTCATCGCCGTACAGGAGCGCACCGACTCGGTTGCCGTGACGTGTGAGGAGGCGCGCCAGCACGGTAACGAACTCTGCCGAAACCGCCTGCTTGCGCACGCTTTGCGAACCAAAGTCCACCGACGGGCTGAGGTCGAGCAGGAACCACGCGGCGACCTCGCGTTCTTCGTTGTACTCGCGCACATAGGGTGTCTGCAGGCGCGCGGTCACATTCCAGTCGATGTGCCGAACGTCGTCGTCGTACTGGTACTCGCGGAGGTCTGCGAGATCGAGCCCGTAGCCGCGAAAGAGCGTGCGGTAATCGCCGTGGAGAATGCCGTCGAGCCGACGGATCACCGTCCACTCGAGGCGCTGAAGGACGGCTTCAGGCCCGTGCGACGCGGACATGGGTCTCGAGCGGCTTGTCAGGCGCCGGGACGCGCTGCATCACCCGATGCACGATGTCATCGGCGGAGAGCGACGCCGCAAGCGCTTCATAGGACAGCACGAGCCGATGCCGCAACACATCGGGGGCGATGTCGGTGACGTCTTCGGGAAGCGCATAGTCGCGACCGCGCAGGAAGGCGAGGGCGCGTGCGCCTTCGATGAGATGAATCGAGGCGCGCGGGCTCGCTCCGAAAGTCAGGTAATGCGCGAGGTCCTTGATGCCGTAACGCTCGGGTTCGCGCGTTGCGCCGACGAGGCGCACCGCGTACTGGATGAGCGAAGGATCGACATAGCTCGACCGGCATTCGCGTTGGAGCGCACTCAACTGCTCGGTCGTGGCGACCGGGCTCACCTGCGTGGGGGCGCCCGTGACGCGCTCGACGATGACGAACTCCTCTTCCTCGGTCGGATAACCCACCAGCACTTTCATCATGAAGCGATCGACCTGGGCCTCCGGCAGGGGATAGGTGCCTTCGGTTTCGATGGGGTTCTGCGTGGCCATCACGAGGAACGGCTCGGGCACGTGGTGCGTGTCACCCGCAATGGTCACCTGATACTCCTGCATCACCTCGAGCAGCGCGCTTTGCACCTTGGCCGGGGCACGATTGATTTCGTCGGCGAGCAGCAGATTGGTGAATACGGGGCCGAGCGATGTTGCGAACTCGCCTGTCTTCTGGCTGTAGATGCGAGTGCCGATGAGATCAGCCGGCACGAGGTCGGGTGTGAACTGGATGCGCTTGAAGGACCCGCGAATGGTGCGCGCGAGCGTCTTCACGGTCAGCGTCTTGGCGAGTCCTGGCACCCCTTCGACGAGCAGATGCCCCTGCGCCAGCATTGCCACCAGCACGCGCTCGAGAAAGTGGTCCTGACCCACCACCACCTTTTTCACCTCGTAGAGGATGCGTTCCATGAGGGAGGCGACTTCGGCGCGCCCTGAGTCTCGGTTGTCCATTGAATTCCCGGGTGGTGATTTCGCGCCCGCGGGCGACGCGGGCTGCCGTTCGATTATGACCCCTGTACGGGGATGCGCTTCAGAAGGGCGACAGGCCGACGGCGCTTGCCGCATTCTCGATCGGCACGGCAAAACCGATGCCGATGAAGACGCGCTGCTCGCTCGGGTTCAGGATGGCGGTCACGATGCCGACGACCTCACCGTCCATGGTGACGAGCGGACCGCCCGAGTTGCCGGGATTGGCGGCCGCATCGAACTGAATGAGATTGGTGAGGACCCGTTTGCCTTCCGGCGAGCGATATTCGCGTGCCAGTCCCGAGACGACGCCGGCAGAAGCTGAAGGCCCGATGCCAAACGGAAACCCGACGGCGAGCACCTGGTCGCCCACGTTGAGATCCGCCGTCGAGCGCAGGCTCGCTGACATGAGATCGTCCGGGATCTTCGCCGACTTGATCACCGCAAGATCATTCTCCGGCTGAACGGAGACCACTTCTGCGTCCGATTCGAAGCCGTCGAAGTACGTGACCCGAATGCGCTTGGCGTCGGAAACCACGTGCAGGTTCGTGAGGATCGTGCCGTTGTCGATGATCACGACGCCCGTGCCTACCCCGCGCTCCGGCGGCTTGCCGTCCTCGCGGTCTTCACCCGTGCCAAGGACGCCCACCACGGACGGGCTGATGATCTCGTACGCCTTTGCGGCCGCCGATGCAGGAGGCATCGTTTCGATGCTGTGCGCCACCGCGGAATCGATGTCCTTTTGCGTCAGTT
>JALYXY010000273.1 GCA_030946875.1 Pseudomonadota bacterium | reverse complement strand
TCGATGACGACTGGCGAACCACCGGGCGTCACTGCAGACCTGCCATCGTGGAGCAGAAGAATGTCGCCTGCTGCAAGATCGGCCACCAGCTTTGCGATGACTCGCTCCGGCTGATAGCGTGTGTCGAACCCTCGCCGCGTCCAGTTCACCAGGCGAAGTCCGAGTCTGTGCAGCACGGGATCGAGCAGCGGACTGCGTACGCCTGCAGGCGGACGAAAGAAGCTCGGGCTCACACCCGCCGTGTCAGTGATCAGCACCTGCGCCTTTGCGATCTCGGCACGAATGCCAGCCAGCCCGAGCAGCGCAAAGGTGCGTAAATGACGCAGCGAGTGGTTCTCGATGCCGTGCCCGCGGCGTGTCAGCTCGCGGCAGATCGCCGGGTGCTTCTCGCAACGGTCGGCGATGCAGAAGAAGGTGGCTTTTGCGCCGTACTCGTCCAGGATGTCCAGCACGCGTGGCGTGACGTTCGGGTCGGGGCCGTCATCGAACGTGATGCAGATCTCGCGGCGAGCGGCGGCGGCGGGCGTCAGCCGCGTCACATTCGGGCCAAGCCATGAGCCGCGGGGCCACAGCCCCACAGCCGTCAGAAACGCGTGATTGGCGGCGAGCGAGCCAAGTGCCCATGGCCATGCGTCGGGGTTGTAGACGGTCCCTACGGCGCTCAGGCAGTGAAGTCCAACCGACGACGTAATCAGCGGCGTCGGGCGCCAATCGCCGACCGGTGTCATTGGCTGGGCGATCCCGTTGCTCATTGCAACTCCGCGCCTGAAGCAACATGACGGAGATCGTCATCGGTTGCAGGTGTAGTCAAGCCTCATACCTCGCGAATACAGCCGTTCAGGTCATGTCGTGCCCGGGCGGGATTCTACCGTTCCCCCAGGGACTGATGGGGCCAAGCTTTGCAAGCATCGCCGAAAATAGCAGGGTCATGAAGGTTCCTGCCGCCACAGACGAGCCGATCGCGTTCAACACCGGAATGTCCGACCACGCCAGGGTACCGAAACCCACGACCGTCGTGACATTGGCCAGCGCAAGTGAAGCGATGGTGGCGCCGCTGGTCGCATCCGCGCGGCCGGCAATCCGGTCGAAGAAAAGCGCATAGTTCGAGCCCACTGCCGCTACCAGCAAGAGACCCACCAGGTGAAAGATCGTCAGTCGCGTGCCACTGAGCACGTGCCAAGCGGCTACCACCAGGATGCCTGCAACAAACGGCGCCATCACGCTCGCGACGCGCCGAGGTTCGCGCAGCACGCCACCGAGGAGGAGAACGATGACGATGAAGCCAAGTGCGGAGGTGAGCGTCGCCCGGCGAAAATAGTTGGCATAAAGCCGATCTGCCTCCGCCTTGATGTCGAGCACGCGTGCGCCGGGGAGCGTCCCGACCATCGCGCGAATCCCCTCGAGGTCGATCGTTGCATTGGTGACGGCTGGCGCGCGCAGGCTGACGATCGCGTTCCAGTGGCCGCGTGAATCCGCGAATAGCAGACCATCGAGTACCGCGTCGAGTGCGCTGCCGGCGAACCGGTCGCGCGTGACCATGCCTTCGGCTCGTGCGCGCTCCACATCCAGGACGAACGGCTCCAGACGTGCGGCGCGCAGCGGCAGGTCCTGAAGAGCCGTGGCGAGGCGCGAGCGAAGCGTGTCGCCCTCGGGAAGGCTCTCGAGTCGTGCCCGTTGCGTGGCGATCGGAGGGAGGAGCTGTGCGGCGCTTTCGTACCCGCCGAGCTTGCCCGCCGCAACCAACGGATCGAGGCGCTGCCCCACACGCTCGGCGGCCGCCAGTGCCTCGTCGGCGCTCGAGCCTTGCACCACGATCATGGTGCGCGCGTCCGACGCGCCGATGGATGCTCTGAGCTCCGCATCCAGTGCCCGGTCCTCGACCGTTATGGGATTGAGGCTCCCGAGCTCAGAATCCCAAAGCGCATTGCGGTGATTCCAGAGCACTGCGAGCGAGGCCACAGATAGCACCACAACGGCGACGCGCAACCGTGTCGCCTGGCTCGCGATGGTTGCTATTTTCACGCCCGCCGCGGACAGGTCCCGAATGCGCAGTCGTTGCGGAAGCAGCTGCGGCAAGACGAAGCGCGTCACGGTCGCGGCTGCCGCAAGCCCGATGATGGAATAGAGGCCGAGCTGCGCAAGGCCCGGTAGACCCGACAGGAGCAGCGCCGAGAAGCCTGCTATCGAGGTGAGCACGCCCAGGCGGATGGTCGGCCAGAAGAACCGCGCAGAGTCGTCGGTTTCACCCTCCGCGCGTTGGCCCTGCACGAAGTAGTAGATCGAATAATCGATTGCTTCGCCGATGAGCGTCGTGCCGAACCCGAGCGTGATCCCGTGCACGACACCGAAAGCAAGCGACACCGCGGCGATGCCGGCCAGCGCGCCCGATACCACGGGCAAAAATCCGAGCGCGAGTGCAAGAGGCGAGCGATACACCACGAGGAGCAACACCATGATGACGGCCGCGGAAATGGTCGTGAGACGCGTCACGTCATGAACGATCATGGCCCTGGCGCGCACCGAAAAGACACCCGGTCCCGTCATCACCAACCGGGTTCGCGTTGCGTCAGCGCCGGCTTTCGTGGCGATGGCATTGAAAGCGCCCTGGATTGCGGACATCCCGAGCGCCTGGGCATCGATGTCGGCTCCATCGGCACGTGTGCGTGCTACGAGCAATGCCCGCGCGCCGTCAGGCGAAACCCAGACGCCGTCGTGCACGCGAGGTCCCTCTGATGGACGGATGCGCTCCAGCACCGCGAGCAGCTCGCCCGTGGGATCCTGCGTGATCAGCGACTTGACCAGCAGTCCTGCAGGTGATGCAAGCAACTCGACCGACTCTCCAATCGCAGACCGAAGCCCTTGCACCGTGAATCTCCCGGGACTTACCTCCTGGCTTAGAACGTAGCGATAGCGCATCAGGAACTCGCGCTCATGCTGGTTGACATCCCTCGACCCATTGACGACGTTGGTGAATCGTCGATCCGCGGCGATGGCGGTGGCGAGCGCCTGTGAAAGCTGGGCCCGTACATGCGCATCTGAACCTTCGATACCAATGAAGATCACGCGCGAAGACGCGCCGGTGCGAAGCTGATCTACGAGGAGCTGCTGCTCCGACGTGGGAGCGTTGGGAAGGAAAAACGACAGATCCGCGACAAAGCGCGTGTGGGCGACTTGCGCCGCGCACACCGCCATGCCGATGAGCCAGACGACGACGCCGGCGCGCTTCCGAGTCACGGCGCGGCCGGTGACATCACCATCACCGATCGGTCGCCATCAGCCTGTTCGATCTCGACCCTGCGAACGCGCGACTGCGTGCCGTCGATCTGAATCCGCGCAACGATCTTCGCGAGCGCGTCTTGCTTCGGGCGCAGTGCGAGCCGCCACTTTTGCGGGTCGCCCTCGACGCTCATGACATAGCTCTTTTGCAGGGAAGCATAGTCACCCGCGAGCGTCGCGCGAATGCTGTCGATCAGCCCTGCGATTTCAGGATGCTGCGACAGCGTCAAGGTTTGCTGGCGGCCGGCGCGCTCGATGGTGAGCAAGTCTCCCTGCACAACCATTGTTTCCGCGCGCGGCCGAATCGTGCGCTTCTCCAGTCGGTCTGGAGGTGTGAAATTGAGCTCGCCGGTGGACTCGATCGAGCGGTCGAGGATCGCGATCTCCTTGGTCTCGTGGAACGTCGCCCTTTGGGGAAGTTGACTGCGCAAAAGCTCCATCAGCTTGCCAACCTCGAAATCGGCTGCCCTGCATTCAAGGGCGGTGGCGCAGAGCGCAACGCACAGCCATGTGCGGAGCATCGTCACGTCCAGAATCGGTGGAAGTTGAACCAGTTGTCCGGTGCGAGCCGCGCGTAGTGTTCGACGCGCCTTGCGTATTGCACCACCGCTTCGTTGACCATGTGGTCGCGGTCGGCACGCCTTACATCTTGCAGCATCGAAAAATCCGCAAGCCGCTCGAACCGGATCACGTAACGGTTCGCGCCACGATAGATGCCGATCATGAAGAACACCGGCACCTGCAAAGCCGCCGCCATCCGCATGGGCCCGGTGGGAAATCGCGCCGGATGACCGAGGAAATCAACCTCGACTACGGCCTCATCAGCAAGCGTGCGATCGGCAAGCACGCCCACCACGGCTCCCGCCTCGAGCCGGTTGCGCAGCTCGATCATTGCGCCGGGACGGCCGAGTGACACGATGTCCTCCTGCAGCGCCGGATCGATGGTGCTCAACACCCCGTTGACCTTGCGTGCGTTGTCCGGGTACATGGCCATCGCAACTTTCCGACCTCGGCCGGCCGCGCGAATGGCCTCGAAGCTGCCCAGATGCGCGCCCATCAGGAAGGCTCCACCGCTTCCGAGCAATTCAGTGCCCTGTATTTCGATGTCGAAAAGCTGGAGCCGCCCGGCAAGGAAGAAGACGCGATCGTGCAGGGTCGAAGCGAAGTTGAAGAACAGCCGATACGACTCGGTGGCTGTGGGGGCGCGCCCGAGCGAACGGGCGAGAAACTCGCGCGAAGCTCGGCGCGAGCCGCGTGCGAAGACAACAAAATACAACGCGATCAGACGCAACACGATCCGCGCTGGAGCACGGCCGAGTCGCAACGAAAGCCACACCATCAAGCGCAGCAGGGGAAGGCTGCCACGTTCGCTGCGTTGCGTCCACGCTGAAGCTGCCGCGTAGGTCATGACGCGCGGGGCGACACGATGCCGGTGGCCACCACGCGATCGGTAGCCCGAATTTCGAATCGCACACTGCCGGATTGTTGCGGGAAATGCGTGATCGTGAGTTGTGTGCCGGGCTCAACGGGGCTCAGGAACTTGGCGCTGTCGACACGCCAGTCGCGCGCGGCCCGCGCGGTCGCGACCGCAATCGACGACAGTGCTTCATCCAGTAGCACGACCCCAGGCAGGATGGGCCGTCCCGGAAAGTGTCCGTCAAATACGGGATGGTCGTACGGTACTGCCAATGAAGTCTCGTTGGCCACGGGCAACGCAGCCTTCGCATCGCGGAGCAGTTCGGTGGCCGCGAGGGCACAGAGCGCCTCGCGCGGCAGCTTTCCCGTGTGCTGGCGCGGCAGCGCGTCGACGAGGTGCAGGCGGCGCGGAAGGAACGCAGCGTCCATCCGCTCGCGCAGCGCGGCAGTAATGTCTCTTGCGGTGAGCCCCGGCGCCACCGCAAATGCAATGAGGCGCGTCACGCCGTCCGACGCTTGCTCATCGGGAATGAGGAAGACGCCATCTTCGACGCCAGGGACTGAAGTCAGCTGATGATTGAGATAGGCCAGCGAGCTTCGCTTGCCGGCGACGTTCACCATGTCCGCACGGCGGCCGTGGAGTACGAATCGGGTGCCCTGGCCCGTTATGTCGATAGCATCCTGCAGAGGCGTGGGCTCCTCGACATGCCCACCGGACACGATTGCATTACCGTCTGCTTCCGTCATGTGCAATCCGTCGAGGAGTTCCCACTCCACGGTCGACGCGGAGCGCCGCGTGGCGATCTGGCCGGCCTCGGTGCAGCCGAAGATCTCGAATAAACGGGCGCCGGTGCGCGCCTCCGCTTCGCGCGCGAGTTCAACGGAAAGAGGCGCCGTCGCGGACACCAGCGTCTCGATGGCTGCCGGGTCGGAGCTACCAAGCCAGCTTCGCAGATGAAATGGGGTAGTGAACAGGACGCGCGGCGGTGGCAGGCTGCAGATGGCCGCGTCGATCTCACCTGGCAGATACAGGCGTTCGCC
The DNA here is from genome assembly GCA_030946875.1 of Pseudomonadota bacterium. Lineage (GTDB taxonomy): Bacteria > Pseudomonadota > Gammaproteobacteria > Burkholderiales > Casimicrobiaceae > CAIWHR01. Next base: position 5,786 of record JALYXY010000273.1, on the reverse strand, counting down.
CGTGAGAGCCGCACCACAGAGAAGAGGAAGCAGCACCGTGGACTCGAACCCATACATGTGTTGCGCGGGTACCGTACCGAGAATCACGTGTCGAGGGCCGATCTCCAAACGTCTGCCTTCAGCGCGCACATCGGTCACAAGGCTGCCCCAGGTCTTGCGGTGGGGCTGCGGGTCACCGGTGGACCCCGAGGTGAAAACGAGTGCCACAAGCTGATCTGCCGCTATCTCGGCGACGCGGAAGTGTCCTGCGGGCGCGCTTTCGTCAAGTTGCAACTGGAAGCGCGGCAGGTCGACGGCGATGCTCGCATCATCGCTGATGAAATAGGCATCCGCTGCAAGCGAGCGCATCGAAGCGATCACGCTCGGCACGGTCGTTGGCGGGAGCAGGGTTGTCTGTCCTCGAAGGATCGCGGCGAACAACCCGACAGCGAAGTTGTATCGATCGGAGCACAGATTGAGCACGTGGCCACGATCGGGTAGCGCCCGCGCCGTGCGTGCCACCGCATGCATGAACTCGCCTGCGGTGACGGGTTGGCCGCGACGGTAAGCCGCGATCGATTCCGCGACCGGGTGCGCGATCAATGCATGGCTGCCTGCCGCCGGAGACTGACGCGAAGTGCTCGGCGACGTCATGGAGAACCTGAGCTACCGACGCAGTTGGACGGAAGGCGTCTTGAACTCGCGCGAGTACGCCCGGATCGCGCCCAGAATACCGACCCGCGCGTGCTCGGGCAAAACCCTCAATCGCACCGCGTACTCGATCGCAAACATGGCGCCAACGAGCAGCGGGCTCGCGATATTGGCGACGATCGACCACGGCGCGAGCAGTCCACCAAGATACAGGCCACAGGAAATCCCGAACAGGGTGAAGAAAAACATCGTCCAGGCGACCGTGACCCGGCGCGTATACCGCTCCACTTCAAAGGGGATGGAACCATGAATGAGGCGAGCCAGGCGGGTGCATAGCGGCTCGCGCCCGCCGATCAGGGTACGCAGGAAAGTGACGCCGAGAACGAGATTCGCACCCGCGTGCTCGATGAAGAAGAGGTGCGCAAAATTGGACCGCAGCACGCTCCAGCCAAGCCATGCGGCAATGGCGACCAATAAAAGACCAAGGATGGCGTGCAAACGGCGCTTGGCACGGCGTGTTGCCACGAGCCCGATGCCGACCAGTGGTACGAGGGAAAGCAGCGCCCCAGCCGTCGGAGACGGTGCGACGGCAATGGCGTAGTGTGCCAGCACGCCGCCTGCAATCGAAAGCACGATCAGAAGTGTCACCACCGAGCCGCGGCGGTGCTCGGGCGTCACTTCGTTCGGTGCTCGGCGACGTGCGATGCAAGCGCGCTCAAAGAGCTGAAGATGCGCACGTTGTCCTGCTCGTCACCGCCCAGCTTGAAGCCATAGCGCTTGGAAATCACCATGGCAATCTCCAGGATGTCGATCGAATCGAGGCCGAGTCCCTCCCCATAGAGCGGAGCCTGTGGGTCGATTTCGTCGGCAGCAATCTCGAGGTTGAGTCCCGAGACGATTAGAGCGGCTATTTCGCGAGCCAGAGTCGCCTGGGGCGCATCGAGCGGAACGGCGAATGTATTTGGCATGGTTCTACGTTAACCCACGAAATCTTCAATGGTCAGTGCCGCAATGACGTCCAATCACGTTGGAGCGACGCTACACAGAATCGGCTTTCAGGTCATCGTCCCCGGCGGTCAGCGATGCGGGGTCGCAGGCGCGGAAGTGGGCCGCTCGTGTAGAGCCGATTCACTGCCCGCTCGCAAGCTTGTCGGCGAGCGGTAATCGCGAATACTGCAGGCATCACGTGCCAACCTGACGGAGCCAGGCTACTCCAGCTGTTTTCAAGCTCTTGGCTCTCCGACTTGCGACCCGTAGCCGCACATAGGCGGCCTCCAGAACCCACGAATCGTCAGCCATTTATGACTACCGAGGACCTCATCAGGATTCGCGGACGAGAACGCAACCTAGTATGTGGCAGCCTGTCAATCCTCGTCAATGGCTTCGCCCTCGCGGAGCGGTTGCAGTACCACTGCGACGTCAGCTGCTGCCCACCACCCAAAGGGTTCACGATCGAACGCAAGCCCGGGTTGCTGAGACTTGATCGTGGGATCAGCTTCCTGCAACGCGTCGCTGATTCTGCTCCGCCAATGAGCGGGAGAGCGCGAGCAAGCGTCGATCAGCCGCTCAGGGCCGCCACAGTTCGATTGGCCGCGTCAACGCGATCAGCGAGCACCCGGATGATGAACTGCGCGAAGGCATTCGCGAGCTCCGGGCGTTCGTGCTGCATGCGCTCGAAAGCGGCGCGGGTAAGGGTGAAGACGGTTGAAGGAACCTCGGACGACACCGTCGCGGAGCGCACCGCATGTCTGAAGAAGCCCATCTCGCCCAGCACGGTGTGGGTGGTGATCCGCCGCACGGCTCGAGTGCCAGCCTCGGTGGTGATCTCGATCGCCAGGCTGCCGGCCGCGACGATATCCACGCTGTCCGCGGGATCGCCTGCCTGGTAGAGCACTTGTGCGGGATCGAGCTGCTTCCGCTCGAGATATCGCAGGAGATCTGCGGCGCTCAGGCTGGGCCCGAGTTGCTCCTGAAGCCATGACTGGAATGCGGCCTCGGTTTGCGGGCTGAACTCCGTACCTGCGAGCAACTGGTCCTCGCACCAGGCAAGGGCGACGTTGACGTCCGAGAACGGCTCGTGTGAACCTTTTCCCTGCAACAATCCCGCGTGCTGGAGCGCCGTACGTGTTGCCTTCGGAAGCGAGCAGTAGATGACGCTCGTCTCTCGCCGGTCGCACAGGTTGCGCAGCTTTGCGAGGCTCGCAAGAGCAGACGCGTCCGTCCCGGATACCCTGCTGAAGTCGAGGATGATGTACGCGAAACGCCGGTTCGGGTCGGCTTCGATGTCGCTGCGGATGCGCTCGAACACGCTTTCCGAGGAGCCAAAGAAGATATAGCCCGAAAGGGAATAGACGTGGATCGCGTCACCTGCCTCACGCAGATGGTCGAGTGCCGCCGCGGACCTGTCGACATAGCTCGGAAACATCGCACGCGTGACATGTCGACGCACCACACCCAGGCGCGCGTAGCTCACTGCGAACATGACGCAGGCGAGAACGAGTCCCAGCAGTACGCCGACGACATAGCCGTATCGCACGCAGACCGCGGCGATCGCCACGGCAAGCATGACATCGAACCATGCGTGCTGCGCCAGCGGCCGTGAGAGTGCCTCTGTCATGAAGTTATAGCCCAGGAAGAACACGAGCCCGGCAATGATGGGAATCGGGATCAGCGCAAGGAGGTCCAGATGGGCGATGGCCACAATTCCAAGCACGAGCGCACAGATCGCGCCGCTCATGCGGGTTGCGGCTCCCGCGTTTTGCAGGAGGCGGCTGCTGCCGATCTGCAGACCGCACGCGAGGCCGCCCACACTGGCGGCCACGAGGTTGGCAATTCCGTGACCGCGGAACTCACCATCGAGATTGCCATGGGTTTGTCGCGTCACTTCGATGGTTGAAACCTTGGTGACCAGCGAGATCAGGGCAACGAAGCTCACCGCGAGCAGCTCAGGCAAGAGCTGCAGCATCGAGGGCCATGTGAGGCTCGGATCACGCGCAGCCTCCAAGGGAAACCAGGGCGTCAATGCGCCGAGTGATGGCAAGTACCAGCCGTGCTCGGGTCCGGCAAGTCCGAGCGCGTGCAACACCAGAGCGCCCGTCAGCGTCAGCAGCAACAGGGCGGCGGGAAGCGCAAATGCGGATTTGCTCACACGTCGTAGACTGAGCAGGACCACCAATATGGCAAGTCCAGCTGCGAGCTTCGCGCCCATAGCGAAGGTCCACGGTGTGGTCGTGAGTGTGGCGAGAGAGAGGCTCCGGCCGAGTGTGGTGCGTATGCCTCCCGCAATGAGGAACCACCCCGTGGCTGCGAGGAATCCGCCTACTACGAAAAACGGCACGAATCGCAGATGTCGCCCCCAGCGGCACGTCCCGAGTGCGTAGAACAACGCACCCGACACCAACGTGGCGGCAGTGAAGATCAGCATGACGCTTTGAATCGCCGCTTCCGGAGTGCCGCCGCCGCTGATGACTGCGGAGCCTGCTGACGCGCTGAGGGACACCAGGACGGCACCGGTTGGCGAATCGATGCCGGTGCCGATCGGCGCAAGCGACGTTGTGAGCGCAATCCAGACGCCGCCGACGCAGCTGCCAATCAGCATCGCCCACACGGCAAGCGGAATGCCGCCGCTGAGCTGCCCGGGAAACATCAGTGCGCCGAATGAGACGATGTTGGCGATCAACACGATCGAAGCCACCACGGCAGCAAGTATGTCTTTCAGGCCATCGCGCCCCGCGCGGCGCAGTGGCCCCCACCTGCCCGTGCGTGACAAAGGCTCTACGGCAGGGATCGTCGCCATGCAAGAAGCGCCTTTTAGGCGACCTCGATCCGGTTTGCCGCATGTCGCAGCAGCGGCAGATAGCGGGATGTCGCCGTTTCGAACCTGATCGCCGAGTCGATCCAGATCATGTTGAGACAACCCAATGCGAGCTGTTCATTCATGATGGGCACGGCTATGCTGGAAGTCTTCAGCACGAGCTCGCGCTGTCTCGTCCCGAAGCCAAGCGCTTTCGTGTCGGCAACAATGCGCGTACGTAGCATTCCTCGGTGAACGTCTCGAGAAGACGATGCACGGTTGCGGGGCAGAGACGCCTCCCTTGCGAGCTCGGCCGTCGTCGCGCTGCCCACCGCATCGAGGCACCAAGTACCGCCACGCGGCGGGTGGAGCCCCGCACGGATGCGTACGAAGAGGTACTCTTGCGGACGTTCATGCAATGAAATTGGAGGAATTCCATGGACATCATATCGAATCGTAGCCTGCGATCAAGGTCATCACGCCTGCAACCGCCGTGCATCCGCCGGGCGGCCGTCGGGTGATGCAGAGCTGTTCAGGAGAATCGTGGGGCCCGCTTTTCTAGAAACGCGTCGACTGCCTCGCTGTGGTCGGGTGTCTTGTGCGAAACCGCCTGGAACACTGCCGAAAGCTCCAGCACCGTATCGAGGCGTGAGTGAATGGCTTCGCGCATCAATCGCTTCGTGAGGCGCACGCCGTGCGAAGCATGCCGCGTGATTCGTCCTGCAAGCTCGCGTGCCGAGCCCATGAGCTCCTCGTGAGGCACCACGCGCGACACGAGATTCCAGGCGAGGGCCTGCTGCGCATCGATCATATCGCCGGTGAACGCGAGCTCGGCCGCGCGCGACAGGCCGACCAGCCGTGGCAGCAGCCATGCGCCACCGTCGCCCGGAATGATGCCGAGCTTGACGAAGCTTTCGGCGAACTTCGCGTTGTCGGACGCAATGCGGATGTCACACATGCACGCGAGATCGAGCCCGGCACCGATCGCGTGGCCATTCACCGCTGCGATCACCGGTACCTCCAGATTGAACAACGCCAACGTCAAGCGCTGGATGCCCCGCCGGTAATCGTGGCGGATGTCCATCTCGCTCACCTCGGGCAAGGCCTGCCGCTTCATCTCGCGGATGTCGCCACCCGCTGAAAATGAAGGACCGTTACCGGTGAGGATGACGCAACGTACCTGGCGATCGTCATGGATGCGATCGATCGCCTGGAGGAATTCCGGGACCGCGGTATTGCCGGTCAGCGGATTGCGCTGTTCCGGCTGATTCATGGTCAGCGTGACCAGTGCACCGTCTTGCTCGTAGATCAGGAAGTCGGCCATGTGTTCCTCTCCGTCGATGGCGATCGTGCGCGTGAATGG
>JALYXY010000271.1 GCA_030946875.1 Pseudomonadota bacterium | reverse complement strand
CGGCTCCGCGACATCGGACCTGGAGGCGCAGCCGTTCTATGTCAACTCCCCGTTCGGCATCACCCTTGCGCACAACGGCAATCTGACGAATAGCGATGCACTGAAGCGCGAGCTCTTTCAGCTCGACTTCCGGCACGTCAACACCAATTCCGATTCCGAAGTGCTCCTGAATGTGCTCGCGCTCGAGCTCGAGCGGGCGGCGCACCACGCGCGCCTCGATGCTGACGCCATCTTCACCGCCGTTGCTGGCGTGCATCGCCGCTCGCGTGGTGCCTATGCCATCGTGGCGATGATTGCGGGCTACGGGCTCGTGGCCTTCCGCGATCCCTATGGCATTCGGCCGCTCATCATCGGCGTCAGCGAAGCCATGGGCGGTCGCGAGTACGTGATCGCGAGCGAGTCGGTGGCGCTCGAAGCGCTCGGCTTCCAGGTGTTGCGCGATGTTGCGCCCGGTGAGGCCATCTTCATCGACATCGCCGGACAGTTCCATGCGCGTCAGTGCGCTGAAAACCCCGTGCTCATGCCGTGCATCTTCGAGTACGTCTACCTCGCCCGCCCCGATTCGGTGATGGATGGCGCTTCAGTGTACGAGGCGCGGTTGCGCATGGGCGGCGAGCTGGCCCGCAAGATTCGGAGCATTCCGCAGGCGCGCGACATCGATGTCGTGATCCCGATACCCGACTCCAGCCGACCCTCCGCGCTCGAGCTCGCGAACACGCTGTCGCTCAAATACCGCGAGGGTTTCGTCAAGAACCGTTACATCGGGCGGACGTTCATCATGCCGGGGCAGGCGATGCGCAAGAAAAGCGTGCGCCAGAAGCTGAATCCGATCGGCATGGAGTTCAAGGACAAGGTGGTGCTGCTCGTCGATGACTCCATCGTGCGTGGAACGACGTCGCGCGAGATCGTGCAGATGGCCCGCGAAGCCGGTGCGCGCAAGGTGTATTTCGCGTCAGCAAGCCCCCCGGTACGCTATCCGAACGTCTACGGCATCGACATGCCGAACCAGCGCGAGCTTGTCGCTACCGGCAAGACGGAAGCAGAAATCGGGCAGGAAATCGGCGCCGATCTCCTGATCTACCAGGAGCTGGACGCGATGAAGCGCGCCGTGCGGATGACCAATCCAGGTCTCGGCGAGTTCGAGGCATCATGCTTCGACGGCAAGTACGTCACCGGCGACATCACGGCGGATTATCTTTCTCACCTTGCCGAGGAGCGCGATGAGAAGCGTGGCGAGGACGAAGCGGCCGACGAGCAGCGGCTGGAGCTCGTGAGCGGAGCGTAGGGCGAACAGGAAGTTCCCGCCGCCTGTCTTGTGCAGTTGCCGCGCGCTCGCTATGACGTTAGCATAGCGCCCTTCCTCCTTCCAGTGCCGCCCGTCGCAGGGCGGATTTCCCCGATGCGCAATATGACGCTCCCCCGTTTCCTGGGGACGGCACTACTCGCCTGCCTGCTTTCGCTTCCGGCGTTCGGTCACAGCGTAGACCACGCGCTGGAAGGTGCCGCGACCTCTCCCGCGCGAGGTGCGCGGCTGGAGACGGTCGAAGGGCGTATCCACCGCGTCATCATCGACGATCGAATCGCAGACGTGGTGATCGAGGTCGTTTCATTGCAGCTCGATGACGGCCGCGCCGTGAAGCTCAATGGCGACGACGTGGCGGCGCTTTCAACCGGCGATCGCGTGCAGGTGCAAGGGCGGCGCAATGGCAAAGCGCTTTTCGCCGAAACCGTTTACGTTCTCGTGCCCGCCGGCGCGCATGCGACTGCACCCAAGCGAGGCTCGGTGGCTCTCGAGGGAACGCTCGCACTGCTCCACGCCGACTTTTTCGAGGAGCAGCGCAGCGAGTTCGTCTTCGAGCTTCACGACGACGCAGGGCACGCAACGACCCTTGAGCTTCCGACCCCGCCCGAGGCGCTGCACAAGGGCATGCACGTGCGGGTCTCGGGGCAGCCTGGTTCCGCCGGCACGGCCGTCGTACCCGACACCATCACGATCACCAGTCTTGGAGCGACCAAGGCGAAGACCATTCTCGAGAAAGCATCGAGAACAACCAGTGTGCTCGTCATCCTGATGACGTTCACCG
>JALYXY010000249.1 GCA_030946875.1 Pseudomonadota bacterium | reverse complement strand
CGCAGCGCCAGGACACCGGCGGCGGCGTGCCCCCGCCCGTCCTGCCACCGCGCACCATCCCGACGCTGTCCGAGTGGGCGATCATCCTTCTCGGTCTGATGCTCGCGATGGCCGCCACGTGGCGCCTGCGCCGGCGCTGATCCGGTCACACTGCTGCAAGAAAGCCAGGCGAGTGTTGCGGGGCTTTTTTCGTATTGTCAGGGCCCTGTGCGTGTCGGAGATTGCAAGCGTCGTCGCCGGCGCGACGTAATGACGGTGGCTACGAGGACCGCGCGCCACCAGCTTAGGCTGGTAAGCTCTTGGGTGAGTGTGCCGCCGCGTTGGCGCTGGGCAGAATTTATGGTCCGAACCTTTTTCGCCCTCACGCGAACGATGGCGCCAGATCGATGATCTTGGCGAGATCGGCTGCTATCGGCGCGACATTTTCACTATCTGAGGTGACGGCAAAGGGGCAATGGTGGCCGATGTTAGATGCACTGGGCAACTCAGCTGCATAATCCAAACAGGCAACGCGCTTTTTTCAAAACATCACGATTATTTTGTTTGAGCCCTGTGTCTGCCGGACCTGTTCTGCATCGTTGGCATCTTGCTGGGCCCGTAATGCGTGGCGCTGTGGGAGCTTACCCGGTAGCGCGACTAGCGCGTTTGGCGTTGCGGTCGAATGGAACTCCACCTGCACGTCACCGGCTTGCAGCCTCAGACGCTCTGGCCATTCAGCGGCTGGGCTGCATCAAAACCCAATTTCCGTTATCCCAGACGGAATACCCTCTCTCGTTGCGCCAGTAATTCTGGCCGTTGTATGTAAAAGCCTGGTTGTAAGGCGCGTTGTAGGGTAGCCAGGATGTCTGCCCCGTCCGCGGGTCGACTTGCGCGGTGTTGCCACGCACAGCACCCTGGTTGTAGCGCTCGGCAGTACGGCTGGTCCTGTTGCTGTTGTCGTACATGCCTTGGCGATAGATCTCGTTGCCCTGCTGCACCGTGCCGTATGCTTTCTGCTGACCGTTGAACCAATTCTGCTGCGCCTGGACCGCACCCCCGACATTGGTTCCGTTGGCAGTCATCAGATTCCAGTACGCGAATTGCTCGAACGTCATCGGTCCACGGTATTGCTTGTACTGCTCGCGCAGCCATGGACCGTACTGTCGCAGATAATTATTCCAGGTCTGCCGCTGCTGGGCCGAAAGACTGGCTTGGGATCGCGCCAGTGAACTCGCCATACACTTGTCAAAGTCTGGCCGGCCGAGGCAATTTTGCGCGTGACATGAAAGTGTCGTAGCGCCCATGACAAGCATGACAAGCAGCCTCAGACGTGTTCCCACGATGTGCTCCTTTGATAAACCGCGAGAGGAACATTGCGCTGCGAATTGGCGCGCATACGACGCTCCGCCGCCAATCTGCCGCTCGTCCATAGCTTAGGTGGCATTACCACCGTTCCGGTGCTGGACACCGCACGTCACCCTATCATGATCGGCATCCGCATCCGGAATGCTTCAAAGCTGCAGCTCTCGATCCCTCTAAATAGGAAGTGCTACTTTGGGTTGCCATTGGCATCCAAGAGGTGCGGCGCCCACCGATGAATGTCGTCTTTCAGTGGACCGCGAGTCCAATGCGCCATGAACGGTGCGAGGAGAATCAATCGACCGTCGCTCAACGACTCGACATCTCCTCCAAGTCCAGGCGACACGCTCATGAGGCTCAGCAGCTTGCCTGAAACGCGCAGCAACGGACTGTGCGTTCCTGGTTCTGAAAGGAGCAAAGCTTGTGCGTTCGGTCGCAATGACAGTGCGCTGACGTTCGACCAGGAACTCCGCACAGCATATGCCCATTGATGATGCGTGATCCCTTCGGGCGAGACGGCCAGGCGGGAGTGCCATGTGATTGCAATGAATGGCAGCAGGATGAGAGTGACGAGGCAGGCGCCAAGCTCAAACTGCGAGTATTGCTCAGGTCCGGGCGCGCTCAAAAGACCAACCGCCAAAAGGGCCATCATCACCGCCCAGATGATGGGCAGCGCGAGCAAACGAGCACGACTGACGTGGTACACGTGCCGTACGTTGCCGCCACTCTCGTTAGCCCGATCCACCCAGCCGTGTGGTCGCAACGGTAGCCTTTAGGGTTTCATAGGTTGTAGCTGTGTCCAGTTCCCGCGCAACTCGGCGTTTGGGTTGTAGGTGGCGGAGTTGGTGTGGACGACGTTACCGTTCTGATCGACGTAACTGTAGTTGAACTGGTTGCTCACCTTTGCGCTTTGCCCAGTGGCGGGGTTCACCATGCCGCGTACGTCACCCATGTGGTCAGACGTCCCCATGGCTCCGGCATGGCGCCCTTTTTCCATAGCGGCAGCACTCGCCATGGAACGCTCGAAGATCGCCTTGTTCTCGGCAAGGCGTCGCCTGCCATTGGCGATAATCGCAGCTTGCTGCTGTTGTGCGTTCTGCAGCGCAAATGCAGCCTGTCGTTTCTCCCAAGATGCACTAACGTTCTCGCTCTCGGAGATGGCTACCAGTTGCTTCATCATCCCGTCGAGCTGCCCGCGCGGCGCGCGCGCTCCGGTTATCGTCGCTTGCGAGAGCCACATCGTGTTGCCATAGTTCGCCGGCAGCTCTGTCGTCGTCGTGACGACCACGATCGCTTCCTCCACCGGCTGACCGTTGAACGTATACGCAATGCGTACTCGCGCACCATCGCTGTGCTGGTGTTTGGGCCGTTGTCCAGACGCCTGTCGGGCGTAACGATCGTTTGCTTGCTGGTCAGCGACGGCAAGCCCCCCCAAGGCGGGCATGGCTTCCGGGCCAATGACTGTGACGCCCGGCCTCGACTCCGGAAGAACGACCTTGTTCAGAAAGTCTTTGGCAGACATCGGGTCCGTGACAGTCACCTTCTGCGCCTGGTAGAACTGGCGCATCTTCGGATCGGTGTGCGCCACCGAGTCGTAGCGAGGCAGGCGCTGCAAACCCGTCAAACCGTCTGGCGAGGACGCGCGGAATACAAGTGCGGGTCCGAGGTGTGGACGCAGAATGGTGCCGTCGAATACCCAGTTATTGGGAATTGTGAATCGCGCTGCAACCTCGTTGAATAGCGGATCGAGGACCTCCACTGTTTTTAGCCGCCCTCCAACTGCACTGGCCGGAGCTGTCGAAGTGTCGAAGCCACCCGCCGCCCTTGCGTTCTGCTGGTAGGGAGCGAAACCGACGCTCCCGATCAAGAGGCCAATTATGCCAAGTCTGCGCGTCCGTTCCATTGTTACCCCCTTGAACGCTTATCGCGTCGTGCTTAGCGAACTGAAGTGCGCGAAGCGCCGCCCGTGACTTCATAGGGCGATGTCGTCGTCAGCGCGTCGGCGCTACCAGCACGAACATCGCGCCCTGCGGGTCGAGCCCCTGCACGACCCATTGTCCGCCGGGCACCTCCATCCGACCATGGATGACCTTGCCGCCGTTGTCTGTGATTCGCTTCGCCGCGGGCCCAAACGCGTCCGTGTTGAAATAGTACAGCCAGAACGGCTTGGGGTATTCGGGCATCTTGTCATGATGCCGCCCACCGCTGCGTCCTCAGTCGCAAAAATCTGGTACACGCCGACTGACCCATGTGCATCGCTTCTTCCTTGGTCCAGCCGAACAGGCCCGAGTAGAAGGTAAACGCGCTGCCGCCATGCCAAATTCAGCGAGTTGACGGCAACTGCTCGGCAGCGTCCAAACGTTCTTCTGCCGCCGCGCCGCTACGCGAAATCGCTGCCGAGCAAGTGATGTCAGTCAGCACCGGTAACAAGCGCTGCGGGCGCCCTCCTCCGCCTTCCGGCGGGCCCCGCCTTTATCTTGCGGCTTTTGGGACCCCTTTTGCCCCCGGCCTCCAAGCTCATCCACGACCACCTTCGATAGCGAGGAGCCGATGCGCAAGAGTCGATTTGGCCACGAGCAGATGGTTGCGATCTTCCGGAAGCCGATCGAACATCGGTCGTGATTTGATGCGCGAGGTGAACCGAAAAAATGGCGAGCCCACGGGCGCTTCGCGAACAGGTTGCTACCTGCGCGATCGCGGCTTGCCGCAACGCCGCGCCTGTGGGCTGCTCGGGGCGCCACGATCGACTATCAGTTATCGCTTGCGGCTGCCGGTCAACGACGTGCAGCCCTGAGCGGCCAACCATGTCTGGGCCTACGACTTTGTCTTCGATTCCTGCGCCAACGGCCAGCAACTCAAACGCCTCACGGTGGTCGACGAATTCACCTACGAGTGTCTGGCGATCGACGTGGCCGGGAGCATCCGCTCCGGGCGAGTCACTGACGTATTGACGCGCCTGATGAGTGCGCAGGGCGCGCCGGCCTACCTGCGCTCGGACAGTGGCCCGGAGCCTCGAGCCAATCATCTCTGGGAAATGGCTCGGGGTGCGGGATGGATGATGCTGTTTAAACTCGAACGGGGTCACGTAGCCGAGGCTCGAATGCGGCCGCACTGCGTTGAAGTGCCGGCGCAAGGCTTCGATGATGACATGGGCCTCGCGGCGCGTGCGGAACCGCTCGACGCTTAAGCACTCGCCGCGGAACTTGCCGTTGAACGATTCGTTGGTCCCGCTTTGCCACGGTTTGCCAGGGTCAATGATCGCGTCTCGATGCGGACGTCGTGAGTCACGCGATCCTGCAAGGGCTCCACCGACGAGATCCGGACTCAAGTCCTTTCCAACTTCGCCGCCATGGCTGCCGTGTGGGAGTATGCCTCGGCATCCACAGCCGGGGGATACTTCCCAAATCTGTCAACGCGAGCTGTCACCATTCCCGAGCGCACAACAAACACGCGAATGTCAGGGACCGATGACATAGTCGTCATGATCGAATTGCGCACATGTCACCGGCCCGCTCAACAAGGTGCATCATCTGAGCAGCCGCACTCACCGTCAGATGATGCGGAGTGAAACCTGACCGGGGAGAGATATAGTTCGCCAATTCGCGCGCTAAGTCGAGCTTCCGATTAGAAGGTGCCGCGAGTAGCGCGACGACCAAGTTCTCAAGCGCGATAATCCGAATGCGAAGTTGCGTGATTTCGGTAGTCATCATGTAGGGCACATCGGATCGCAGCGCTTGCCCAAGGCTGAGTCCCCTGCCACCCTCGTTTTCCCAAACCGAGAGCGCGAGTTGCCGCTGCATTGAGCTGCGATCGACATCGGCCATTCTTTCTAGCATGGACCATTCCCGTGACGTTTCGACCTGCCAGCGCGCGGAGCTTCTCAGCGGATTAGAAGCGACTTTCGCTTTAAAGCTTCAAGGTGCGCAAGCGCAGCGCATTCACGATGACCGATACGGAGCTGAGCGACATGGCCAGCGCCGCAATGATCGGGCTCAAAAGCAGGCCGAAGGTCGGGTACAGCACGCCCGCCGCAATCGGGATGCCGATCGCGTTGTAGGCAAACGCAAAGACCAGGTTCTGGCGGATGTTGCGCATCGTCGCCCGGCTCAAGACGATGGCCCGCGCGATGCCGGCCAGATCGCCCTTCACCAAGGTGATTCCGGCGCTCTGGATGGCGACTTCGGTCCCGGTCCCCATGGCGACGCCAACCGCGGCTGCGGCCAAGGCCGGGGCATCGTTCACACCGTCGCCCGCCATGGCGACAATGCGTCCCTCGGCCGTGAGTTTCTTGACGATGCGGTTCTTGTCCTGCGGCAAAACATCCGCCTCGACCTCGGTGATGCCGAGTTTGCGGGCGACCGCCTCAGCGGTCGTTTTGTTGTCGCCGGTTAGCATCACGATGCGTATTCCGTCGCTACGCAGGGTATCGAGGGCCGCCTGTGTCGTCGACTTGATCGGGTCGGCAATGGCAATCACACCACCCGGCTTGCCGTCCACCCCGAGAAACAAGGCCGTCGCCCCGTCGCTGCGAAGTTCGTCGGCCTTGTGCTCAAGATCGCCGACCGCAATGCCGAGATCCGCCATCAGCTTTGCGTTGCCCAGCGCCACCGACCTGCCGCCGATCTTTCCGGTGACACCCATGCCGGTGGCCGAGGCGAAGTCCGTGGGGGCTTGAATATCGGCATTGCGATCCCGCGCGGCGGCGACGATGGCTGCGGCAAGAGGATGTTCACTGGACCGTTCAAGACTGGCTGCCAACGACAGAATTTCGGACTCCGACAGACCCGCAGAGGGAACAATAGCCGTCACCTTGGGCTTTCCCTCCGTGAGCGTGCCGGTCTTGTCGACGACGAGGGTATCGACCTTCTCCATGCGCTCAAGGGCCTCGGCCGACTTGATCAGGACGCCCGCACCAGCGCCCTTGCCAATGCCTACGCCGATCGACATCGGGGTTGCCAGGCCAAGCGCACAGGGGCAAGCGATGATGAGGACGGAGACCGCTGCAATCAGGGCGTAGGAGAGCGCGGGAGCGGGGGCCCAAATAGCCCACACGACGAACGCAATCAACGCCACGCCCAGGACGGCAGGCACGAAGTAGCCCGACACGGTGTCCGCCATGCGTTGGATCGGCGCCCGGCTCCGCTGCGCTTCGGCGACCATGGTCACGATGCGTGCGAGCATGGTATCCGCACCCACCTGGTCGGCGCGCATCACCAGAGAGCCGGTGCCGTTGACCGTCCCTCCAATGATTTTGTCACCTGCCTGCTTGGCGGAGGACATCGACTCACCGGTGACCATCGATTCATCGACGGCGCTTTTGCCCTCGAGGACTTCGCCATCGACTGGTACGCCGTCACCGGGCCGTACGCGAAGTTGATCGCCGACCTGGACCAACTCAAGTGCCACTTCCTCGTCGTCGCCCCCAGCCCGCAGTCGGCGCGCAGTTTTCGGCGCCAATTTGAGTAACGCGCGGATGGCGCCGCCGGTCTGCTCGCGGGCGCGCAGTTCCAGCACCTGGCCTAAGAGCACGAGAACGGTGATCACTGCCGCAGCTTCGAAGTAAACGGCGACCGTGCCGCCCATCCCGCGGAACCCGGCAGGGAACAGTCCCGGCGCAAAGGTTGCGACGACGCTGTAGAGGTAAGAGGCACCTGTCCCGAGGGCTATCAGGCTGAACATGTTCAGCCTGCGATGCACGATCGACGCCCAGGCGCGCTCGAAGAATGGCCAGCCTGCCCACAAGACGACCGGCGTGGACAGAGCAAATTGGATCCAGGTGGAGATGCGCGCAGGGACAAGGTCGTGCAGGCCAAGAGCCGGGATGTGGCCACCCATTTCCAGGATGAAGACCGGCAGCGTCAGCGCCAGCCCGATCCAGAACCGTCGCGTCATATCGACGAGTTCGTGGTTTGGACCGACCACGGCCGTTGCCGCGACCGGCTCAAGTGTCATTCCGCAGATCGGGCAATTGCCTGGCCCCACCTGGCGAATCTGCGGGTGCATCGGACAGGTGTAGAT
>JALYXY010000240.1 GCA_030946875.1 Pseudomonadota bacterium | reverse complement strand
GGCGCGCGCCGGGCGGGTTGGCGGCCGCAGGCGGCTCGTACAGGGCCGGCTTGAGGGCAAATTTTCCGGCTTCCTTGGGATCTGCGGGGGCGCCGTCCCGGCGATTGAAATTCAGCATGAATGCTCCGTTGGGGTGGGGAGTGGGACGTCAAGGCGCATAGCCCGCACCGATGACATTGTCATTATTGGCTCGACCGCCTCATCGCGCAAGCGATTTCCGCTCGATGCAGATCGGCCGCCGTTGGCAACGAATGCGCCGTGCGCAGAGCGCAAGTGGTGATCGACTGCACAGCGTTCATCGGCTAACCACGTGCGACGACCCATTCATTCGATGCGAAATCCCACTTTGAGCGTGACCTGAAAATGCGCGACGGCATTGTTCTCGACGTGACCGCGGGTTTCGGTCACTTCGAACCAGTCGATGTGCTTGATGGTCTGCGAAGCCCTGCTGATCGCGTTGCGGATGGCCTCATCGATACTGTTCGGCGACGATCCAACCAGCTCGATCAGCTTGTATGTATTCGGCGGCATTGCGGCTCCTGTGAGTCTGATGATCTTACGCGCATCGCGCCACGTTACAACAGGCGCGTCCTTTTGGCGCTCAACGCTTTCACGGACATGGGTTCAGTCCGAAGTTGCGCTGCACGCGCGCGACGGACAAGGGCTGCATGCGCGCCGATCGGAACGCCGTGGCGCAAAAGGTACATGCTGCGAACGGCGCCGCAAACGGAACGGATCTTGCGTGCAAATGGGTGTGCGGCACCGCCGCGATCACGCCGATGCAAGGACTCCCATGAACGCAATGAACCTGCTGTCGCCCTCCGCGACCAAGATGATCCGGGCTGACCACACTGCAGTGATGGCGACCTTCCACAAGTACGAAGTCAATTCGTCGGTTGCGACCAAGCGCGCGCTCGTCGACACGGTTTGCCTCGCATTGGAAATCCATGCGCAGCTCGAGGAAGAGCTCTTCTACCCCGAGATGAGCGCGCTGGATGCCAGGGCGGTGGGCAAGAGCGTTCCCGAGCACGACGACATGCGCCGCCTGATTGGCGCAGTGCGGGCGATGGATGCGTCTGAAGCGGCATTCGACGAGACCTTCATGAACCTGATGCGCGACGTGCTGCACCACGTGGCACACGAGGAAACAGTGCTGTTGCCGGAAGCCGAGCGCCTGCTTTCGTCGGAGCGCCTGAGCGAAATCGGCGCACAGATGACCCGGCGCCGCCTGGAGCTCGCAGCACCTCGCGCCGGCGAGATAGCGACCAACGCCGTACGCTCCTACACAGGCGCTGCGATGGCGGGTGCCGGAGTGCTCGTCGTCGGGGCGTTGCTTGCTGCACGTGCGATGAGCAATTCGCGCGGAACGCGCACGTAGAAGTTACGCACCAGGCGTCGAGCGGCGGGCAACGCGCAAGGTAATAGTTGCCCGCCTGCGAAAGTTCTACGCACGACATCGGAGGACGTCATGAACATGGCCGGACAGATTTGCCTGATTGCGGCGGGCATCGCGCTCCAGACGACGGCGGCGGCCCAGCGCATGGAGATCAGCAGCGAATCCATCGGGACGGTGGTGGTAACGCCATCGGCGATCGGTGCGGGTTCGCAGCGCAACACTGCACGTGTTAACCCGGTGGGTACCGGCCAGCGTTCGGGAGTGGATCTCGGCATCGTGCGCCGAAAGGACGGCACCCTTTACGATGCGCTCGACCCCGCACAGAATCCTGCAGCGGCAAGCGCAGCAAGCCCAAATGCGGGCAACGGCTCGACGCCTGCGGGGCGTGCGCCGCAATCCGCAGCCGCACCGGTCGATGCGGCCAGCGGTGGGCTCGGGAGCGGTGACGCGGGCGTGAGCAACCCGTCCTCGGTGCCGCCCGGGGCCGCGGTCGGCGGGGCAACCGGCAGCAATGCCGCGAGCTCCGGTGCAGGCGATGTGAGCTCCAACGGCGGCAGCAACGTCACGGGCTCGAACGGCGCGTTGAACAGCGGTATCGCCCCGCCCGCTGGCGCGCGCTCAGGCGGCCGCGCCGGCCCGGGTCGTTGATGCGACGAGGTGCGTCAGCAACGCTGCGTGCGCCGCGAACTCTCGAGCCTAAGGACGAATCCCCCGCGGAGGGTGTCAGCGGGCAACCCGCATGGGCTGCAACGCGGCAGCCCACCGCGCGAGCTCGTCCAGCATGACGCGGCCCGCATCCTCCTGAACCTGCGGCGGTTCGAACGCGCCGGTCTCCTTGTTGAGATGAGTGGCGTAGAACGGGAGGTTCACGGCCTCCACCATCGGCATCATCTTGAGCGCGGTCACGATCAGCTTCGTCATCTGCACCGAACGCGTGCCTCCGGAAAGCCCGCCGTAGCTCACGAAACCAACAGGCTTGTACCCCCACTCGTGCACCAGAAAGTCCAGGGCATTGACGAGTGACGGCGGTGGTGCGTAGTTGTACTCCGGCGTGACCAGCACATAGGCATCCGCGCGTTCGACCGTCGCGCTCCATGACTTGGTGTGCTCGCCCTTGTATTGTCGCAGTCGCGGATGCACCGGCTCGTCGAACAGCGGCAGGGCAACCGTCGCGAGATCGATGAGCTCGATCTCGAAGCCGGAATGTCGGCGCGCGACACCTTCGAACCATTGACCGATGCGATGACCTGATCTCCCTTCGCGCGTGCTGGCAATGATGATTTCGAGCAGCATGGATCGGATCCTCGTTGGATGTGAGTTGAGATGTTGCCTGTGGAGCGTGCACGCTGCGGGGTGCTCGAAGGCGCGTTCCGATCCGTTCACCGGACGTGCAAGGCGCGTCCGCGCCGCAAGTCAGGCTGGCACGCCGTTGAGGAGATAGCTGCGGCTGTCCTCGAAGAAATGGGGACCGGCATCGGAACGAACCGCCGTGCCGACACCCTCGGCCGTGAGTACTTCGAGCAGCAAGGCGCTCGGCACTCCACCATCGATGATGTGCACGGAGCGGACACCCTCGCGCACGGCCTCGAGTGCAGCGGCGAGCCGCGGCAGCAAGGCATTCTCGACGTGATCCTTGCGCACGAGCGACTCGGCTTCGCTCGCGGTGAGAATGTAGGCAAGCCGACCGTCCGCACCGGCAATGCCCGGCACATTCGTCATGAAGATCAGCTTTTCAGCCTGGAGCTCGCGCGCGATCCGGCTTGCCACCAGGTCGGAATTGATGTGATACGCCGTGCCGTCCGCCCCGACGCCGATCGGCATGATCACCGGCACGAATTGTCGCGACATGAGAAGGCGCACGAGCGAGAGATCGATCCTCTCGACCTCCCCCACGAGTCCCGGATCAGGCGCTTCGGCCTCCCACGCGGGAATCATCTTGCGCGCGTGGATGAAGCGACCGTCCTGGCCGTCGAGCCCCACGGCACGGCCGCCATGCCGGTTGATGAGACCCGTGAGCTCCTGGTTGAGCTCCTCGAGCACCATCTCGACCACGTTCAGGGTGTTCTCATCGGTGATGCGCACCCCGCGATGCTTGCGGGGTGTCATGCCCATCTGCTCCATCAAACGATCGATCTGCCACCCGCCGCCATGAACCACGATCGGCTGCATGCCGACCAGACGCAATAGTGCCACGTCGCGCGCAAAGCCCGCCTTGAGAACAGGATCGATCATGGCGCGTCCACCGAAACGGACGACGAGCGTCTTGCCATGAAACGCGCGGATGAAGGGCAACGCTTCGGAGAGGATGCGGGCTTTCTCGATCGACGTCATCGGCACAGGATACGCGCAGTACCAGTGTGCATCGCGCAACGGCGATTCGCCTGGTGATTCACGGAACGCCGCAGCCGCGGGCGCGCGAGACGTCGGCGCGTATTCACCCGTGCCGACGTCTCCACGCGCAGCTTTTCAGTGCACCGAGCGCGTCGGGTCCTCACCACCTGTTGATGCGCCCGGCCCCTGATTGGGCGGCGGATCGGCCGACCTCTGCCCGTGCGCGGCGGATGGCGTTCCGTCATCCCCGAGCACGGGGGTGTCCGGCGCGATCGCCGATCGCTCACTGGCGCCGGCGCTGCGGGGCTGCGACGCGGCGGTGGCATTCACGTCGGCGGCAGGCGTGCCGTCGTCGCCGATGCGGCGCGCGGCGTTTGGCTCGTTCCGCGGTTGGCGCGGTGAATCGCCATCGAGATCTCGTGCGACATCTGAAAGCCAGCCCTCCAGCGGCTCGTTGCCCACCACTCGGGCAGCAATGCCGAGGCCCGCGCTCGCGAGCATCAACCCGGACGCACTGCGCTTGGCGAGACCATACAGCGCAAGCACCCCTCCCCCGATCGCGGCGGCGAGCCGCAGCGTGGGTGTCCAGCTTTGTGGAGACGTGCCATCGCGATGGCGTCCCTCACCCTGCAGGGCGGGAACGCCGTCCGCGCTTTCGTACGGATCGAGGTGGTCTTCGACGCTGCCCACACCCGCAACGGCGCGCACCACGCCGAGGAGACGAGGCAGCTCCCCCTGCAGGATGGGCCCGGAAAGCACGATCACGTCGCCATGGGCGCCCACCTGGATCGCGTGCGGATGCGATACACAGCGCCCCAGCGCGGAGCGCACGCGCTCGATCAGCCGGAGCTCGTCGAGGTTGGCTTCCGCAGGTCCCCAGCGGCGCTGCAGCCGTGCGTTCGCGCCATGGAGGCGCTGCCGCGTATCGCGCGCTGCCTGCCTCGCCAGCCGCGCCGTATCCTTGCTGAGGCGCTGGACCTTGTCGCGGGTGAGGGCGCGGCGGCGCCGGCCACGATCAGGATCCAGCATGTACATGGCGGCGGCGCCGACAGCGACGCCCTGAATGAGTCGAGCGAATGCGTGGCTTGTTGCCATCGGTGGTGCTCCTGTCAAGGGTTGTTGCCGGAGTAGATGGCCCATGCGCTGTTGAATTCGGAGGCGTTCAGACGCCCGTCGCCGTTCTGGTCGGCTTGGCCGAACGCACTTTCGAATCCGGCAAGCTGGGAACGGGTGACGTATCCCTTGTTGTCCGGGTCGAGCTTGTGGAACGCGGAGATGGCGAGCTCGGACTTGTTAGGGACGATACCGCGCGGCATCGCCTGGGCTGCAGGCGCCCCGAGTGCGCTCGCCGCCGGGGTCGTGCCGGTCGAGGTGCCGGCCGAGGTGCCCGTCGAGGTGCCGGTCGAGGTGCCGGTCGAGGAGCCTTGTGCGGAAGCCGCGCCGACGCCCATGACAAGTGCCGCGGTCGCGAACGCGAAGGAACCTACGCGCGCGAGTCGTGTTTTCATTGGCCCTCCGAGGT
>JALYXY010000230.1 GCA_030946875.1 Pseudomonadota bacterium | reverse complement strand
TGCGCGCGGCGCACGACGTCTGCGTTCAGCACGCGGTGATTGACATCGAGCGCCACACAGTCGAGGCGCTCGAGACGAGCCTGCCAATCGGCGGGAAGGTCGTCGAGCAACAGGGCCCGTGGAAGATCCGGCGCAGCGTCGCGCGCCGCCGCGAGCGCGTCCTCCGAAAACGAGGAGAGCAACGGCACGCTCTCCGACTCGCGCCACAACGATTTGCAGTCGAGCGCGATCGCCGCGCCCGTTTCGCGCTCACGCCCCGGCGTCGGCTTGATCTCGACGTTGCAGAACACGCCGTGCGCACGCGCCCAGCGCGCCACGGCAGTGAACGTCGGCAGGGGCTCCCCGGCGTATTGGGCCGAATGCCACGAGCCGGCGTCGAGACGCGAGAGCTCGCGCCAGAGAAGCGCATCGGCACGCCCCCTGCCGCTCGTCGTGCGTTCGAGCGTCGCGTCGTGGAGCAGGAATGCGACGTTATCGCCAGCGAGCTTCACGTCGAACTCGACCATCGAGTAGCCATGGGCGTGACCGACCCGCATCGCCGTCAGTGTGTTCTCCGGCGCGAGCTTGCCCGCGCCGCGGTGCGCCACCATGCGTGGGTAGGGCCATGCGGCCGCGAGGGCCTTCGGGTTCATCGTCATCTGGGTGGGCCTTCAGCGCAACCGGGCACCGGTCTGCGCATCGAAAAGATAAACGCGCTCGGGATTGGCGCGCACGTGCAGGGTCGTACCGATCGCCGGCATGACGCCGTGTGGCAGGCGGGCAATGACGTTGCGGCCGCCGACGTCGAGATGCAGCAAGGTGTCCGCGCCGAGCGCTTCGACGACTTCAACGCGGCCGGCGAGCGACGCGTCGGCCTGCGTCGAAGGCGCGAGATGCTCGGGGCGCAAACCCACGGTCACTTCGGTGCCTGCGGGCAGCGAGCTTGCGGCGGGAAGGGTGCCCGCGCCTTCGAGCACCACCCGACGCCCTTCCGCCATTCGCCCCGGCAGAAAATTCATGGCCGGTGAGCCGATGAATCCCGCGACGAACACCGTGGCCGGATCCTCGTACACCTCCATAGGCGTGCCGATCTGCTCGGCGCGCCCGGCATTCATCACCACCATGCGATCGGCGAGTGTCATGGCTTCGACCTGATCGTGCGTGACATACAGGCTGGTGGTGCGCAGGCGTCGATGTAGCTTCTGGATCTCGAAACGCATCTGCACCCTGAGCTTCGCGTCGAGATTCGACAAAGGCTCGTCGAACAGGAACACCGCCGGCTCGCGCACGATGGCGCGTCCCATCGCCACGCGCTGTCGCTGTCCACCCGAGAGTTGTCGCGGTGTGCGCTGCAGCAAGGGCTCGAGCTCCAGGATGCCGGCGGCCACCTGCACGCGCTCGGCGATCTGCTGGCGCGTGAACTTGCGGATGCGCAGTCCATACGCCATGTTGTCGAATACGCTCATGTGCGGATAGAGCGCGTAATTCTGGAACACCATGGCGATGTCGCGATCCTTGGGTTCCAGCGTATTCACGACGCGGTCGCCGATGGCGATCTCGCCACGGGTGATGTCCTCCAGGCCGGCCACCATGCGCAGCAACGTGGATTTGCCGCATCCCGATGGGCCCACGATGACAATGAACTCACCGTCGGCAACGGTCATGTCGATGCCGTGGATCACCTGCACGGCCCCGTACTGCTTGGCGATGTCGCGGAACTCTACGTTGGCCATGCGTTCATTTCTCGCTGTCGACGAGACCCTTTACGAACCAGCGTTGCATGACGAGGACGACGAGCGCGGGAGGAATGAGCGCGAGCATGGCCGTCGCCATGACGAGCTGCCATTCTGTCGCCTGATCCCCGCCCGCCATCATGCGCTTGATCCCGATCACCACCGTATACATGCTCTCCTGAGTTGTGATCAGAAGCGGCCACAGGTACTGGTTCCAGCCGTAGATGAACATAATCACGAACAGCGCTGCCATGTTCGTGCGTGACATACAGGCTGGTGGTGCGCAGGCGTCGATGTAGCTTCTGGATCTCGAAACGCATCTGCACCCTGAGCTTCGCGTCG
>JALYXY010000167.1 GCA_030946875.1 Pseudomonadota bacterium | reverse complement strand
GGCAAGGAGCCCTCCCTCCGCAGAATCAAGCAACCAGCCGACGAAACTGTCGAACCCCGCTCCACGGAGGGATGACAATTCCAAGACTTGTTTCTGCGGGAACCGAGTCTTGAGCAACTCTCGAAGGGTTGCGAGCTCTGATGGAGTCAGCAGATCGGTCTTGTTGATTGCGATTGCATCCGCTTCCATCTGCTGCAGCTTGTAGATGTAGGTTACCTTCTCGGCAAAGGAGGCATTGCCGTCGTTTGCAAGCACGTTCCTGGCGCGCAAAGGATCGATTAGAACAGCAAAGGGACTAATCTCGAAGCGAGCGGGATATAGGTTCCTCAGCGGACGCAGGACTGTCGCGACAAGGTCGGTGCAACTGCCCACGGGCTCGGCTAGAAGGAAGTCCGGCGCCTGCTCGGTCGTGAGTGCTTCGGCCTGTGCAATGAAGTCGTCCAAGCGGCAACAAAAACACCCGCCGCGTACTTCGCGCGTCAAAAAGCCCGAGGCTTTGAACAGCTCGGTATCAACGAGTTCATGGCCCTGGTCATTGGCGATCACTCCAACCCGTTTGCCATCAAGGGCAAGTTTGCGTCCAAGGCGCAGCAAAGTAGTTGTCTTGCCGGACCCCAGAAACCCACCGAGCAGGATGAGGCGTGTCATGAAATAGGTGATGCTTTCTTGGTCAAGCAGTGCATGGCGGGGTTAGGCAAAAGGGCCCGATTCGGGCGTCGCGAACGCCCGCGATGCTAACCGGCAGAACACGAGCGCCGATGCCGATACGTACTGGGTAAGCCTGGAGGTTCCTCAGTGAGCGGTTGAGCACCCCCGACCTGCCACTCGTCGCGGCTTTCTTCAAGTCCAGATCGTCTGGAGTGCCGTGATCGTTGCAGCTGATAACTTGAGCGGGGGCATCTCCACAGTTCCGGCCTTCAACTTGTCTTGGGCGGCACTGTCGCCCATAACCTTCGACATGGTTTGAGCCATCAATAGCGAGTTGTGGGTGTTATGCCCAAGTGCGTGGACGAACTCGTGCGCGGCGATGACCTCGAGGATGCCGGGTCCGGCGTCGCGTATCCCTGTCGGCGTGTTGATCGTTACCGTGGCGGGCAGGCGGACTTGGGCTCGCAACATCTTGCCCGAGTCACTGAACTCGGAACTGGTCCGGCCATGCACGGCACTTCCCTGGATGCTTGGGTCGGTGATGACAGCGATGGTCAAACCTGAGCCGCCACTCATGGAGAGCGCGACGTTGATATGACTGCGATTGAACAAAACGTTGAGTTTGGTTACCGCGTCTTGACAGGCTTTAGTCCACTTTGAAGGGCCCGCGCTAACGTTTACGTGCACTGTTGTGACCATCGATGTCCCTCCCAATCATCTTGCTGTTTAGCCGCTCGAAGCAGCGTCGAATGCAGCTGCCTCGCGTTCCTATGAAATCGCGAGGCGAGCACTAGCGTTTCGTATTGTGGATCACGCCACTGACGGCAACAAAATCGGCCACTCGCCTCGGTTTATGCTAAGGCTCAAATCTCTGCCGACGTTCGTAGTACGGAATCGCTTTACCTGTGATGCTTTCGAACAATGATGCGACGACTGCCGTGCCGGGCTTGACTGCTCCTTCGGTCAGCTCCGAGCAGGGTTCCAGGGCGAGAATCATCGGGATCCAGCTCGAATGAGCCGTGCCATCCAGATGTCGCACGGCCCGAGACATTTTCGCCGGCAGCTGGACCATGCGAACGGTCTCTGCCGTCGGGCTTGCGCAGTTGATGGCCGGAGAAGTGACCAGGTATTCACGGCACGCCAGCGGACGCGCTTCGTGGATTGAACACGAACCTTGCTCGAGAAACGGGCAGGGTATCGCTTGCGCGAAGTACGCGATTCCAAGCTGTTGGATTTCTTCTTTGGGCACCGTTTCCGGAGCCCGCAGGGGGCCCAGCAGGCCGGCCGCATCCAGCTGTCGCAGCGCGTGCTCGAAGCGTTCGACAATCTCTGTTCTGCGGCGCTCTGGCAACCCAGCGACAAGACGTTTGAGAGACTCCACCTCGACCTGCGAAATCGGAACGAGTTGGCTGCAGCAGGCGCCACACCCCTTTTTGCAGGAGATCGAAGCACCTTCTGCCTCGGCTTTCTTTACCCCGATCTGCACGAATGTGTCGGTCAGGGACTGGAACAGCGGCATCAGCTCCAGGGGCCGCGTTGGACCCGTGGGAACCTCGATCTGAAGCTGCACCTTTCTGCCTAAAAGCGTCAATACGACGGTCGCAGTTACCGAGCCGCCGCTCGCGCGCTCCCCGCGGCGTTCGACCTGCATCGGCTGCATATGCGAGGTCACGTGAAGCAGTTCACCGAGATCGGCAGCCGGTCGATGCTAGTTCAACACTCCCCCGGCTTGAACTCTACGCGCCGGTCAAGTGCGTCACGCCGGTCATCCGTGCCAATGCCACTCAGGTTCTCTCGCCAGCCCTTTCCAACCGCTTTGGTGCGTTGCTTGAGGGCGGGTGCGTCCTTAACGAGCAGCGTCCGTACGTAATCGGCGCGCGCGAGCGAGAGGCGGTCGTTGATCGGCTCCGATCCCGTCCGGCTGGTATGCCCTGACACCTCGATGCAGGTGTTCGCGCCGGTTGCTTTCCTGGCAATCGTCTTCAGCCATGACGGATATGCCGCGCTGACTCGCGGGTCGGGCAAGAAGACCGTCGTCGCTGGCTGAAAGAGCAGATTGACCCCGAGTCGTTTCTGCGCAAACCCAAAATCGACGACGCGCGCGAACGCCTCTTCAGCTTCCCGGCGCCGACCAAGCTTGTTGCTCGCCACATAGATGCCGTTGTAGACGCGGAGCTGATTGCCTGCGGGCGTGCGCTGCACACCCTTCAGGATATCTAGCGCGTCCTCATACCGACCTGCGTCATACGCCTTGAACGCCTCGTCGATCTGCGCGGCGGCATAGATGCGGTCGAGATACGCCGGCTTGATCGGGTCACCCGCGACGGGTCCTTGGCACGACGTGACGTAGCCTTGCGTCGTAGGGTCGGGTGCCCACGCCGGCATGTCGAGGAAAACCTGCAGCGGCGTGGGGTCGACGCCTTCCTTTGCTGCCCTTGCAAATCCTTTCGCGACGATCATCCCGGTTCGCAAGTCGAGCAGCGCGAGGCATACGCGGTACCAATCGCGATCACCGACGTTCTTGCCTTCCTTGTCGACCGCAGTGAAAGTGCCGATGAACACAAGGGGCGCGCGTACGAGGTTTGCTGACGTGAATGGCTGCAAGTCGTACTTTGGGTATTTGCTCTGGACGAGTTGCGAGATCCGCGATTCCATCGTCCGCGTGGCGACGGATTGCACGCCCGAATTTCCGTCGACGAGCGGATCGATCACCAGGGGGTAACGGTCGCGTGCGCCCGCGAATTTGGCCACGTTGGGGCTTGCGAAAAGGCTATTGGCGGCAAACTGAACGGCCTCGTCGAACGGCATGATGGGCGGCGGCGCGGGTGGCGCTGCGGCAACCGCCGGCGCACTGGGCGCCGGTGGTGCCGCGGGTGTCGGAGCGGCTCCGGAACCGGAGCCCGGCATCGAAGGCGGCGGTGTCGCTGCCCGCGCGGTCGAAGCGGGCGCCGTGGGCTGGACGTTCGTCGTTTGTGCATCGCGCATGGAGGGTGGCGCGGCGCACGAGGTCAAGAACGCGACCGCCAATGAGCAAACGATCGATTTTGCAGCCATTCTCAGATTTCGTTTCACAGTTTGCACTCCCTTTCCATGAACAACTGGTCTTGCCTGGATAGCTCGCCCAGTTGCGCGCGCTCCAGCAATGCCTGGCAACGTGCCTGGTGCTCCGGCCGAACCGAAGGTGCAGTTGCGGACCCTCGCTTCTCGGAATCACTTGCCTGACGCTTGACTGCAACGACCGGCGACTTGATGGGCCGCCCCTTCGCCTGCTGTGGACGGGGCTGTGGCTCGTCTTGCGCAGTGGAGGACACATCGGGTCGCCGTGGCGGCTGCGCGTGTTCGCCAGCAGTACTGTTCTGCGGTTGCTGTCGGTCCGAGTCGACCCTGGCGTTTCCCCCACGTGCCCGTTGGTCGCTCGCCGGAGCGGCAACGGCTTCGCCGTGAATCGCCGGCGTACTGTCGGGCATCGGCATTCCTTCCGTGCGAGGCGGGGTGGTGTTTGCATTGGCAGGCGGCTCGGCCGGCTTCAACCCGGAACGATCGTCGGCGCTGGAAGTGGCTCCAGCTGACGTGGCGCTCCCCGCGTCCTCCTTCGGCTGGCGACCAATATAGACCGCCGACACGAGCGAAACAACAACCAGCGCGCCCCCGAGCGCCATGGCCCATCGCAACGTTGAGCCTCGCGAGTGCTCCGTGTGCCGAGCGGCTTCCGAAACGGGTAGAGGATTCTGCGTGGTTGCGGCCGCGGGCGCAATCGAACGCTGGTGCTTCGCCGAAGGCTGCAGAACGGTCGAGTCGTCGGACGCCTCCAGTGTCCGGCTCGATCCAGTGCGCGGCGCCGCGGCTTGCTCGGCCTCGCGTTGGTCGACAGATGGATTGTCCCGGAGCACATTGGCTTGTGTCGATTCGTAAACAACCGAACCGCTTGCTTGATCGGTTTGCGTCGTGATGCCGAGCGCCTGCGCGAACTCGCGAACCGACTGCGGGCGAGCTTCTGGACGTACGGCCAAGCCGCGGTCGATGCCAGCCAGGAATTCCACGCTGAAGCCCGGCGGACTGTGCGCCGACAAAGGCTGCAACGGATCCTTGATGATTCGCGCCAGCGACGTCGGCGGAGGCCGGCCGGTCACAGCCGCGTAGAGAACGGCGGCCAACGCGTACACGTCCGTCCATGGGCCTTGCTTCACATCTCCTGCGTCCGCGTATTGCTCGATGGGCGCATACCCCGGCTTCAGGATCACCGTAAACGCCTGCGTCATGTCACCTATGGTTCGCCGCGCGGCTCCGAAGTCGAGCAGCAGAGGAGCCCCGCTCGCGAGCACCTGGATATTGTCCGGCGCGATGTCGCGGTGGAAACAGTCGTGTGCATGCAGGAGCTGGAGCGCATCGAGGATCGGGGCGATGAGCTCCTTCAGCCACGCTTCATTGGCCAGCGCGGGCTGCTCCTTGAGAATTTCCTTGAGCGTGCGCCCCTCGTAGAAGGGCATCGCCAGGTAGGCGGTGCCGTTGCCCTCCCAGAACCGGTACACCTTCACGAGCGCAGGGTGGTCGAACTGCGCCAGCAGGCGCGCTTCGTTGATGAAGCTTCGAAGACCGGCCTCGAACGTTTGCTCGTGGTGCGAGGAATGAAGCACCACGGTGTTGTCGGCCTGTCGCCATGCCAGTCCGCTCGGGATGTACTCCTTGACGGCGACCGGGCGGTGGAGTGTGTGATCGAAGGCGAGGTACACCAGGCTGAAGCCGCCTTCGCCGATCAGCCGCGTGATTTCGAACTCGTTCAGGCGCGTACCGGCAGCCAGCGCATTTCCGAACCGCGCTATCGCGCCCGCTGGAGTGCCTGTCGCCGTCGGGTTTGAATCGGTCACGAGGTGGCTTGTGTCGCTGAAGTTCGTGCAAGCAGGTGATCAGGTTTGAGGTTAGGCCGTTCTACGGTTATGCACACAAGGTGGAACAGTACTCCACGTACGCGCTTTCGGCGATTCACGCCCGTGGATCGCTCACCGCCGTGTTGGCCACACACCGGAGAAAGTAGGGCGCCCCTGTACGGGGCCGGGTATGCAAGACCGGCGCCCGTGCTGCGGTGTACGATTGCAGCTCGACTGCCACGCTCCACATGATCGAAATTTTCGTCGCAAGCTACAACGGCCGCTCTCTACCAGCGGAACTCAAGGCGTCCTTCGGGCCCGAAGGAGGCATGCTGGGCCGGGGCACCGACAACCAGTTGGTGCTACCCGATCCCGCGCGGCACGTTTCGCGTCAGCAGGCGCGCGTGCGCTTTCGCGCAGGCGGCTATTTCCTCGCCAACGTATCGGCTGGAAATCCCATGTTCGTGAATGAGGTCGAGGTCGAGCCGAACAGCGAACAGCCTATTGCACCTGGCGATCAGCTGCGAATCGGTTTGTATGTGCTCGGCGTGCGCGAGAGCGTTGTGCAGAACGCTCCGCCGCGAGCAGTCGATGCGCCGACGCCGTCCGCACCGATGCCGTCCGCACCGATGCCCGGGGCGGCGCCGATCACAGGCGGCCCTTTGGATCCGCTCCTGGTTCTCGGAGGTGCGCCCGCAACAGCAGCAAACCCGTTCGCCGACTTGATGCAGGTGCCTGGTGCGGCTCCCAGCGTACCGGCTGGAAGCGCGCAGTCGATCGGCAATCCTCCGCCGGTGGCCGCGCTGCTCGATACGCCGAGTGTCAAGTCACCTACGCATGCCGCGTTTGAAACATTAGCAAGCAATCCATTTTCGGACCTCGCTGGCGCGGCACCATCGAAGGTCGATCCGTCACCAAGCAATCCATTTTCCGACCTGCTGGGCGCGGCGCCATCGAAGCTCGAAACATCAGCAAGCAATCCATTTTCGGACCTCGCTGGGGCGGCACCATCGAAGCTCGATGCATCAGCAAGCAGCCCACTTTCCGGCCTCGCTGGTTCGGCGCCTTCGAACGTCGATGCATCAGCAAGCAACCCGTTTTCCGACCTGCTCGGCGCGCCGCCATCGAGCCTCGATGCATCAGCAAGCAATCCCTTTTCTGACCTCGTGGGCGCGGCACCATCGACCAATTCCGGAACAGCCGCTGGCGCGGGCGACGCTACGCAGATGGCCTGTTCGTGGACAATTCCGGAGGACTTCGATCCGTTTGCTTTGCCCTCCAGCATGACACGCAATACGGATGATCCGCTGCGTGGCATCAGCTCATCCGCCAACGAAATCGATTCCATTGCCCATGATCCTCAGCACAACGAGCTCGTGGAGTTCGTGCCCGCCGCCGTCGATCAGCGCGATTCATTGCACGGTGGGCCTCCGAGCATGTTCGACCCGATTCAATCGGTGGATCCGCTCGGCCTGTTCGGTGGAGATGAAGGCGGTCTCGTAGCTTCAGCACCGAAGGCGGAAACCGGGGAGGCGATGCCTGACCAGCTGCCCGAACTGGGCAGCTACTTCCGTCCGCCGCGGATCATCTCTGCCACGGGCGCGCCACCCCGCGCCGATGCCGTAGTGGTCCCTGAGCCGATGTTGAAAGGTGGTGCAGGCTGGAGCGGCAGCGCAGCTCCTCAGCGGCCAGCCGCGCCAGTCACCGCGCCAGCCCCACTCATTGCCCCAGCGCCTCCGTCAGTCGAATCCCATCCGCGAGCCAACCCGGCGCAAAAGTCTCGGGGTGCAGATGAGCTCGCATCCCAAGCTGCGGCTATGCCTTCTCCGGCACCACACGGCGTCGCAAAGGCGCTCGCCGAGCCGGGGCCGTTCGCCCCGCGGGCCGGAACGCAACCACTAATAACGGCGACATCGGACGACACGACGCAGCTGCTGAACGCATTTTTGCAAGGCGCACGCGTTGAAGGCCTGGCCGTAACGCTGACGCCTGCAGTCATGGAGATGATCGGCACGCTCGTCTACCATGCCATCGCCGGCGCGATGCAGCTCGTCGCAGCACGGCAGATCACCAAGCACGAGATGCGCGCCGAAGTCACCATCATCGTGCCGAAGGGCAACAACCCCCTCAAGTTCCTGCCGACGCCAGAGGCCGCGATCATGCAGATGCTGGGCCCCAACATGCCTGGCTTCAAACCGACGGCGGCTTCAATGCAGGAAGTGTTCGAAGACCTGCAGGCCCATGAGCTCGGGGTGATTGCGGGCATGCGAGCTGCGATGGCCCAGTTGCTCAACGAGTTCGACCCGGCCTCTCTGGAAAGCGGGGTCGTCAGTAACGGTGCTTTGGATGGCCTGCTGCCGGGCGCCCGGCAGGTCAAATTGTGGAGGCTGTTCGAACAACGCTACAAGGCGCTGCGGGCCAAAGCGCAAGAGGAGGCCGAATTGCTCTTTGGTGAGGCATTCACGCGCGCTTACGAGGAAGAGGTTCGTCTCGGCAGACGGAAAGAGTAGCCCGCGATGCACATCACCACTTTCGCGATCAGTGACGCCGGCGGCCGGCAGTACAACCAAGATGCATACGGCGACGCTGAGCTGATGGCCGGGCGGTGCGTCATTGTGGCCGACGGCGCTGGCGGACACCGGGGTGGCGGAATCGCTTCCAAGTTGCTCGTCGACGCTGCGTTGCTGTACCTGGCCGCCGTGCCGCAGTGGGACACCGACGCATTGATCGGCGCAATTGACGCGGCGAGTCTCGCGGTCGGCAAGCGTCAGTCCCAGGACAATCTGTTGCGGGAGATGAGTTCGACCGTCGCACTGCTTTGCCTCGATCCACACAGTCGGCTCGCGCAGTGTGCGCATCTGGGAGACAGCCGCATCCTGTTCTTCCGCGAAGGTTCGGCAGTGCAACTTACGAAAGACCACAGCGTGGTGCAGAGCCTCGCTGACGCTGGCTTGCTCGGTACGACCTCTTCGGGGGCGAAAGTGGATCGGACGACGCTTTACGCTGCAGTGGGCGCCGAAGGGGACACCCGACCTGTTGCGGGAGCGCCGATTGCCTTGAGGGATGGAGACGCGTTTCTGCTCTGCACCGATGGCACCTGGGACACGGTGAGTAACGAAGCCATGTCGTCGCTGCTGTCCTCGTCAACCAGCGTCGAGGAATGGGTCAGCGG
>JALYXY010000158.1 GCA_030946875.1 Pseudomonadota bacterium | reverse complement strand
CCGACGCCGCGGTGATTCTTGGCTTCTGCTCGCGTCAGTAGGCGTGGCGACGCGGTTGGGTTGAAAGCTTTACGAAGCTAGAGCGGCTGCGTCTCCGCCTGCCTCGGCCGCCACACCAACAGCTTTGCTTCGGCGTGGGTCACCACGTAATCGAGCAACAGCGCGAACGCGGTGAGCACCACGATGCCCGCGAACACCGTGTTGATGTCGAACACGCCTTCGGCCTGCAGGATGAGATAGCCGACACCCTTCGCCGACCCGAGATATTCGCCGACGACGGCGCCGACGAAGGCCATGCCTACGGACGTGTGCAGGCTGGAAAACACCCACGACGTTGCGGACGGAAGATAGATGTGTCGCAAGAGCTGCCGCGAGCTGGCACCCAGCATGCGCGCGTTGGCAAGCACCACCGGGCTCACTTCCTTCACGCCCTGATACACGTTGAAGAAGACGATGAAGAACACGAGTGTGACCCCCAGCGCGACCTTCGAAGTGACGCCCAGCCCGAACCACACCGCGAAGATCGGCGCCAGGATTACGCGCGGCATGGCGTTCATCGCCTTGATGTAGGGGTCGGCAAGCGCCGAAGCGAGAGGCGACAGCGCGAGCCACAAGCCGACGAGCAACCCGAGCACGCTCCCCACCGCGAACGCAAGCAGCGTCTCCCACAGCGTGTACGCGAGATGCACGTAGATCTTGCCGCCGGTGAACCACTCCCAGATCACCACCAGCACCTTCAAGGGTCGACCGAAGAAGAAGGCGGCCTTCTTCGCGAATTCGTCCGACACCAGGCCGGGCTCCGTCATGAAGTACCAGGTCGCGAACACGAGCAGCAACAGCAAGAGATGATACGCACCGAGCCGCCAGCGCGAAACGGTTCGCCGCGCGGCCTTGTGACTCATGCCACGCTCATTGCTGGCTTTGCGCATAGCCCTTGAGCACTTCGTCTTTCATCACCCGCCAGATGTCCTCGTGGATCTGCACGAAGCGCGGGCTCATGCGAATCTCCGCCACGTCGCGCGGACGCGGAAGATCGATGTCGAACTCGCCGATGGGGGCGGTAGCTGGCCCAGCCGAAAGCACCACCACGCGGTCGGACAGCGCGATGGCTTCCTCGAGGTCATGCGTGATGAACAGCACCGACTTGCGATTGGATGCCCAGAGCTCGAGTAGCTCGTTCTCCATGAGCTGGCGGGTCTGCACGTCGAGCGCGGAGAATGGCTCGTCCATGAGCATGATCTTGGGGTCGAGGATGAGCATCTGCGCGAGGGCCACGCGCTTGCGCATGCCACCCGAGAGCTGATGCGGGAAGCGATCGTGAAATCCGCGCAGACCCACACGCTGCAGCCATTCCTGGGCGCGCCGATCACCTTCCGTGCGCGTCACGCCGCGAAACTCGAGCCCGGCGCGCACGTTGGCAAGGGCGCTGCGCCATGGCATCAGCGCATCCCCCTGAAACATGTAGCCGGCCTGCGCGTTGACGCCGGTCAGCTCGCGGCCGAACACGCGCACCTCGCCTGAGGAGGGCGGGAGGAGCCCGGCGGCGACATTCAGCAGCGTCGACTTGCCACAACCCGTGGGCCCGACCACCGACACGAACTCGCCGTCCGCGACGTGGAGCGTTGCTTCGTGCACGGCGGTGTAGGCCGTGCCCGGCTCGCGACCGGCGAAGGTGCAGGTGATGCGATCGAGCGCGAGCGCACTCTCGCGCGGTAAAGCGCTCGCCACGGCTACCTGAACCGCTGCGCCGCCTTCTGCTGGAAGCTCATGTTGACGGTGCGCGCCAGATCGATCTTCGCCCCCTTCATCGTCGGATCGAAGGAAAGGAGATCACGCTCGACATTGCGCTGCGCATCGAGCGGAATCGAGCCGTCGTGACGGTACGTCTCGAGGTTCTTTTCGAGCGACGCGCGATAGACGTTGCGGTCGGTGTAGTACTCCGGAGGCACCGCCGCGACGATCTGGTCGGGGGTCGAGGTCTGGATGAAGCGCAGCGCACGCATGAGCGCATTGACGATCGCCTGCGAAGTGTTGGGATACTTGCGCGTGAAGTCGCTCGGCACGTAGATGCATCCTGCCGCGTAGGCGCCCCCGTAGACTTCCTGCATGCCTTTTGCCGTGCGCGTGTCGACCACCGCGACGAAGTTGCCGGTCGATTCGAGCTGCGCGATCACCGGATCGAGATTCGCCATCGCATCGATCTCGCCGCGTTGCATGATCGCGACCGCCCCGCCACCGGTACCCGAGCCGATGATCGAGACACTGTCGGGCGGCAGGCCGTCCTTGGCGAGCAGGATGTTCACGAACATGTTGGTCGACGACCCTGGAGCGGTGACGCCGATCTTCATGCCCTTGAGATCCTTGGGTGACTTGTAGGTCGCCGCCTTGGCCTTGGGCATGGCGAGCACGATCGCCGAGTACTTGCCCTGCATGATCAGCGCTTCAATGTTCTGACCCTTGGCCTGCTGCGAGATGGTGTGCTCGTACGCGCCCGACACGACATCGACGCTGCCGCCCAGAAGGGCCTGCAAGGCGCGCGCGCCGCCCGGGAAATCGAGGATCTCCACGTCAAGCCCTTCGGCCTTGAAGTAGCCCTGGCGCTCGGCGATGGTCAGCGGCAGGTAATAGAAGAGCGACTTGCCGCCGACGCCGATCGCAATCTTCGGCTTTTCGAGCGTCTGCGCGAACGAAGGCAGAGCAACGAGCAGCACGCTGGCGAGCACCGCTGCAAGCCACAGTGGATAGCGACGCATGGAATGTCTCCTCGTTGAGTGATCAGGATTGCGAAAGCGGCTGCGGGGCATTCTGCGGGCTCACGCGAGCGCGCGTCAAATCGTTGCAGCGATCGCACACCATCTGCCGCGGACCCTTGCCGCTGGCGCCGCGCTGCAGGTCCTTGAGCTTCTCACGCATCGCTCCACCGATGTAGATCTGCGGATTCGAAGGCGGTGAGACGCCCTCCTCCGCTTCGCGCTCGGTGATGCGCTTGCGTGCGACATCGAACGCGGCGGTGATCGAATCGCTCTTGGCGAGCCCCTGGTCGAAGAATGCCTCGCCAAAGTACGTGCCCTCGCTGCGAAAGCCGCAGCCGAAGGAGCTGCGGTCAGCCTGAGCGGCCGTGATGACCATCGTGTGATCGTCCTGCAGGGCCGGAATGAAGCTGCCGCCGAAACATGCCGACACGATCACGATGCGCCACGTGATGCCGGAGTCGTCGAGCAGCTTCCGCAGCACGGGCGGTGTGATCGCATCGAGCTCGAGTGGCGGCAGGGTGACGGCGATCTCCTGCGGGGCGCCATGGCTCGCGATGTAGATCATCACCACGTCTTCTTCGGTGTTCATCGCACCGGCGATCTCGCTCAGCGTTTCACGCAGGTTCGTCACGGTCGCCATGGGACGTTCGAGCAGCGTGCGCGGATTGTTGACGAGCACGATCGACCTGCCTGCCGTATCCCAGCGTTGGTCCATGATGTGCTGCGCCTTCTCGACGTCCTTGCGGAAGACATCTTCCGTGGCGTAGCCCCCGAAGGCGACGAAGTACAGATCGGTAGTGTCGGGCCGCTCGTCCTCGAGCTCCGACAGCGCGCTGTCGAGCAGCGCGGCCTGTGCGGCGAGCACGGGCTCGGATGCGGGATTGGGGTAGCGCGGATCGGCGCCGGCGTGCACGGCGGGTTGCTTCCACCACGGCTCGTTGGGAGCCAGCGTCGACGCGATCCAGAGCGGCGTTGCAAGCAGCAGACCCCCGAGGATCGGTCGACCCCACTGTCGCGTGCGCGGGGTTCCGAGTCCAACCGCGACACACCGGATCAGCACGATCACGAGCCAGGTGGTGAAGAGGAGATCGAGGTCGCCGACGATGCGCACGGCTGCGGGAAACCAGCGGTTCGCAACGTCCTGCAGCATGTGCAGGAGCTGGACGAACGGCAGTGACGCGAGCACGATCACCGGCAGCGCCACCGCCAGATCGTGCCGCCGAAACGCGAGCGCGAGCACGGCAATGAGCAGCAGCATCAAACCCGCGGAAAACATCTCGCTGCCCGCGCCGAAGATCGAGAAATAGGCGTCGGGGCCGTAGCGCAGCCAGTCGTTGCCGAAGTCGAGCACCGCCGACAGCACGAAGAGCATCAGCAACTGCGGCAGGCCGAACCGGAACAGAAGCCGGTCGACCCGCAACAGGAATGCGACGCGCGCGCCGGCGGCGAGATTGGTTCGAAGCTGGGCGAGTTGATGGCGCATGCGGGTGAAGATAGGCTGCGTTAACTCGGCTGCTGCATCAGGGGTGATGCTGCTGCGGGCGGGCGGGCCGCCCTTCCGAGGCAATGAACGCCTTGACCTGCTCGACATCGGCGGCAAGCTCGGTGAAACGCTGCGGTCGCGTTTCGAGGCCGTCGAATTCGGCGGGGCGCAGAGGGTCATGTCCGAGCGCCTGGCGAATGGTGCCGGCGAACTTGGCGGGAAGCGCGGTTTCGATGCACACCATCGGCACGGCGGCGTCGCGGTATTCGCGTGCGACCTTGACGCCGTCGGCCGTGTGCGGATCGATCACGGTGCCGTATCGCCTCGAGCAATCGCGGATGGTCGACACACGGTCGGCGTGCCGGCTGACACCCGACACCAGGCCCGATGCGTTGACGCGTGTCCACGCTTCGGTGCGCGAAAGGTCGAACTCGCCGGTCGTCGCAAGCTCCTGCCACAGGCCCTGCACGAGGTCGGGCCGGCGATCGGTCATGTCGAACACGTAGCGCTCGAAGTTCGATGCCTTCGAGATGTCCATCGACGGACTCGAGGTGGCGTGCGTCTCGGCGGTGCTGCGCGGACGGTAGCGTCCCGTGCGAAAGAATTCGTCCAGCACATCGTTCTCGTTGCTCGCGAGCACCAGGCGCCGAATCGGCAGCCCCATACACTTCGCGACGTGGCCCGCCAGAATGTTGCCGAAATTGCCGCTCGGCACCGCAAAGTCGACGGGCGCTCCGACGCTCGCGGCTACCGCGAAGTAGCCCTTGAAGTAATACACGACCTGCGCCGCGACGCGCGCCCAGTTGATGGAGTTGACCGTGCCGATGCGCCAGTGCCGCTTGAACGCGGCATCGCTGCTGACCGCCTTGACGATATCCTGGCAGTCGTCGAACACGCCACGGATGGCGATGTTGTGGATGTTGGGGTCGTCGAGCGCGTACATCTGCGCCTGCTGAAAGGCGCTCATGCGCCCCTGCGGCGAGAGCATGAACACGGTGATGTGCTGCTTTCCGCGCATGGCATATTCGGCCGAGCTGCCGGTGTCGCCGGATGTCGCGCCGAGGACGTTCAGATCGCGACCCTCGCGCTCGAGCACGTGCTCGAAGAGATTGCCGAGGAGCTGCAGCGCGATGTCCTTGAAGGCGAGCGTCGGCCCGTTAGACACGTGCAGGAGATGCAACCCGGGCTCGAGCGTGCTGACCGGCGTGATGTCCTCGCTCCCGAATACCTGCGGCGTGTACGTGCGCGCAACGATGGCGTCGAGCTCGTGCGACGGGATGTCGCCGATGTAGCGGCACAGGATGCGCTGCGCGAGCTGGACGTAGCCGAGCCCGCGC
The DNA here is from genome assembly GCA_030946875.1 of Pseudomonadota bacterium. Lineage (GTDB taxonomy): Bacteria > Pseudomonadota > Gammaproteobacteria > Burkholderiales > Casimicrobiaceae > CAIWHR01. The sequence continues at coordinate 739 of JALYXY010000158.1, read as the reverse complement.
ATCTCTTCGAGCTCAGCGACTGCGATGACGGGATACGCCTCGGGCACGGCAAGGCCACCGTCGGGCGCCAGGCCTTCCAGAAGAATGGAGCAGAACGGCTGGGGGTGCTCCCGCCATGCACCGCGCGTCGAGACGTAGAACATCAGAGATTTCCAATCATGCGGAGGCAGTCACGCGAGGTCTTCGAGGCGGATGCGCACGATCGTGCCGCGCACGGTCTGCAGCGCCTCGATGCGCGCGATCGCGTCGTCGACGTTCTTCTCCGCGATGCGGTGCGTGAGCAGAATGATGTCGGTCTGATCCTCGCCTTCCGAAGGCTCCTTCTGGATCATCGCCTCGATCGAAATGTCGCGATCGGCGAGGATGCGCGTGATGTCAGCGAGCACGCCGGGACGGTCGAGCACGCGCATGCGCAGGTAATAGCTCGTGACGACCTCGCCCATCGGCAGGAAGGGCGTCGCCGACAGCTGATCGGGCTGAAACGCGAGATGCGGAACCCGATGCTCCGGGTCCGACGTGTGCATGCGCGTCACGTCGACGAGATCCGCGATCACCGCGCTTGCCGTGGGCTCCGCGCCTGCGCCTGCGCCGTAATACAGCGTCGCGCCGACGGCGTCGCCCTTGACCAGCACGGCGTTCATCACCCCTTCCACATTCGCAATGAGGCGTCGCTCGGGGATGAGCGTGGGATGCACGCGCAGCTCCATGCCGGCGGGCGTGCGGCGGGTGATGCCGAGGA
>JALYXY010000133.1 GCA_030946875.1 Pseudomonadota bacterium | reverse complement strand
ACGCTGACGAGCATCGCCGGCCCCATGAACGTGAAAAAGCGCCGCCAGCTCGGCGGCGCGGCGGCCACTGAACCGGCGATGCTCAGAGGTGACACGACAGATCAGCTCTTGCGCGGGGTCTTGCTGCTTCGCGCTCGCGTGCCACCATCGACCGGGCGGGTCCGTTCCGGCTCGGTACCGCTCGTCTCGCTGTTGGCCTGCTCGCCCGTCGTAGCTCCGGCGCCGGGGCCTGCTCCGAGGTCTGCGCCCGTGGTGGGATCGTCCTGAAGATTGGAAGCGAGTCGTAGCGCGGAGGCTTCGCCGAGCACGGTCTCGTCCTTGTCGAGCTTCACCGCGGCGGATCCGTCACGGCCGTCGGCAGGTGTCTGCGCCTCGTCATGCTCGACGAACTGCCACTGCGGCCCGTTGTTCCAGGGTCCTTTCGTGGGAGTGCTGCCGTTCGACATGTCAAAGTATTTGTCCGTGTATTGGGGCATGCCCGGAAGCTTGCCGGGGGGGAAATTCGGCTCGATCGAATACAGCGCCTTCTCAAAGGACTTCTGGTGAGCGATCTCGCGCGTCATCAGGAAGCCCAGCGCTTCACGCACGCCCGGATCGTCGGTGGTGTTGATGAGCCGCTCGTAGATGATCTTCGCGCGCGCCTCTGCGGCGATGTTCGAGCGCAGATCCGCTGTGGGCTCACCGATGGTGTCGATGTACTCGGCGCGCCATGGCAGTGCGCCCGAATTCGTGAGCGCTGCGCCGCCACCGTAGAGCAGCGAGGTGACGTGGCTGTCGCCACCCTGGTTGAGCCGACGGAACATCTCGCCCTGCTCGTCGAGGCCCTCGGCCATCGCGCCCTTCATGCCCTTGTTGAGCATGCACACGATCGTGCCGATGATCTCGAGGTGGGAGAGCTCCTCCGTCGCGATGTCGAGCAGGAGGTCCTTGCGTCCCGCATCATCCTCGGCGAGACCTTGCGTGAAATAACGCATGGCGGCAGCGAGCTCGCCCTGCGGCCCGCCAAACTGCTCGAGCATGAGGTTGGCGAGCACCGGATTGGTTTCCGATACTCGTACGGTGTACATCAATCGCTTGTTGTGTGCGAACAAAGTGACTCCTTGGCTGACGTTGCAAAATCACGGCGCCGGCGGTCATGAATACCGGAAAAAGTTTCACCGTCCCGGCCGGAGCGGCTGGAATCAATGAAGTGCACGCGTGAATGGGCAACTAAGCCAGATTCGTGCCCCAAAAGGGGAGGAGCACAGGCCGCTCGCTCGCCGTGTGTGCGCGGCTGCTGCGGCGATCGCTGTGATCAGCCGCGAGGTCAGAACGTGGACGCCGTATGGCGCCGGGCGGTCCGGTCAGCCCGAAGTCAGGGGGGGCGCGCGCAGCCGTTCAGGCGGCCCGGCAGGATCGAGCGCGCTACGTGGGCGTCGGGCGCTGGTGCGCGTTGGCCGCCCGATACGCAGGACGCTGAGCGAGGCGACCCAGGTATTCGCGCAGCGCGGGGTCGAGCCGCTCGGCGAATCCCAGAAAATGTGCGAGACCCAGTGCGTAACCGCACGAGATGTCGGCAGCGGTGAAGGTGTCCCCGGCGAGGAACGGCCCGCGACGCAGCGGCTCGAGCATCGCCGCCGATTTTCTGATGAAGTTGTCGATGGCGAACTGCGCGCCCCAGTTCTGCTTGTGCTCGTCGGGCGCGAAGAAGCGCGTTCCGATCGTGACATTGAGCGGACCGCTCAGTGATGCCTCACCGAAATGCAGAAACGAGAGATACCGCGGATATTGAGCGTCGTTGAGGGTCGGCACGAGCGACGTCGGGCCGTATTTCGCGCCGAGATACTCGAGAATCGCACACGACTCCATGAGACACACGTCGCCGTCGCGAAAGCCCGGAAAGGAACCGGTCGGGCTCGCCTGGATGAACTCGACGTCCTCGGTGCGCTTCGCGAAGTCCACGGCATGGATCTGGTACTCTAATTCCATCTCCTCGAGCATCCATACGACACGCATGGAACGTGTGGGTGGAGCCCCATAAACGGTGATCATGTTCGCCTCCTCGTGTTGGCTGCGGCGCAGTGTCCATGGCGCACCGCGCAACGTCAAGCGACGGTGAGCGTGACCCGCACGGCGCATGCCGCTCCCGTCGCGCAGCCCTGCTCGCAGTGCGGTGCAGCGTTCGTCTGCGGAGGCACGCAAGGGCTTGCACATTGCTGGTGCGCCGAGTTGTCGCCGATCCTGCCGGTGCCCGCTGCGACGGCAAGGTGCTTGTGCCCGACGTGCCTGGCAGCAGTGATCCGGGAGCGGGCGAGCGCGATTGCAAACGATGCGTCCGACGCATCGTCCACGGTGTGACGAACTGCACCCATGGGCTGAACGGTCACTGCACCAAAAGCTCCACCGGCGGCAGAGAGTCAAGACAGAACCGGTAACGCTCACCGGCGCCTGCAAAACGCGTCGGCACGATGCTTCCGGTCATCACCCACTGTCCGGCTTCGAGCGCGGTGCCTCGCTCGTCCAGATGGCGTGCAAGCCACGCGGCGGCTGCAAGCGGGTCACCGAGCACATCGCTCGAGCTCCCTTCATCGACCTCGGCACCATCGACCTCGAGTGCGCCACGCAATCCGGTGAGCTTGCGCATGGGTGCTGGTGCACCGAGCACGATCCCGGCATTCCAGCTGTTATCCGCGACGAGCGTTCTGACCTCGAGCCGCGCGTAATCCGCGCGGCGATCGTCGACGAGCTCGAACGCCGCTGCGATGGCTTCGATGCTGTCGCCCAGCCGTTCGGGGGTCACCTCGCCGCGTACACGTCTACCGAGTTTCAGCGCAAGCTCGCATTCGATGCCGAGGTGTCCAAATGCGGCGGCGTGCACACGCGCCGGTGCTTGGTGCACGCGTTTGGACAACACCGCGCCGGCGATCGGATGATCAATGTTGCACAAACTCTGCATGCGCGGGCTGGTGAGACCGACCTTGTAGCCGGCGATACGTCCCTGGCCGTGCTGACTCAGCAGAGTGACGAGGTGCTCCTGAACATCGTACGCACTTGCCAATGTGGCCAAGTTGGGAATGGCCTGGAACGGCGCGCGCCTGCGATGCTGTTGCCATAGCCAGCGCGCCATGGCGCTGGGGTCACCCGCCGCGTCAATGCCGGTGCGACTCACGACGCCGGCGCAGCTTGCGCCTCACCCGCGAAGCCAAGATAGGCGCGCCGCAACTCGGGCCGTTCCATGATCGACGTGGCGGTGCCCTCGGCAATGACGTGGCCCTCCTCGAGCAGGTAAGCGCGGTGCGCGACGTCGAGGGCCATGGCCACGTTCTGCTCGACGAGCAGCACGGCGGTACCGGCGGCATTCACCTCGCTGATCGCCCGGAAGAGAACCGTCACCAGCGCAGGTGAAAGGCCGAGCGACGGTTCGTCGAGCAGAAGGAGGCGAGGGCGTGCCATCAGCGCGCGGCCGATCGCGACCATCTGCTGCTGTCCGCCCGACAGCGAGCCCGCCATGCTGTCGAGCTTGTCGCGAACCGCAGGAAAGAGCGCGCACACCCGTTCGAGCGATCGCGCGCGCTCCTTGCGCGGACCCGGAAGGTAGCTCCCGATATCGAGGTTCTCGCGCACGGTCATCGACGCGAAGAGCCGCCGCCCTTCCGGCACGAGCGCAATACCCCGCGCGCAGAACCGATGCGGGGGTTCGCGCGCGATATCGCGCCCGTCCAGGATGATGTGTCCATGACGCACCCGATGGAGTCCGGCGAGAGCATTGATGAGCGTCGTCTTGCCCGCGCCATTGGGGCCCAGAACGCACACGAGCTCACCGGCGGCGATGGTGATCGAGGCATTCCACAGCGCGGGAGCGGCACCGTAGTCGACACGCAGATCGCGCGCTTCAAGCATGCACGGTGCCGAGATAGGCCGCGGCGACGTCGTCGCGCGCCATCACTTCAGCGACGTTGCCGTGCGCCAGCACGCGGCCCTGGTCGAGCACGACGATCCGATCCGACAGCGCGGTGACCGCGCGCATGACGTGCTCGACGAACACCACTGTCGTGCCCGCTGCGCGGATGCGCCTGATCAATGCGACGGCCTCGTCGATCTCGGTGGGCGTGAGACCCGATAGCACCTCGTCGAGCAAAACGAGCCGCGGCCGGGCTGCGAGTGCGCGCGCGAGCTCGAGAAACTTGGTCTGATGAAGGTTGAGCTCTCCGGGAATCGCCTCACCCCGCGCACCGAGGCCGGCAAAGTCGAGCCATTCCTGCGCGGCTGCGCCGGCAGCGGCGCGGGACAGGCGCGCCTTGCCGAAAACGCCGGTGAGCGTGACGTTCTGGCGCACGGTGAGATGCGCGAACGGGCGCGGTATCTGATAGGTACGCGCAATGCCTGCGCGTGCGATGCGGTGCGCGGGCCAGCGTGCGATGTCGGTACCCCCGAAAAGGATGCGGCCGCTGTCGCTCGCGTAATGCCCCGAGATGAGGTTGATGAGGGTCGACTTGCCCGATCCATTGGGGCCCAGCACGCCGAGGATCTCGCCTTCGTGGACGTCCATGTCGACGCCGTTCAGCGCATGCACGCCACGAAAGGCCTTGCGCGCGTCACGCACCGACAGCACCGGTGCTGGGGTTGAACGCGGCGAATGAGCGCGCGCTGCGGCACCGAGCACGCGCGTCTCGGCCGATGGCGCGACCGTTGCAGGCTGCGGCTGCAACATCGGGATTGCGTCCGCTGCACGAGCTGCGCCGGCACGATGAGCTTCAGCTCTGCCGCTGCGTGACTCGACCGATCGTTTGCGCCGCCTGCGGCCGAGGATGCCCTCGGGCAGCAACAGCACCGCTGCGACCAGTATCGCTCCCACCAACGCTTTCCCGGCGAGGGGTTGATCGGCGGCGGTCGAGGCGTACAGGAGCAGCGTGATGGCCGTCGCGCCCAATGCCGGGCCGGCCCATTGGCGCGTGCCGCCGAGGATGCTCATCAGCACGACCGTCAACGGCACCGTGATGTTGAACGTGCTGCCGGCCGTCACATACGATACGAACACCGCCTGGATACCGCCCGCCATCCCTGCGAATGCACTGGCGAGTGCAAGCGCCATCAGTTTGTATCGATACGTGGGAACGCCCATGACTTCGGCGGCATCCTCGTCATCGTGAACAGCGAAAAGACCGAGCCCGAGTCGGCTGCGCGCGACGCCGCGGGCGGTGAGCACGGTGACGAGCGCCAGTGCCAGCATCAGCACATAGAAAGCACCCGATGGGCTCGGTGTGAGGTTCGGGACCGCGACGGCGGACAGGTAGATTCCAGGCCCGCCATCGATCGGCGTGTTGAGCACGATCGTTGCAAGGACGAAGGTCACCGCGAGCGTGAGCAACGCGAAGAGCTCGCCACGCACCCCGCGCACCCGGAACACCACCGCGCCGAGGGCCACGCCCAACGCTGCGGCCACGAGCGCAGCGACCGGCAATGTGTAGACGAAGGGCACGTCGTACTTGCCCGCGAGCACCGCCGTCGTGTAGACACCCGCGCCATAAAAGGCGCCATGACCGAATGAGAAATAGCCGGAGTAACCGGACAGGATGTTCCACGACGTGGCGAGCGTGATCCAGTGCAGGACCAGGTACAGGAACGACTCGTAGAAGGCAGGCAGTCCCAGAAACGGGATCGCGAACAGAGCGAGCCCGCACGCGAGCAGCGCGACGAGCGGACGATCGACCCTCACGCTTTGGCCGGGCGCAGGATCAGCAGGACGATGAGCAACGTGAACGACACGATCGGGGCCCATGACGGCGAGGCGAACGCCATCGTGATCGCCTCCGACACGCCGATGATGATGCCCGCCGCGAGCGGGCCCAACGCCGACCCGAGACCGCCCAGCATCACCGCGGCGAACACGACGCCGATCCAGGCATAGATCTGTGCCGGGGTGAGCGTGAAGCCCAGCGCGAGGCACACGCCCGCGATGCCTGCGAGCGCGCCGCAGATGCCGGCGAGCAGCATGGCATGCGCCCGCCGGTTGATGCCGAATGCGGCCGCCATGGGTGCATCCTGGGCCAGCGCGCGAAGGGCACGGCCGACATCGGTGTAACGCATGGCGGCCCAGATGCCAAAGGACAGCGCCAGCGCCGCCACGAGCGTCAAGAGTTCCGGTACTGGAATGTAGAGGCCTGCCACCTCGAACTTTTGCGTGGCATACACCGACTCGAGCTTGCGAAAGTCAGCGGTCCACACCGCCTGGATGCCCGCTTCGATGATCGCGGTGATGCCGAACGTGGCGAGCAGCGAGTTGAGAGGCGAAACGTTGAAGCGCTCGATCAGCCACTGCACTGCAACGCCGGCGCCGAAGAACAAAGGCACCACCAGGCCAAGGGTGAGAAGGGGATCGACACCGCCCACACTCGCCAGCTGATAGCACAGGTACGCGGCGAGGAACGCAAAGCCGAATTGCGCAAGATTGATGATGTGCAGCAGGCCCCACGAAAGGCCGACGCCGAGGCCGAGCAAGCCATACATCGCGCCGATGAAGACGCCCGAGAGCACCGACTGTGCGAGCAGCGTGGCGCTGGGAAAGCTCACCGTGGTGACACCCGAGGATTTCTTCTCACGTGCACTGCTACTGCACCTGCAGCGTCGCGCCGGGTGCCGCGTACTCCTTGGGATAGACGGTCATCCAACGCCCGTTCTGTACCTGCTTCACGCGCATCAGGTCATCGCCGTAGTTGCTCGGGCCATCGAAGCGGAGGTGGCCCTGGATGGTATCGGCCCCGTTCTTCTTCAGCCACGCCGCGATCGCCTTGTCGTCGAAGCTGTTCGCGCCCTTGATGCCAGCCTCCAGAATCTGCCACGCGGTGTACGAGGCCGCGGCCTGCACCTCGACCGAGGTGTCGGGGATGCCAGCCTTGCCCGCGCGATCGTGATAGAGGCTGATGAACTCGGCCGCGCCCGGCGCATTGACGAAGGGCGGATGCTCCTCGAACACCGTCATGGAGAGAGCATTCTTCCCCAGCGGCGACTTGGCCATCGGGCCCGGCGCGGGGTACATGTAGAAATGCTCCTGCGGCGTGTACGCGACCTTGCTCATGGCTTCGAGCAGCTGATTGCCCTCCAGCCCGATGGCACCCACCCACAGGAAATCGGGCTTGGCATCCTTGATCCGCGCGGCAATCGGGCCATAGTCGAGATTGCCGAAGTCCCATTCGAGGAACAGCACCTCGGTGAGTCCGCGTTTCTTCGCCACCTCGCGTGCGCCGAGCGACATGAAATGCACCGAGGGAAATTTGCTCGTCACCACCGCGATGGTCTTCGGCGGCTTACCGGATGCGGCGAGCGCATTCAGCACCGTGATGGGGACGGTCGTCTGCGGCTCCGGGCCAAGCGACCATGCCGGGAAATGCATGTCGTACTTGGCGAGAGAGGGGATGCCGAACGTGTGATGCACGAGGACCTTGTTGTAGCGCTGGGCAACGGCCATGGCCGAGAGGATTGCGCCTGTCGCATAAGGACCCATGAGCAGATCCACCTTGTCCGAGGTGAGGAGCTGCTCGTAAAGCGTGCGCGCGAGGTCGGGCTTCGATTGGTCGTCCTTGACGGTCCATTCGACCGGACGGCCGAGAAGTCCGCCGCGCTTGTTGAGCTGCTCGACATAGATCTCGCCCACCACCTTGTGCACGAGCGCCGTGGCAGCCAGCGGGCCTGTGAGCGCGAGCGTGCTGCCGATGCGCACCGGCCGCGGCTGCGCAAGTGCCGCGGGCGCTGTCAGAAGGAAGGATGCCGCAACCACAGCAAGACAACGCGCAAGACGGGTGACGATCATTGCTGTACCTCGTGGCTGTTGGCGAATTGTGGTTTTATGGCGGAACTCCCTGCGCATCCTACGCATAATCCCGCCTCCGCGTAACCGCTGCATGCGCCTTGCCGATCAGAATCAGAATGCGCAGGCCCGATGGCCTATCGTCGAGCTCCGTTACGCAACCCTGCCGGCGCCGCTCGGTCTCGTCGCCGTGCATTACTGGTTCGTGGTGTTCGATGCCGAACACTGCAAACGCTGGGAGGTTTGGCAGACCAAGGATGCGGGGGGATCGAGCGTCGGTCACATCCACTGCGACCTGAAGCGCCCGGACGAGGGCGTCGGCGGGGGACCCATGCGCATCGCGCAACGATGGGCGGGTCGCGACGCGAGAGCGATCGCCGAGGTGCTCGAGCAGGCGGGGACCCGGTATCCGCACGCGCAGCGTTATCTTGCGTGGCCAGGGCCCAACAGCAACACTTTCGTGGCCTGGACGTTGCGCTGCGCCGGCGTGCGCGTGCGCCTGTCGTGGAAGGCGCTTGGGCACCGCTATCGCACGCGCGGTGCCGGATGAGCGCCGGGCTGCGTCGTACGTTACGCGGGCGAGCGGGTAGACGCGGTGATGGTTTCCACTCGATTGCGCGCGATCATGGCGCGGCGGTAGTCGATTCGATCACGCCGCGTCGAAGCTGGTCGCGCTCCATCGATTCGAACAGCGCCTTGAAATTGCCTTCGCCGAAGCCATCGTCCCCCTTGCGCTCGATGAACTCGAAGAATACGGGACCGAACAGCGGCCGCGAGAAAATCTGCAGGAGCAATCGCTGCTTACCATTTTCGGTGGTGCCGTCGACGAGAATGCCGCGCGCCTTGAGCCCCGCCACGTCTTGGCCATGCCCGGGCAGGCGCTCGTCGAGCATCTCGTAGTACGTCGCAGGCGGTGCATCCATGATGGGCACGCCCGCGGCGCGCAGGGCATCGAGCGAGGCGACAAGATCGTCGGTCAGCAGCGCGATGTGCTGGATGCCCTCGCCATTGAACTTCATCAGGAACTCCTCGATCTGACCCGTCGTTTTCGACGCCTCCTCGTTGAGCGGAATGCGAATCTTGCCATCAGGAGCGGTCATCGCCCGGGATGTGAGTCCCGTGTATTCGCCCTTGATGTCGAAATACCGCAGCTCGCGGAAGTTGAAGATGCGCTCGTAGAAGCCCGCCCAATACGCCATGCGCCCGCGGTACACGTTGTGAGTCATGTGGTCGATGAGCGTGAGACCATGACCTCGAGGCCGGCGCTGCACTCCCTCGATGAACTCGAAATCGATGTCATAGATCGACTTGCCGTCCAGATAACGATCGATCAGGTAGAGCGGTGCGCCGCCGATGCCCCGGATCGCCGGTAACCGCAGCTCCATGGGACCCGTCGGCATGTCCACCGGCTGCGCGCCGAGCTCGAGTGCGCGCGCGTAGGCCTTGTGCGAATCGCGCACCCGGAAGGCGACCCCGCACGCGCAAGGCCCGTGCTCGGCCGCGAAGTACCAGGCGGCGCTTTTCGGTTGCCGGTTGACGATGAAGTTGATCTCGCCTTGCCGATAGAGCACGACGTCCTTGGAGCGGTGACGTGCGACCTCGCTGAACCCAAGGAGCTCGAACATGGCCTCGAGGACGTTCGGCTCGGGTGAAGCGAACTCGACGAACTCGAAGCCCATGAGACCCATGGGATTGTCATAGAGATCGGTCATTTGCATGCTCCGCGGTGCATTCGGCGTCGCCATTCACGACAGGCTCATGTGCGCTCGCTCGCCGTTAGCGCGCGACCTGCGCAAGGCAATCCACTCTAGTCCAGGCGCCAAACGTCGGCGCTCGGCATCGAGGCCGCTAAGCCTTGGCGCGCCGTTCAAGCGCAGCGGCTGCAGTAAGAGGCGCGGCCGCACCTTCGACACCGCCCTGGACCAGGCTCGCGATCGTTTGCACGAGGTCGGTGACACGATAGGGCTTCACGACGTGCGCCTGAAAGCCCGAGGCGAGCGCACGACGGCGGTCCTCGTCGCGCGAGAACGCCGTCAGGGCAATGGCGGGCAGTCGCTCTGGCGCGATACCCAGGTCCTTGCGCACCCGCCTGATGAACTCGTACCCATCCACGTGCGGCATGCCGATGTCCACCACCAGAACATTGAACCGTTCAGGATGCCTTTCGATGAGCGCGAGTGCATCGGACGACGACCCCGATCCGGTGGGATGCGCGCCGCAGGTTTCGAGCTCGCGGGTCAGCGACTCGAGGAGCTCGGGTGAATCATCGATCACCAGCACACGCACGCGCTGCAGTGCTGCGGCATCGTGCGCGAGGTCCGTGAATGCGTCCATCGCGCCCAGCGTCGGTGCCCAGATCGGCAGATGCACGACGAAGGTGCTGCCTTTGCCGACCCCTGCGCTCGAGGCTGCAACGCTGCCGCCGTGCAGCTCGACGAGCTCCTTCACGATGGCAAGGCCGAGTCCCAGCCCCGCGTGCCTGCGCGAGGACGATCCGTCAGCCTGACTGAACCGCTGGAACACGCGTGGCAGGAACTCCGGCGCCATGCCGGCGCCGGAGTCGCGCACCGCGATCTCGTAGTCGCGGCTGGTGGGCGTCAGCGTCACGTCGATAGTCGCCTTGTCCGGCGTGAACTTGATGGCGTTCGCGATGAGGTTCCAGAACACCTGCTGCAGGCGCGTACGATCCCCGTGCACCATGGCAGCGTCGACTTCGGAGCTGAACGTCAGCTTGATGTTCTTGCGCTCGGCATCAGGCCGAAGCGAGTGCACCGCCCCCGACGCGATCTCACGCACGTCGAGCGGAGCAAGGTCCAGCATGAGCTTGCCTGTCTGCATGCGAGCCATGTCGAGCAGATCGGAAATAAACTGCGCGAGTGAGAAGGCGCTGTTTCCGATCACCGAGAGTCCCCGACGCAGCTGCGGATCGAAGTGGGCGAACTTGTTTTCGAGCAATTGGCTCCAGCTCGTGATCACCGACAGCGGGGTACGCATCTCGTGCGAGAGCGTTGTCAGGAACTCGTCCTTGAGACGCGTCGCCCCTTCGGCGGTGATGCGCGCCGCGCGCTCGCCCTCGAGCAGCTGCTCGCGCTGCTGATGCCATGCGCGCCGGTCGGTCAGATCGACAAACGTCATGACCACACCCTCGATGCTGTCCTCGAGGGTGCGATACGGGGCGAGCTTCATCACGTACGTGCGGCCACTCTCGGTCATCACCTCGCGCTCGATCGACTGCAGCTTGTCGAGGACCTCCTCAATGTTTGCCAGGAGATCGGTGCCTACGAGCTGCGTGCGGATGTCCCCCAGCGGCCGTCCCACGTCGGTTGAAATGAGAGTGAAGAGATCGCGGGCGCGGGTGGTGAAAAGCTTGATGCGCAACGAGCGGTCGACGAAGACCGTCGCCATTTCTGTGGAGTTGATGAGGTTGCGGATGTCGTTGTTGGTTTGCAGGAGCTCGTCGATCTTGATCTTCAGCTCCTGATTGACCGTGGTGAGCTCTTCACCCACCGATTGCAGCTCTTCGTTGCGCGTCTCCAGCTCTTCGGCCGCGGACGAGAGCTCCTCGTTCATCGCCTGCAGCTCTTCATTGGAGGCGCGCAGCTCTTCGGTCTGGATTTCCCACCCTTCGACACTGGCCTTGAGCTGCAAC
>JALYXY010000129.1 GCA_030946875.1 Pseudomonadota bacterium | reverse complement strand
GCATTGACGTCGAGTCGTCGATCGTGAGCACGATGTTCGGCTTCGACGCGTTGCGCACATTGAGCGGCTCGTCGGCCAGCGCGGTGAGCGCCGCATAGCTCGGCGTGGCGAGCGGTCCGAGGCCGATGACGAACGACAGGAGGGCTGCGAGCCAGCGATGGCAGCGGGAGGCAACAGAATTGTGTGTCATGGTGGCTCCCGGCTGCTAGCGCAGCATGGCCTGCAGGAATGCGGTGGTGTTTTGCGGGCCGTCGACGCGCACGGTGAGGCGATAGAAGGCGATCTGCGGAAGCGTCGGCGGCGCCGTGTCACCCACCGTCGTGCCGGCCCCCTGCTTGGGAGGCATCATGTCGCAGTTTCCGGGCGTTGCGGGGCCTGCTGCCGAGCACGAGCGCTCGATCATGTAACGCACCTCGAAGTACTGTTGTGCGTCGGCATACAGCACGCGCGGCAGCGTGTAATTCTGCTTCTTCTGCAACTGCAGCGGCACGCCGCGCACGTCCTCGCCGGCCTGGCGCGACGCGAAATAGTTCTGAGCGGGCATGTCCTGCGTCTTGTCGGTGATCAGTGCCACGCCGTTCTTGCTTGCGTCGACGAACAACGCGGCGGTGGCGGTTTCCACGGCGAGGTTCGCCGGCGAAATCGCGGCTTGGCGGAAGGCCAGATTACCGACGACGGCAGTGGTGGTTTCGACGGAACGCACGAGGGCAACGCCGGCAAAGCTGAGTGCAACCATCACGACCAGGGCGATGATGAGAACGATCCCGGATTCGCGAGGGCGCGGATGGCGTGGGTTGGACCTGGCAGGGGTCATAGCTGCCGGTTCCAGAGCTGATTCCGAAGCGGTACGATGGTCTCGTACGCGCGATACCGGTACGTGCCATTGGCGTTGGCCGGGATACTTCCGGAGAGCCGCCCAGGGCAGGCGTTGTCGTGAGTCGGGCAGTCGAAGAGCACCCAGTCGAACTTGTCGACGTGATTGCGATCGAACTGGGCGCTGCGCACGATGATGCCGATGCGGATAGCCTTGACCTGGTTCATCACCGGCAGCGTAGCGGCCATCAGTTCCGCGGGTTTCCAACCTGCGGCAGCCGCATCGACCCACGTGCCGAGAATGCCGGTTCCCGTATTGTCGATGCCGTATTGCACTTTCATGTTCACGATGTTCGACGCGATCGGCTGAGGCACCATCGGTGCGGCAGCATTGGGCGACGGCGGATTGAGGTCGGTGCTGCGCAGCACGCAGTTGGTGGACGCCGTGGTGCAGGCGCCGCCGCCGGCATCTGCAACGTCATAGCGCACGCGTTGCACGCGGTCCCACGGTCCCATCGTGAGCAGGGTCGAGGACGCGGAATAGGCCTGCTTGGACGCCGTGGATACGGTGACGGTGACGACGCCGTTCGCGTCCGCGGCGCTGACGTTGGACACTCTCTGCCACTCGCATTGCCCCGTCTCGCTGATCGCGATCACCATGTCGCCGATGCGAAAGCCGGTGGGACTTTGCACGGTATAGGTCGTCGATCCCTTCGGGGCGGCCGTCATGAAAAGCGCCGGGTACACGATCGTGTTCGACGTGCTGTAATGCACCACGAAAGAATCCGGCGTGTTCGCGTTGCCGCCGTCCGTGATGAGCACCGGAAGCGGTCGGAAAGTCGTCGCCATGTCGCCGGTGTTGGGACAGGTGGAGAGATCCGTGGCTGACGTGGCGATCGCATTTCCCGCGTTGGCGATCTCGAGCGCGAGCGTGAACGTCGAGAAGAGTCCGTTCTGCTGCGCATCGCCCGCACTCGTTGTGTTGCGCTTGTACCCTTCGGCGACCGCGAAGGTCTGCAGGATCACTGCCGTCGCGATGAGGCCGATCACGAGCCCGATCATCATTTCGATGAGACTCATGCCGCGTCCGCGGCCCGGTGCCCCGGTGCGGAGCTGATGACGGCGCGTCGTGGCTTGCATGATCAGTTGAGCCCGACCACGGCCTGCGTGGTGTAGTTGTGCTGGTTGGCAGTGGACTCGCCCGGCAGAATCCAGAAGACCGACACGGTCACGAGGCTGCTGCCCACAGCCGGCCCTGGCGCAACCACCACCTGCGGATCATTGACGCTGTCCGCCCCGCCGGGGAGCGTCTTCACCATCTCGCGAAACCGGGTGTATCCAGCACCGCCGGACTGGTACAGGGCCGCGAGCTTGCTCTGGTCATCCGCCCACATGCTGGCGATCAGCGAATGGGCCAGATATACCGCCTCGCCGCGATATTGCGCGTCGCTGACGTGGCGCATCGACTGCGCCTGCAGGCCGACCAGGCCCAGCACGCCGAACGAAAAGATCAGGATGCCGATCAGCGCTTCGAGCATGAAGCTGCCGCGCTGGTGCAAAGGTGCTTGTCGGATCTTGTGCATGTCTTGGCTCTGATCAGGGACAGCCCGCCGGATCGGCTGCGTTGAGTGCCGGATCGCAGGCCTTGATGCCGTAAGCGCTGCCAATCACCACACGCAGCGTTCGGGTGCCGCTCATGCTGGCGCTGGTGGTGACGTCCACCTGGGTCAACGGGCTCGTGCCGTCCGACGGATTCTTGGTGACGATGCGACCCAGCCCGCTGAACGACACCTTGCGAAAGGCGTTAGAAGGCGTGATGGTCGTCTGCTTGGATCCCTCGATGAACTTCGAGGTCTTGAGCGCGACGGGGGCATTGGGATCGGTGACGTCGTTCACCGTCCACCCATTGGACGGGTCGAGCACGAACTCGACCGTGCCATTGCGCTTGACGGCCTCGGTCTGCGCCAGGCGTACCCCGCTCAGCATCGACTCGGTGGCGGTGCGGATCTGACTGTTGGCGATGAAGGTTCCGTACATCGGGACCGCCGTGAGCACGAGCACGCAGAAGATGGTGAGCGTGGTGAGAAGCTCGATGAGCGTGAAACCGAGACTTGCGCCCGGCCGGGAAATCGCGGAAGTCATGGTCAGACGCAGCTACCGTCCTTGCGCACGACCCAGCAGCCAACCGTGCCTTTACCCGTCCAGCCACTTGGCAGGTTGACGGTGCGCTTCACGCCGTTCTGGTCGATCGAATAGCTGAAATTGCTCATGTTCTGTGATGCCTGGCCCGTTGCGGTCACGGTGTACGTGCGCGCATCGATGGCGGCGCATGCAATGCCGAAGGGGGAGGAATTGACCGCCGCGATATCGGGCTGTCCGCAGCCGCCGCCGCCCGCGAGATAGGTGCGGTTATCGAGGAAGAACTGTTCCATGCGCACGCGGAAATCGGCGAGGCGGCTCGTCGCGTCGATGATGCGACTGCGCTGAACGTAGGCGGTGTAGTTGGGGATGGCGATCGCCGCCAGGATGGCCATGATGGCGACCACCACCATCAGCTCGATGAGGCTGAATCCGCGCGTGCGGCATGAAGCTGAGAAGGTGAAAAACATGGGAGCGGCCTCGTGGGTTTGGGGCCGATAGTAGGGGCCGCTGAGAGGCACCGCAAAGGGTGCCCGACCAGTGGTGGGGTCGCTGGAACGGACGGCCAACCCTGCACGTTCTCCGCACGGTTGGAGCCCTGCAACAGCGACAAGGCTGGGTTATTCGGACACGTCCGGCGCCCGCTACAGGCACACGTCCGGCACTCGCTCTACCCGCACGCGCCCGGTGCTGGCAAGCACCACGTGATAGGCGCGCAGCCCTGTCCGACAGACGGTGAAGGTCCCGATCTGCAACGCACCCGAGAGGAGTCGTGCGTGGCCGAGTGCGGTAAAGGACACGTAGTCGGCGAGCGGCTGGTTGCCGATCGTGGTGATGCCCTGATCCGCCGGGGGCTCGACGCGCGTGACGACCTCGTCGGGATCGGCCTGGCCGTTGTGATTGTCGTCCAGAAAAAGGATCCAGCCTGCTTGCCAGCCGCCGTTGGTCTTGCATCGACGGCGATCCGCGGACTTGCACAGGGTGGCGCGTCCGCCATGCTTGATGGCCTCCGACCTCGCGACCGCAAGAGAGTCGGCGAGCGCGTGTGCGGCGTTGCGCAGCTTGAGCTCGGCCATCCATTGCACGTACGCCGGCACGCTGCAGGCGAGCAACAGTGCCATGACGGTGATGGCGATGGTGAGCTCGACCAGCGTGACACCGCTGCAGGCGCGCCGCCTGCGAACAGCGCGGGAAAGCGCGCGCGGTAGGGTAATGGTCGGGTGCACGGTGGCCTCGAAGGAGGAGTGCGTGCCAATGTAGTCGCCCGGTTGGGGATGCACGATCGACCGTTCGGCCGATCTAACCCCGGCTGCGCGAATCCCGCCCAACGCTCGGCGAGGCCCGGCGCCTTTCATCTGAGCTATGATCGACCAAGGGTGGCGCTCGATCGCCGCGGAGTCGACGAAGGGACCCGATGCGTGTTCTTTGTGCGGGTGGCGGGCCGGCCGGACTGTATCTCGCGCTGCTTCTCAAGAAGCGCGATCCCGCGCACGAGATCACGGTCGTCGAGCGCAATCGGCCGTACGACACCTTCGGCTGGGGCGTGGTCTTCTCCGACCAGACGCTCGGCAACCTGGCGGTCGCCGATCCCGAAACTCACGCCGAGATCGAGGACGCGTTCTTCCACTGGGACGATATCGACGTTCACATTCACGGACGCACGATCACGTCCGGCGGCCATGGATTCTGCGGCATCGGCCGCAAGCGCCTGCTCAATATCCTGCAGCGACGCTGCGAGTCGCTCGGTGTGCGGCTCGTGTTCGAAACCGACGTCGGCGACGCGATCGGTTCACCTGCGTACGATCTGATCGTCGCCAGCGACGGCATCAACAGCACGCTACGCACGCGTCACGCCGATGCCTTCGGTCCGGAGCTCGAGGCGCGCAAGTGCCGCTATATCTGGCTGGGTACGCGCCGGCGCTTCGAAGCGTTCACGTTTGCGTTCGAGAAGACGCCATGGGGGTGGTTCCAGGTTCACGCGTACCGCTTCGATGAGGACACCTCCACGTTCATCGTCGAAACGCCCGAAGCCGTATGGCGTGCGGCGGGTCTCGACCGGATGTCGACGGCCGAGAGCATCGCTTTTTGCGAACGTCTTTTCGCGCGCTATCTGGATGGCGAGCGCCTCATGAGCAATGCGCAGCACCTGCGCGGCTCGGCCTGGATCAACTTCCTGCGGGTCGCGAACCGCGCGTGGACCGCCGCTTCCGGTGCGACACCGATCGTGCTCATCGGCGACGCGGCCCACACGGCGCATTTTTCGGTGGGCTCCGGGACCAAGCTTGCGCTCGAGGATGCGATTGCGCTGTCGCGCGCGCTCGCGGACGGCGACATCTCCCGCGCGCTCGCCGCCTACGAGGCAGAGCGCAAGCTCGAGGTGCTGAAGATCCAGAATGCTGCGCGCAATTCGATGGAATGGTTCGAGAACGTCGAGCGCTACGTGGGTCTCGACCCCGAGCAGTTCGCCTACAGCCTGCTCACCCGCAGCCAGCGTATCTCGCACGAGAATTTGCGCCTGCGCGATCGCTCGTTCGTCACCCGCGCCGAAGCCTGGTTCGCGCAACGCAGTGCCGGAACAGCGGTTGCGGTTCCGCCGATGTTCACGCCGTTTCGCCTGCGCGAGGTGACGCTCGCCAATCGCATCGTCGTATCGCCGATGGCGCAGTACTCCTGCGTCGACGGCACGCCGGACGACTTCTATCTCGTCCACCTGGGGAGCCGCGCACATGGCGGAGCAGGGCTCGTGTTCACGGAGATGACCTGCGTGTCGGCGGATGCGCGCATCAGCCCGGGGTGCGCCGGCATGTACCAGCCCGCACACCAGGTCGCCTGGACGCGCATCGTGGATTATGTTCACAGCCGCACGTGCGCAAAGATCGCGCTGCAGCTCGGTCATGCAGGTCCCAAAGGGTCGACGCAGCCTGGTTGGGAGCATCCCGACGAGCCGCTGCCGGTCGGCAGTCCGATGCCCAACTGGCCGCTCCTCGCACCTTCGGCCCTTGCGTACGGACCCGACAATGCGATCCCGCGCGCCATGACCCGCGACGACATGGCGCGGGTGCGCGATGACTTTCTGCGTGCAACGCGATGGGGTGCGGCATGCGGCTTCGACTGGCTGGAGCTCCATTGCGCGCATGGGTATCTGCTGTCCGCCTTCATGAGCCCGCTCACCAACCGGCGTACCGACGAATACGGCGGGTCGCTCGAAAACCGTTGCCGTTTTCCGCTCGAGGTGTTTGCGGGCATGCGCTCCCTGTGGCCGCCGGAGAAGCCGATGTCGGTGCGCATTTCGGCACACGACTGGGCGCCCGGTGGCAATACGCCCGATGACGCAGTGCTCATCGCGCGGCTGTTCAAGAACGCCGGGGCCGATCTCATCGACGTCTCGTCGGGTCAGACGACGAGGCTCGCACGACCGGTGTACGGACGCATGTACCAGACACCGTTCGCCGACCGTATCCGCAACGAAGTGGGCATCGCCACCATGGCGGTCGGCGCAATCTTCGAGCCCGACCACGTGAACAGCATCATCATGGCCGGCCGGGCGGACCTCTGCGCCATCGGTCGGCCCCATCTCGCCGACCCGTACTGGACCTTGCATGCCGCAGCCCAGCTCGGCTACGAGGCGGCGCCATGGCCGCGCCAATATCTCACCGGCAAGGCCCAACTCGAGCGCAACCTCGCTCGAACCGCCGGAATGCACGAGCAGCCGGAGGTAGGCGCATGACGAAAATCCATGAACCCCACCGCACGACCAAGCTACACGAACCCTCCACGTTGCCATTGCAGGGCGTGCATGCGGCGATCACGGGGGGAGGGCGCGGCATCGGCCGGGCGATCGCGGAGCGGCTCGCGGGGATGGGCGCTTCGCTTACTCTGCTCGGCCGCGACGGCGACAAGCTCGCGAAAACGGCCGCGGCTCTGGGCGAGGCGACATGCGCCTGGCGCGTGTGCGACGTAGGCGACCCCACCGCGGTCGGCGCGGCGTTCGAGGCCATCGCGACCGCGGGCAAGGGACTCGCCATTCTGGTCAACAATGCGGGTGTGGTGCAGAGCGCCAAGATCGAGGAGACTTCCACCGCGCTCTGGTACGACATGCTGCGCGTGAACCTCACGGGGGCTTATCACTGCATCCGCGCGGCGCTTCCGCTCCTTCGTGCAGCGCCTCAGGCACGCATCGTCAACATCGCGAGCACGGCGGGGCTCACCGGCTATCCCTATGTCAGCGCCTACTGTGCCGCGAAGCACGGGCTCATCGGCCTGACGCGCGCGCTCGCGGTCGAGCTTGCGTCAGGCTCGATCACGGTCAACGCCGTGTGCCCCGGGTATGCCGATACCGATCTCATGGCGGAGTCCATCTCGACCATCGTGCGCAAGACTGGCCGGCGCCCTGACGAGGTGCGCGCGAGCTTCGCCTCGCGCAGTCCGCAGCAGCGGGTGCTCGCCCCGGAGGAGGTCGCCTCGACGGTGGCATGGCTTTGCCTTCCCGAATCGCAGTCCATCACCGGACAGGCGATCGCGGTCTGCGGCGGCGAGGTGATGACGGGATGATCGGCGGCGTTCACGTCACGCAGGCGCGACAGGCGATGCAACCCGGCCACGGAGGCAACATGCCTTCGGATCGCCGGGCTTGTACGACCGCAGCATGCAAGGTGCCTGCATGAATGCACCCACCATGACCGCGCATGAGGATACGTTTGCGCGCGATCATCTCCCACCCATGGACCAGTGGCCGCAGTTCGTGTTCGACGGGCCGGAGCTGCAATATCCGGAGCGAATGAACGCTGCGGCGGAGCTCCTCGATGCGGCGATCGCGCGCGGCTGGGGTCAGCGTACGGCCATCATCGCGCCACAGGTTGGCGCAGCGGCCACTTTCTATCGTAGTGGCGACGTGCGAGAGGGCGCGCTGCGCTGGTCTTACGCGGAGCTCCAGGGGCGTGTGAATCGGATCGCCCGTGTGCTGGTCGAAGACATGCACCTCGTTGCTGGCAATCGTGTGCTGCTGCGCGCGCCCAACTCTCCCATGCACGCGGCCTGCTGGCTGGCGGTAGTCAAGGCGGGAGGTATCGCGGTCGGCACCATGCCCCTCTTACGGGCTCGCGAGCTCACCGAGATCATTCGCAAGGCAGAGATCTCGCATGCGTTGTGCGACGCGCGCCTCGTGGACGAGCTCGAAGCCGCGAAGAGCCAGTGTCCTTCCCTCATGCGGGTCATCAATTTTGGCGACGATCCACAGTCGGGTCTGCTTGCGGCAATGCAGATCAAGTCGGCCAACTTCCAGGCGGTGGAGACCGCACGCGATGACGTCGCGCTCATTGCATTCACGTCCGGCACAACAGGCAAGCCGAAGGGAACCGTGCATTTCCATCGCGATCTCGTGGCGGTGTGCGATTGCTTCCCGCGCACGCTGCTTCGTGCCACGGCCGATGACATCTTCACCGGGAGTCCGCCCCTCGCGTTCACCTTCGGTCTCGGGGGTTTGCTGCTCTTTCCATTGCGCATCGGTGCCGCGACGTTATTGCTCGAAAAATCCGCCCCCGAGTTCCTGCTTCCTGCCATCGCCCGACACCGCGCGTCCGTGCTGTTCACTGCGCCGACCTCGTACCGGAGCATGGCGCCACAGGCGAGCTCGCATGACCTCACCTCGTTGCGCAAATGCGTCTCGGCGGGAGAGGCATTGCCCGCAGCGACTCGCGCGCTCTGGAAGGAAGCGACCGGAATCGAAATCATCGACGGCATCGGCTCGACCGAGCTCCTGCACATCTTCATCTCGCACGACGAGGCGAACGCACGCCCCGGAGCCACGGGCAAGCCCGTCCCGGGGTATGTCGCGTGCGTCATGGACGACCACGGACAGCCGCTGCCGCCGGGCAAGGTCGGCCGCCTGGCCGTCAAAGGGCCCACCGGCTGCCGCTATCTTGCCGATGACCGGCAGCGCGAGTACGTGCGCGACGGCTGGAACTACACCGGTGACGCGTACCTGGTCGATGCTGATGGCTACTTCGTCTATCAGGCGCGCACCGATGACATGATCATCAGTGCGGGATACAACATCGGCGGACCTGAAGTGGAAAGCGCGCTTCTGCTGCATCCGGCTGTCGCTGAATGTGGCGTCATCGGCTCCAAGGATGCGGAGCGGGGGCAGATCGTCAAGGCTTACGTCGTGCTGAAGCCGGGCCATGCGGCGGACGCGACCATGACGCGGGCCCTGCAGGATTTCGTCAAGGCAACCATCGCGCCGTACAAGTACCCGCGCGCCATTCGCTACGAATCACAACTGCCGCGCACCGAGACTGGCAAGCTGCAACGCTTTCGCCTGCGGCAGATGGACGCCGAGGAAGCCGCACCGGGGAGCGCCACGTGAGTCGCGGGCGCGAGGTGCTGCAGCCGCCAGGATGGGCTCGCCCGCGCGGGTACGCCAACGGCATCGCAGCATCGGGTCGGTTTGTTTTCGTGGCCGGACAGATCGGCTGGGATGAGACCGGCAAGCTCGTGAGCGACGACTTTCTGGCGCAATCGCGGCAGGCGCTTTCCAATATCGTCACGGTCCTTGCGCAAGCGGGTGCATCACCGGAACATCTCGTGCGCTTGACCTGGTATGTCACGGACAAGCGCGAATACCTGGATAGTGGCCGCGAGCTTGGCCGGGTGTACCGGGAGCTCATCGGAGCTCATTACCCGACCATGACGGCGGTGCAAGTCGTGGCGCTGATCGAGGATGGCGCGCGGGTCGAGATCGAGGCGACGGCCGTGGTGCCCGCACCCGCGTAAATCGGCATCACGAGCGCGGCGCGAAACCGCGGCGAACGTCTCGCGCTGCGAGGCTGGATTAGAATCGACGTGCGTGTGCATCGTGGGTGCAGCGCGTCCCCATCGATTCTCGAGGCAAGGCCGATGCCCAAAGACACCAGCTCCGCACGTTTCGTTTGGGAGGATCCGCTTCTTCTGTCCGAACAGCTCGAAGACGAGGAGCGGATGATTCGCGACGCTGCCGCGTCTTTCGCGCAAGGCGAACTCATGCCGCGGGTGCTCCATGCATTCCGGCACGAGACGGTCGACGCGGAGGTGTTCCCGATGATGGGCAAGCTCGGTCTCCTCGGCCCGACCATCCCCGTCGAATACGGCGGTGCCGGCCTCAATTACGTCTGCTACGGCCTGATCGCGCGGGAGATCGAGCGCGTCGACTCGGGCTACCGCTCCATGATGAGCGTGCAAAGCTCGCTCGTGATGTTTCCGATCTACACGTATGGCACCGAGGAGCAGCGTCGAAAATATCTTCCGCGTCTTGCAAGCGGTGAGTGGATCGGTTGCTTCGGTCTGACCGAGCCGAATCACGGATCGGATCCGGGCAGCATGGTCACTCGCGCACACACTGTCGATGGCGGATTTCGGCTCTCCGGCAGCAAAATGTGGATCTCCAATGCGCCGATCGCCGACGTGTTCGTGGTGTGGGCGAAAACGGACGATGGAATCATTCGCGGCTTCATTCTCGAGAAGGACATGAAGGGGCTCTCGACACCCAAGATCGAGGGCAAGTTCAGCCTGCGCACGTCCGTGACCGGCGAGATTGTCATGGACGATGTTCCGGTGCCCGCCGAGAATCTGCTGCCGAACGTGCAGGGTCTCAAAGGGCCCTTTGGGTGCCTCAATGCCGCGCGTTACGGAATTGCCTGGGGTGCCCTCGGCGCTGCCGAATTCTGCTGGCATGCAGCGCGCCAGTACACCCTCGACCGCGAACAGTTCGGCCGGCCGCTCGCCGCGAACCAGCTCGTGCAGAAGAAGCTCGCCGACATGCAGACCGAGATCGCGCTCGGGTTGCAGGGATGCCTTCGCCTCGGTCGGCTCAAGGACGAGGGCAAGGCCGCACCCGAGATCACGTCCATCATGAAGCGCAACTCCTGCGGCAAGGCGCTCGAGATTGCCCGCATGGCGCGCGACATGCATGGCGGCAACGGCATCGTCGACGAATTCCACATCGTGCGGCACATGCTGAACCTCGAAACGGTGAACACGTACGAGGGCACGCATGACATTCACGCGCTCATTCTCGGGCGCGCGCAGACCGGCATCGCCGCGTTCAGCTGAGCCGCAGCACCGACAACGGCGTTCGACATGGCAAGGTGATGAAGCTCTACGACTTTTTCCGCTCCTCGGCGGCGTACCGCGTCCGCATCGCGCTTGCACTCAAGGGGCTTACGGCTGAGCGTGCTTTCGTGCACCTGCGCAACGGCGCACAACGCAGCGACGAATACCTCGCGATAAATCCCTACGGTCTGGTGCCGGCCCTGCAAACGGATGCGGGTGCGGTGCTGACGCAATCCATCGCCATCATCGAATGGCTCGACGAAACGTACCGCGATCCACCGTTATTGCCGGGCGACAGCGAGAGCCGCGCGCGCGTGCGTGCCGTCGCGCTGGCGATCGCCTGCGACATTCATCCGCTGAACAATCTGCGCGTGCTGCAATACCTCACCGGAACGCTCGGCCTTGCCGACGCCCAAAGGGACGAGTGGTACCGCCACTGGGTCGATGTGGGTTTCGAAGGCCTCGAGCGACAGCTCTCCGATTCGCCGGCGACGGGACGTTTCTGCCATGGCGAACACCCGACGCTCGCGGACATCTGCCTCGTCCCGCAACTCGCCAATGCGCGCCGCTTGAAAGTCGACCTCGCGCCTTATCCCACGCTGGCGCGGATCGGCAGCACGTGCGCAACCCATCCCGCCTTCGTGGCCGCTGCGCCCGAAAACCAGCAGGATGCCGAATGAGACAATTCATCCTTCCCGTTCGTAGCGAGCAATCACCATGACAACCCTTGTTTCAGCCCCG
The DNA here is from genome assembly GCA_030946875.1 of Pseudomonadota bacterium. Taxonomy (GTDB): domain Bacteria; phylum Pseudomonadota; class Gammaproteobacteria; order Burkholderiales; family Casimicrobiaceae; genus CAIWHR01. Next base: position 25,203 of record JALYXY010000129.1, on the reverse strand, counting down.
GGGCCGGTCACGGTCCCTATCGCGGGCACCCGCGACGCCTTTCCCGTGCGCCACGTCTACTGTGTCGGCCGCAATTACGCCGAGCATACGAAGGAGATGGGCGGCGACACGCGCGAGCCGCCGTTCTTCTTCACCAAGGCCGCCGACAACATCGTCCCGATCGTGCCGCCTGCGGTAGGCGGGATTGCTTACCCACTCGCCACCAAAAGCCTGCATCACGAGATCGAGCTCGTGGTTGCGATCGGCCGTTCGGGCGTGCGCGTCGCCCCCGAGGAGGCCAATGGCCTGATCTTCGGGTACGCAGTCGGCCTCGACATGACGCGGCGCGACCTTCAGGGTCAGATGAAGGATAAGCGCTGGCCCTGGGACATCGGCAAGTCGTTCGCGCAGGCAGCGCCGATCTCTCTCATTCACCCGGTGGATGCCGTCGGGCACCCGAGCAAAGGCGCCATCTGGCTCGACGTGAACGGCTCACGTCGGCAGCAGGGCGATCTCGCGGACATGATCTGGGACGTGCCGCACATGCTGCACTTCCTCTCGCAGTACTACGAGCTCATGCCCGGTGACGTGGTCTTCACCGGCACGCCTGCGGGTGTTAACGCGGTCGTTCCGGGTGATCGCCTGCACGGCGGCATCGATGGTCTCGACACGTTGTCCGTCGACATCCTCCCGGCGCGGTGGTGAGCGAGTCGAGGATCCTGACGCCTGAAGAGGCGGAGCGCGGATACAACAACCGCGCTGCGGTGCCCGAGTACCCGCAGTGGTTCGCCCGATGGTCCGAGCTCTCGGATGAAGCGCGCGCTTCCGTGCGGCATGAGCTCGACATTCGCTACGGACCGGGGCTGAACGAGACGCTCGACATCTTTCTGCCGCGGGGGCGCTCGCGCGGCACCCTGGTGTTCATCCACGGCGGCTACTGGCGTTCGCTCGACAAGCGCGAGCACGCCTTCGTGGCGCCTGCGTTCGCGGCGCACGACATCGCGGTGGCATCGCTCAACTACGACCTGTGTCCCCACATCGCAATCGCGGACATCGTCGACGAGTGTCGGCGAGCGTTATCGTGGATCGTGCGCGAGGGCGCTGCCCACGGGCTCAACACCGGCAGCATCGTCGTATCGGGCCATTCCGCGGGTGGCCATCTCGCAGCGATGCTGCACGCAACGCGCTGGGACGCTCTGGGTCTTGCGCACAATCCCATCGCCGGTGGCGTGTCGGTGTCTGGCGTGCACGACCTCGAGCCGCTGGTGCAGGCGTCGATGAATTCCGATTTGCGGCTCACCCGCGAGGAGGCGCGGCGTGTCTCGCCGGTGCATCTGGAGCCCACGGCGAGCGGCGTGTTCGTGATTGCCGTGGGTGCGAACGAAACCTCCGAGTTCGTGCGGCAGTCAGACCTGCTTTGGGACGCGTGGCCGGCGCATCGACCGGCGGGCGCGACGAGTGCGATGCGCGTTGCGGGACGGCATCATTTCAACGTCATCGTCGACTACGCCGATGCCGCCAGTTCGCTCACGCAAGCCACACTCGCGCTGTTCGCGCGCTGAACCTGCGGACGTCGGATGCCGCATCGCGGTGCGGTCGGCATTCGACCGGTGCGCGCCCACGGTAGAATAGAGGGATCGCGCGCCGTGCCGCAGTGCGCTCGCATCAAGTGACCATGACAGCCGCCATCAGCCCCGTACCGGACCTCATCGCCGAGCTCAAGGCCGGGCGCATGGTGATTCTGGTCGACGAGGAAGATCGCGAAAACGAAGGTGATCTGGTTCTCGCCGCGGACTTCGTATCGCCCGAAGCCATCAACTTCATGGCGAAGCACGGCCGGGGACTCGTCTGTCTGACGTTGACCGAAGAAAAGTGCCGGCAGCTCAATCTCCCGCTCATGGTTGCGGCCAACCGCTCCGTTCATGGCACCAACTTCACGGTTTCGATCGAAGCCGCGGACGGCGTCACCACGGGCATCTCCGCCGCTGATCGTGCGCGCACCGTACGCGCCGCCGTCGCACCGCGTGCCCGGCCCGAGGACATCGTGCAGCCCGGCCATATCTTTCCGCTGATGGCCGAGCCCGGCGGCGTGCTTTCACGCGCAGGCCACACCGAAGCCGGGTGCGATCTCGCTGCGCTTGCGGGTCTCACGCCCGCGGCTGTCATCTGCGAGATCCTGAAGGATGACGGCACGATGGCGCGCATGCCCGATCTTGCGGTGTTCGCGCAGGAGCACGGGCTCAGGATCGGCACCATCTCCGATCTCATTCATCATCGGGCCCGCACCGAGCGGCTGATCGAGCGCATTGCCGAGCGGCCTGTCGCCACCCCGCACGGCGCATTCAGGCTCGTGGTGTATCGCGACAAGCTCACCGACGCGACGCACCTCGCCCTGGTGCGAGGCCCCATCGCACCCGATACCGAGACGCTCGTGCGTGTTCACGAGCCGCTTTCGGTCATGGATCTTCTCGACTCCGACAGCGAGACCCACGCGTGGAGCCTGCCGACGGCGCTGGCGCGGATCTCGCAAGCCGGACGCGGCGTGGTGGTGCTGTTGCACCGTACCGAGACGGCGCAGGAGCTGCGGCGGCGCGCGATCGGCAATGAGCCGCCGGCGAATTCGAAAGTGGACTTGCGCAACTATGGCATCGGAGCGCAGATCCTGCGCGATCTCAACGTCGGCAAGATGCGACTCATGGCACGGCCACGCAAGATGCCGAGCATGGCGGGATTCGATCTCGAGGTGACCGGGTTCATCGGACAACCATCGCTCGCGCAAGCTTCCTGACCGGCGGCTGACGCACGCTGTACACGCATGGCCATCCGCCGCATTTCACCCCGCATCGAAGGCGCCGACCGGCGCGTCGGCATCGTGCTGTCGCGTTTCAACGCCGACATCGGCGAGCGATTGGTTGCCGGCGCCCTGCGGGGCCTCGCGGAAGCCGGGGTGCACGACGAGAGCGTGCTGGTCGTGACGGTGCCGGGTGCGCTCGAGGTTCCGCTCGCGCTGCAGCAGCTCGCACGCACCGGCGATTACGACGGCCTGGTCGCGCTGGGTGCCGTCATTCGGGGCGAGACCTATCACTTCGAGATCGTGGCCAACCAATCCGCTGCAGGCGTTGCATCCGTTGCGCTCGACTTCAGCATTCCGATCGGCAATGGAATCCTGACGACGGAGAACGAAGGTCAGGCTCTCGCGCGCGCCGACACCAAGGGCTACGAGGCGGCGCAGGCCGCCCTCGAGGTCGCGGGCTTGCTGGACGCCATCGATGAGGATTAGTCCGCGCCGCCGCGCGCGTGAATTCGTGCTGCAGGGCATCTACCAGCAGCAGCTCTCCGGCAATGCGGATGAAGCCATTCGCGCGCAGCTCGCCGAAGCGGCGGGCTTTCCCAAGGCCGACGCCGATTACTTCGCGGGAATGTGGGCGGGCGTGTCGCGCGAGTACGACACGCTCATCACGCGCATTGCACCCCACCTCGACCGGAAACCCCAGGAGCTTTCACCCATCGAACGCGCGATTCTGGTGATCGGTGCGTGGGAGCTCGTGCACCGGCTCGACGTGCCCTACCGCGTGGTGATCAACGAGGCGGTCGAGCTCGCCAAGTCGTACGGAGGCACCGACGGCCACAAGTTCGTCAACGGGGTGCTCGACAAGCTCGCGGGTGAGGTTCGTGCCGACGAGATCCAGGCGCTCGCTGCAGAGCGCGCGCGCCGCGAGTGATTTCGGCGCGCCGGCCGCCGGCCTGAACATCGGTGAATGAATTCGAGTTGATCGAGCGCTTCTTCGCGGCACCGCCGCGGAGCAGGTCGGTGCGGGTGGGTGTGGGCGACGATGCAGCCGTGATCGCCCCGAGCCCGGGACACGAGCTCGTTGTCTCCGTTGACATGCTGGTTGCCGGTCGCCACTTCTACGCCGATGCTGATCCGGAATCGGTCGGCCACAAGGCGCTCGCCGTGAATCTTTCCGACATGGCCGCCATGGGCGCGCGCCCGCGCTGGGCGCTTCTGGCGGGCGCGCTGCCAGACGCGCGAGAAGACTGGATATCGGCCTTCGCGCGCGGCTTTCTCACGCTTGCCCACGCTCACGAGGTCGACCTCGTCGGCGGCGACACGACGCGCGGCCCGCTCAATCTGTGCGTGACGATCATGGGGGAGGTGCCGGAGGGTCTCGGCATGTTGCGCAGCGGCGCTTGCAGCGGCGACGACATCTATGTGTCGGGCGAGCTCGGGGATGCGGCGCTTGCACTTGCCGCACTCGAGGGTCGTACGCGCCTCGATGCCGCGGAGCTCGCACGTTGCCGCGAGCGCCTCGAGCGACCGCAGCCGCGCGTGGCACTCGGTCTCGCGCTGCGCGATGTGGCGCATGCCGGCCTCGATGTCTCCGACGGCCTCACGGGGGATCTCGCGCACATCCTCGAGCGTTCCGGAGGTGGGGCGGTGATCGACATAGCGGCGATTCCACGCAGTGCCGTGCTCGCGCAAAAGCTCGACAGCGCCGAGCGCGAGCTTGCGCTTGCCTGCGTCCTTTCCGGTGGCGACGACTACGAGCTTTGCTTCACTGCTCCAGTGCAGCGACGCGGGCGCATCGACGCGATTGCCCGTGAGCAAGGCTGTGCATTGACCCGCATCGGGCGCATCATCGACGCACGCACGATCACGTGGCGCGACGAGCACGGCGTTAGCATCACGCCGCCGCGCGGCTTCGATCACTTCGCTGACAGCCCATGAAGGGCGCGCCACCGCCAGCGGGGTTTCTGTGGCGACACCCGGCACACCTCTATGCGCTGGGGTTCGGCACCGGTCTCGCGCCGGTGGCGCCGGGCACGTTCGGCACCCTGGTCGCGCTGCCGATCGCCTTCGCGTTGTGGCGATATGCCGACGCCAAAGTGTTCGCGGCGACTTTTCTCCTGCTGGGTGCGGTGGGTGTCTGGGCCGCCGGGCGCACGGGCCGCGACCTTGGCGTGCCGGATCATGGCGCGATCGTGTGCGACGAGTTCGTGGCGTTCCTCCTCGTTCTCTACTTCACGGGACCGGATGCAATGTCGATGCTCGTGGGATTCGTGCTGTTCCGGATCTTCGACATCGTGAAGCCGCCGCCAATCGGCTGGCTCGATCGCAGATGGAAGAATGGCTTCGGCGTGATGGCGGACGACTTGCTGGCGGCCGGCTATGTGCTGGCTGTGCTCGCGGTGTGGCGAAGGCTGGCGGGATGACTCCAGTCGACACGGCGGCATTGCACTCGAGCGCGATTCGCATCGAGGAAGCGGGGCTCAATGCGTTGCAGATGCAGCGCCAGCTTTTCTATGACGGCTGGCTGATCAGGCTCTCTCCCGGACCGACGAAGCGCGCGCGGAGCGTCAGTGCACAGTGGAGCTCGACCCTGCCGCTCGACGTGAAGCTCGACCATTGTGAAGCGGTGTACGCGCGACATCATCTGCCGCCGCTTTTTCGCCTCACGCCGTTCGCCCATCCCGCAGGCCTCGAGCAGGCGTTGATCGAGCGTGGCTACATCAGTTTCGACGAGACGCTCGTACAGGCGGTCGAGCTCCTTTATGCGCCGGAACCGCCGCCTCCGCCGGAGGAGTCCACACTGCACGTCGTCGATGTTGCTCGATTCGTCGACGTTGCGGCGAGCTTGCGCGGGTCCAGCGCGGAGCAGCGCGCCGCGCATCTCGAACGCCTGCGCGGCTCGCCCCTCGAGGCACGGTACGTCGAGGTGGAGGCGGCGGGACAAGCCGTGGCCGCGGCGCAGATGAGTTGCGAGGGCGGGCTCGCGGGAATTTTCGACGTCATGACCGCCAGCGAGATGCGCGGACGCGGCTACGCATCGGCTGCCGTCGGCAAGTTGATGACGTGGGCGTGGGAGCATGCGATGCGCACGGTCTACCTGCAGGTGACCGCAAGCAATCGCCCCGCGCTAGCGATCTACGGCAAATGGGGCTTCAGCACGCGGTACACCTACCACTACCGCGGCCGTGCCGAGGACATCGGTCGATGACCATGGGGACCCCGGGCGAGCTCGACGACGACCGCACCGACGTGATGATCGGCACGCGCGTGCAGCAACTCGCGGCGCTCCTCACCGCGCGCAAATGGAGCGTAGCGACGGCCGAGTCGTGCACGGGCGGGATGATCGCTGCGGCACTCACCGCCGTGGCAGGAAGCTCGACCTGGTTCGACTGTGGCTTCGTCACGTATTCCAATGCGGCCAAGGTGGCGATGCTGGGCGTCTCCCCGGCGACGCTCGATCGCGATGGCGCGGTCAGCCAGGCGACGGCGGAGGAGATGAGCCTGGGCGCGCTTCGCGGTGGCCGCGCGGAGGTCGCGGTGTCCGTGACGGGGATCGCCGGCCCCGGCGGTGGGTCACCGGACAAGCCGGTCGGCCGCGTGTGCATCGCGTGGCGTCGCCAGGATGGCCAAGGCTCCGTGCGCACCTTCGATTTCAACGGCGACCGGGCAGCCGTCCGCCGGGCGAGCGTCCTCGCCGCTCTGGAGGGGCTGATCGCACTGGTCGAGCAGTAATTGGCGCGCCCGCAACATCTCCCTTCGGCCATTCGGACTCGGCCTTGTGGACGCTGGATCGAACGAACGTTCTATGACATAATCTTCTCACATGACCGGCCTCCGCCGCGAAGTTGAGTTCCCCGCTAAAGCTCGCTCATCAGGACACTACAAATGGACGACAACAAAACTAAGGCTCTGGCCGCGGCGCTGATTCAGATCGAAAAGCAATTCGGCAAGGGCTCCATCATGCGCATGGGCGAATCCCAGGTGCAGAACGACCTTCAGGTGGTGTCGACGGGTTCGCTCGGGCTCGACATCGCGCTCGGCGTCGGGGGCCTGCCTCGCGGCCGCGTGGTCGAGGTCTATGGGCCCGAATCCTCCGGCAAGACCACCCTTTGCCTGCAGGTGGTCGCCCAGGTGCAAAGGGCGGGTGGCACGGCGGCGTACATCGATGCGGAAAATGCGCTCGATCCCGTTTATGCCGGCAAGCTCGGCGTCGAGGTGGGCGACCTGCTCATTTCGCAACCCGACACCGGCGAGCAGGCGCTCGAGATCGCCGACATGCTGGTTCGCTCAGGTGGGGTCGATGTGATCGTGATCGACTCGGTCGCCGCACTGGTGCCCAAGGCCGAGATCGAAGGCGAGATGGGCGACCAGCTTCCCGGGCTGCAGGCGCGCCTGATGAGTCAGGCCCTGCGCAAGCTCACGGCCAACATCAAGCGCGCGAATACGCTCGTGATCTTCATCAACCAGATCCGCATGAAGATCGGCGTCATGTTCGGCAGCCCCGAGACCACGACGGGTGGCAACGCCCTCAAGTTCTACGCGTCCGTGCGTCTCGACATCCGTCGCATCGGCGCGATCAAAAAGGCCGAAGAGGTCATCGGTAACGAGACCCGCGTCAAGGTCGTCAAGAACAAGGTGGCTCCGCCGTTCCGCGAGGCGCTGTTCGACATTTTGTACGGCGAAGGCATCTCCCGCGAAGGCGAGATTCTCGAGCTCGGTGTGATGCACGATATCGTCGACAAGTCCGGCGCGTGGTACGCGTACAACGGCGACAAGATCGGGCAGGGTAAGGACAATGCGCGCGAGTATCTGCGCGAGCATCCTGAAACCGCGCAGGAGATCGAGCTGCGCATTCGTGAGACGGTCGGCGTGCCGGTGCCGGGTGCGTTGCGCGCGCGCGGTGAGCCCGCCGCGGTCTGACGCGCATTGCCAAAGCCGCGTCGAACCCTCAAATCACAAGCGATCGGGCTTCTCGCCCGACGCGACTACGGCCGCGCAGAGCTGCGCCAGCGCCTTCTGACGCGCGCCTGGGGCGAGGAGTCTCGCGGCGGCGCCGACGCGAGTGTCGTCGACACGCTTCTCGATGAGCTCACTGCGTTGGGCTTGCTCTCGGACGAGCGCTATGCCCACGCACTGGTGGCACGCAAGCAGGGCAGCCACAGCGCGCGTTCGATCGCGGGAACGCTGAAAGCGCAGGGCGTCGACAGCGCCATTGCTACAGAGGCGCTCGCCGGGCGCGAAGGCGACGACGACACCGCCATGCAGGCCCTGTGGGAGCGCCGGTTTGGCAACGCGCCCGCAGATGAACGCGAAAAGGCGCGTCAGGTGCGTTTTCTGCAAAGCCGCGGCTTTGCGCTCTCGTCGATCCTGCAGTTTCTGCGCTGTCAGCCGGTTAAGGACAGCTGAGGCTGTCCGCCTGTCCCGGCCTTGCCGCGTTACGTCGAGGCAGGCATGACGAGGCGAGGGTCGGCGGATGATTTGCCCCGTATAGCCGTTCGCCGGTAAACTCAAGGGCTTTGCGTGTCCGGCGTGAGACGTTCGGCCGCTCCCTCCGAACCACCTTGTCGCCACGCGCCACCTACGGGCCATGAAAGCATCCGAAATCCGCACGCGCTTTCTCCAGTTCTTCGCCGACCGGGGACACACGGTGGTGCCGTCCTCGTCACTCGTTCCGGCGAACGACCCGACGCTGCTGTTCGTGAATTCGGGCATGGTGCAGTTCAAGGACGTGTTCCTCGGCGCCGAGAAGCGCAACTACACCCGGGCGACATCGTCGCAGCGCAGCGTGCGTGCGGGGGGCAAGCACAACGATCTCGAGAACGTCGGGTACACGGCCCGCCATCACACGTTCTTCGAGATGCTCGGCAACTTCAGCTTCGGCGATTACTTCAAGCGTGATGCGATCCGCTTCGCGTGGGAGTTGCTCACCGAGGTCTACAAGCTTCCGCCCGAAAAGCTCTGGACGACCGTCTACATCGACGACGACGAGGCCTACGACATCTGGACGCGCGACATCGGCATTCCCGCGGATCGTTGCGTTCGCATCGGAGACAACAAGGGGTCCAAGTACGCCAGCGACAATTTCTGGCAGATGGCCGACACCGGACCGTGCGGCCCGTGCTCCGAGGTTTTCTACGATCATGGCCCGGAGGTGTGGGGCGGGCCCCCCGGGTCTGCGGACGCCGACGGCGATCGTTACATCGAGATCTGGAATCTCGTGTTCATGCAGTTCAACCGCGACGACAAGGGCGTGATGCACCCGCTGCCCAAGCCGTCGGTGGACACCGGCATGGGCCTCGAGCGCCTTGCGGCGGTGCTGCAGGGCGTGCACTCGAACTACGAGATCGATCTCTTCCAGAGGCTCATCAGCGCCGCTCAGCGCGAGACGCATGCGAGCGATCCGACGAACCCGAGCCTTCGCGTGATCGCCGATCACATTCGCGCGTGCGCCTTCCTGGTGGTCGACGGTGTGATCCCGGGCAACGAAGGTCGCGGTTACGTGCTGCGGCGGATCATTCGTCGCGCCATTCGTCATGGCTATCAGCTCGGACAGAAAAAGCCATTCTTCCACCGCCTGGTCGACGATCTGGACCGCGAGATGGGCGAGGCGTATCCGGAGCTCCGGCGCGACAAGGATCGCGTCGCTGAAGTGCTCGAGGCGGAGGAGGAGCGATTCGGCGAAACGCTCGAGAATGGAATGAAGATGCTCGAGCAGGCGCTTGCCGGAGGCGCCAAGACCCTCGACGGTCAGACAGCGTTCACCCTTTATGACACGTTCGGATTTCCGCTCGATCTCACGGCGGACGTGTGTCGCGAGCGCGGCGTGTCGGTCGATCAGGAAGCGTTCGACCGCGCGATGCAGGCGCAGCGGCAGCGTGCGCGCTCGGCGAGCCAGTTCAAGGCCGGGGCCCAGCTCGAGTATGCGGGTCGCAAGACCCAGTTCCGCGGCTACGATACGTTGTCGTTCGAAGGCCGCGTGGCGGCGCTGTACAAGGACGGCTCGCCGGTTGAGAGCTTGACCATAGGCGAACACGGGGTGGTGGTGCTCGACGAGACGCCCTTCTATGCGGAATCGGGCGGGCAGGTCGGCGATCGGGGGGAGCTCACCAAGTCGGGCGTGTGCCTCACTCTTTATCGCGTCGAGGACACCCAGAAGATCCAGGCGGATGTCTTCGGTCATCACGGCGAAGTCGTCAATGGGGAGCTCCGCGTCGGCGACGTCGTAGCGGCGCAGGTCGACACCGCCGCACGGGCGCGCACCATGCGCAACCATTCGGCGACGCACCTCATGCACAAGGCGCTACGCGAGGTGCTCGGCACGCACGTGCAGCAAAAGGGCTCCCTCGTCGATCCCGACAAGACGCGTTTCGATTTCGCGCACAACGCTCCGCTCACCGACGAGCAGATCCGCCGCGTCGAAGCCATCGTGAACCAGGAGGTCCTCAGGAATGAGCCCACTGAAGCCGCAGTGATGGCCTACGACGATGCCATCAAGCACGGCGCGATGGCACTGTTCGGGGAGAAGTATGGCGACGAGGTACGGGTCCTTTCGATCGGCACCTCGCGCGAGCTTTGCGGCGGTACTCACGTCTCTCGCACCGGCGACATCGGCCTGTTCAAGATCGTGGCCGAGAGCGGTGTGGCCGCGGGCATTCGCCGCATCGAGGCTGTCACGGGCGACAACGCGCTTGCCTGGGTGCAGGCCCAGGAAGCGAAGCTCGCGGCCGCGGCGACTGCGCTCAAGGCGCCCATCGCCGAGGTCGAGTCGAGGATTGCGCAGCTGCTCGAAAGCGCCAAGGCGACCGAGCGCGAGCTCGCGCGCCTCAAAGCCAAAATCGCTTCTTCTCAGGGTCAGGATCTCGCCGCATCCGCTATCGACATCAAGGGTGTCAAGGTGCTCGCTGCAGCAATGGACGGCGTCGACGTGAAGGCGCTGCGCGAGACGCTCGACAAGCTCAAGGACAAGCTGCAATCGGCGGTCATCGTCCTGGGGTCGGCCAACGAAGGCAAGGTCACGCTCATTGCGGGCGTCACCGCGGACGTCATGGCTAGAGTGAAGGCCGGCGACCTCGTCAATCACGTCGCAAAGCAGGTGGGCGGCAAGGGCGGCGGTCGTCCCGACATGGCGCAGGCGGGCGGGTCGGACGCCTCACAACTGCCTGGCGCGCTGGCCAGCGTGGCGGACTGGGTAGACGAGCGACTGTAGGTTCGGCCAGCCATGAGCCGCTGCGGTGCGTGCTGGGAGAAGGCGCAGATCGCGCGGCGAAGTCACTCACCCTAAAGTTCTGAGGCAACCGGCCGATATTGCCGTTGTAGGAGAGAACTGCCCGCAAAGGGCAGTTGGCGCGGCGCTGCCCGCGCGCAAGTCACTGAAGTGAAAAGCCGATCGCGCCTGGCACATGGCTTGCGCGAGGGCAAGCCCATGGATCGCACCGAATCCCGACGACGATTGCGGATTCTGCTGCCGTACATGGCAGTGTGGGCGGCGCTCGCCGGCGTGCTGAGTGCCTTCGTCGCGTTCGAGATCACCCGTAGCCGAACGCAGGCGCTCGATGCGGCGTGGCAGGGCCTCGAAGGTGCGGCACACATCACCGCCATGCACGCGCAGCAGACGATCGGCCATGCCGCAGGCGTGCTCGAGGCGCTCATTCGCGTTCAGGGCGATGCCGCCAAGGATTCGTCGCTGCCGGAGCTCGTCGCTGCGTTCAGCGGCCTGAGGCCGGGCGAGCGAGTCGCGTGGTTCGATCAGCAAGGCCGACCCCTCGCTGTGGACAGTGCCTTGCCGCCCCAGGCATCCGCGGAAGCCGCAGCGATCGCGCAGGACGTCATTGCCTTGGGCGGCGAGGGAGCGGAGGTCCTGCACGTCGCTCCTCCAGACACCACGCAAGGCGCGAAACCCGTGATCCGGCTCCTGAGAGGCGTCCATCGTGCCGGCCAATTCGAGGGCGCGCTCGTGTACACCCTCGATGCGCGTCGACTCGTTCCGGCGCCAGAGGGGGCCCGTCAGGACGAAGGGCTGATCACGGGCATCCTGCGACTGGACACCATCGTCCATGCCGCGGACGCGGGTGGTCAGGGCGAAAGGGCAGCGTGGCGCGCGGCTGTCGCGCAGCGTCTCGCGAGCCGCAAAGACCCGCAGGATCGAGCTGTCCGCGTGTCGCTCGAGGATGATGTGCTGCTCTTCCGGCGCGAGCCGATCGAGCACACGGACCTCGTGGCGTTTGCCTCGGTTCGCGAGTCGACCGCGCTTGCTCGACACGCCGAATTCGCTCGGGCCATCCTGCTGTTCTCGCTGGCCGCGCTGGTGGCACTCACCATCGGACTCGCCTTTGTGGCACGGCGCGCATTGCGCGAGGTTCACCACCGCAGCGAGCTCGAGCGCCGCTACGAGCAGGAGCGACGGCGTGCGCGCAGCGATCCGCTGACGGGCGTCGCCAATCGGACTGCATTCAATGATCACATCGAGCGCTGCAACCGTGCCCTGACGCAGCACGGCACGCCGTTCGTGCTCGCATTCATCGACATCGATCGCTTCAAGGCGCTCAACGACTCGCGCGGACACGTCGCGGGCGACAGCGCGTTGCGGCGTATCGCACGCACTTTGCGCGACACCGTGCGGGCGACCGATCTCGTGGCGCGAGTTGGCGGCGACGAGTTTGCGGTGCTGATGCCGGGTGCGACCGCCGAGGGCTCGCCACGCATCTGCGGCAAGCTGCACGCCGCCCTCCTGGCTGCTGCGGCGAGCGCCGATCTCGGCATCGGGTTCAGCATCGGCGTGGTGGCTTTCGAAGAAGCTCCGGCTCAGCCGCGCGTCGTCACCGCACTCGCTGACCGTCTCATGTACGACGTAAAATCAGCTGGCGGGGAGGGCGTGCGCTACGGCGTCTATCGCCGCGACGGATTGCACCTTGCCAACGAGGAAAGCCAAAACGAGATCGCCGATGCTGCGTCCTGACATGAAGCTCGAGAAGCTCAACGGCCGCGGCGAAGGCCGTCTTCCGGGCCTGTTCGGGTTCCGCGTCACGGCCGTGGAGAACGCACGCATACGCGCCGAAATCGCCATCAGACCGGAGTTCCTGGCGCCCAATGGGTACCTGCATGCCGCGACGGTTATCGCGCTGGCTGATACTGCCTGCGGCTACGGCTGCATCGCGCATTTGCCCGAAGGCGCCGAGAGCTTCACCACCATCGAGCTCAAGAGCAACTTCCTCGGCACGGCGCGCGAAGGGGTCATCGAATGCACGGCCACTCCGGCCCATCTCGGCAACACGACCCAGGTGTGGGATGCCACCGTTTTCCGTGCGAGCGATTCGCGCACGCTCGCCTTGTTTCGGTGCACGCAGATGATCCTGTGGCCGCGCGGCGCACGGTGACGCTTCAGCGATGTTGACGGTCCGGCGCATCGACCATCTGGTGCTGACGTGTCGCGACGTCACTGCGACGCTGCGCTTCTACACCGAAGTGCTCGGCATGAACGAGGTCACGTTCGCCAATGGCCGAAAGGCGCTCGCCTTCGGCCGTCAGAAGATCAACCTGCACCCCGTGGGGCAGCTTGCCGATCCCGTGTTGAAGCACGTCGCCGCGATCGCTGCTCATCCCACACCCGGCGCAATCGACCTGTGCCTCGTCGTCGGAGAGTTGCTGGACACGGTGGTCGCCCATCTTGGCGCATGTGGCGTTCCCATCGAGGAAGGCCCGGTGATGCGCACGGGCGCGCTCGGCCCGATCCACTCGGTTTACATCAGGGACCCCGACGGCAACCTCATCGAGCTCGCGCGTTACGGCGACGAGGAGTAGCGCAGGCGACGCCGTGACGCGCGCACCGACGAGCTCAGTGCCCCGTTCGCAGCGCCCCCATCACCGCATTCCCCATTTCGCGGGTGCCCACCTTCGTCGTGCCCGGCTCGTGAATGTCCGCCGTGCGCAATCCCGCGGCAAGCACCGTGCGCACCGCTCGCTCGATCCGATCCGCGAGCGCCGGCTGGTGAAGCGAGTGACGCAGCATCATCGCGGTGGAAAGGATCGTGGCAAGAGGATTGGCCACATTCTTGCCGGCAATGTCAGGTGCCGAGCCGTGGCTGGGCTCGTACAGTCCCTTGCCGCCGGCCGCGAGCGATGCCGATGGCAGCATTCCGATCGAACCCGCAAGCATCGCCGCCTCGTCGGAAAGAATGTCGCCGAACAGGTTGCCGGTGACGATCACGTCGAAGCTTTTGGGTGCGCGCACGAGCTGCATGGCCGCGTTGTCGACGTACATGTGGCTGAGCTCGACATCCGGATACGCGCCTGCCTCATCGGTCACCACGTCGCGCCAGAGTTGCGACGTTTCGAGCACGTTCGCCTTGTCGACGCTGCACAGCCGGCGGTTGCGGGCACGGGCGGTCTCGAAGCCCACTCGCGCAATGCGGCGAATTTCCGTTTCCGCATAACGCATCGTGTCGAAGCCCTCGCGCTCACCCTTGAATGGGCCATCGGGAGCCACGCGGACGCCGCGAGGCTGGCCGAAGTAGATGTCTCCGGTGAGCTCGCGCACGATGACGATGTCGAGGCCGGCGACGATCTCGGGCTTCAGGCTCGACGCATTCGCGAGCTCCGGATAGAGCACCGAAGGTCGGAGATTGGCGAAGAGGCCGAGATGCTTGCGCAACCCGAGGATTGCCTGCTCCGGACGCAGCGCGCGTTCGAGCTTGTCGTACTTCCAGTCGCCGACCGCGCCCAGCAGCACGGCGTCGGCCGCTTGCGCCAACTCGAGCGTGCTGCCAGGCAATGGATGTCCGAAGGCCTCGTAACCCGCGCCACCCACGGGTGCGCTGCGCATCTCGATGTCGAGCCCCTCGTCGCGCAGGCAATCGAGCACGCGCACCGCTTCGCGAACGATTTCCGGACCGATCCCGTCTCCTGGCAATACCGCAACTTGCATCGCTTCTCCCCATCGAGCCACAGAAGCGACATGTTACCGTTTGCCACCCATTGCTCACGCACCTCACCGACGTGCTCGACGAAGGCGCACTCCACAGATATCTGTCCTGCCATCTGCCACAGGCGGACGGCCCCATCTCGATCGAGCCATTGCTCGGTGGGCAATCGAATCCCACGTTCTCGCTGCGCATCGGCGCGAGCCGCTATGTTCTGCGCACGCAACCTTCCGGCACGCTGCTTCCGTCGGCCCACGCCATCGACCGCGAGTATCGCGTGATGGGCGCGCTCGCCAATACGGATGTGCCGGTGCCGCGCACGTTCTGCTACTGCGACGATCGCAGCATGCTCGGCACGCCGTTTTTTGTGATGGAGCACGCCGAAGGCCGGCAGTTCTGGAACCCTGCCTTGCCGGAGCTCTCCCCGGACGAACGCGCGAGCCTCTGGGACGACATCAACTCGGTGATCGCGCGCCTGCACCGCGTGGACTATGCCGCCGTCGGGCTCGCCGACTTCGGGAGACCGGGCAACTACTTCGAGCGCCAGATCGGACGTTGGACCCGGCAGTACGAGGCGTCCGCCACCGAGTGCATCGAAGCCATGGATCGGTTGATCGAGTGGCTGCCGCGACATGTCCCGGACGATGACCAGACCACCATCGTGCATGGTGATTTCCGGCTTGACAATCTCATCATTCATCCGCGCGAGCCGCGCGTCATCGCAGTGATCGACTGGGAGCTCTCGACCCTTGGACATCCCCTCGCCGACTTTGCGTACCACGCGATGGCGTGGCGCCTGTCATGGCAGGAATTTCGCGGCATGGCTGGCGAGGATCTTGGCGCGCTCGCGATTCCCGACGAGGGTGAGTACGTGGCTCGCTACTGTCGCCGCACCGGTCGCACCGTGATCGATGCGGCCGAGTGGGCGTTCTACCTCGCGTTCAGCATGTTCCGACTGGCAGCCATTCTGCAGGGCATCGCCCGCCGCGCCATCGAAGGCACGTCGGCAAGTCCTCAGGCGGTGGAGACCGGCGCTCGCGCGCGCAGGATCGCCGAAGCGGCCTGGCGGCAAGTCGAAGCGATCGACCGTTGACGATTCGAGGTGAGTTGATGGCCCTGAGCACGTCCTACGCATCGAAGGAGCCGGCGCGCATCGAAGTGGATGGTTTGCCGGGCGCGGTGATGGTCGAGTTCGGCACCCCGTGGTGCGGCTACTGCCGCGCCGCGCAGACGCTGATTGCAAGCGTATTCGCCGATCACCCGGACGTGCATCACCTGAAGATCGAGGATGGGAGCGGGCGCCGGCTCGGCCGATCATTCGGGGTGAAGCTCTGGCCGACGCTCGTGTTCCTGCGCGATGGCCGCGAAGTGACGCGCCTCGTGCGCCCGCGGGACGTGGCGGAGATCGCGAGGGCGATGAGTGCGATCGATGCGAGGGCGTGATCGCGCGCCGGGTAGCGGGTTGAACACGCGAGACCCTTCTCCGTCATTCGACTGATGTTGCGGGCCATGCCGACTCGCTAGGCTGCGATCTTCTCCGCAACGCGAAAGAACCCCGCGCGTTCAAATCAGAGCGCCGCGGCGACGGCCGTGCCATGCCTGCCTTGCCCTTGGCCCTGATGGGGTTTGCCACCGGCACGCTCGCGCTGCAGTTTGCCCCCGAGCTTCCGCCGTTGCACGTCGTGCTCGCCATCGCCGCCGGCGCGGCGGCTCTGGCACTTGCGGCTGATCGCGCGTGCGCCCACGCGGCATGGGCATCGCGCATTTCGCGTGTCGTGCGCGGCGTGCTCGTGGCTGCAGCCGCCATCGTGCTGGGCTTTGCCGTTGCCGCGTGGCGCGCCGAGCTGCGTCTCTCCGACGCCCTCCCGGACGAGTGGCAGGACCGCGATATCGCAGTCACGGGAATCATCGACGATCTTCCGCATGCGTCGCCCCGCGGGACCCGCTTTGCCTTCGCCGTGGAGCGCGTCACCACGCCGGGGGCGCACGTTCCTGCGCGCATTTCACTCGCGTGGTATCCGCCTCAGCGCGCGGCCGACGCTGCCGATGTGCCGCCGTTGCGTGCCGGGGAGCGGTGGCAACTCACGGTTCGTCTCAAACGTCCGCACGGCAATGTGAACCCGCACGGATTCGACCTCGAGGCCTGGCTCCTCGAGAACGAATTTCGCGCGACCGGTTACGTGCGTGCCCAGGACGCCAACGCGCGCATCACAGCCTTCGCGGGACGACCTTACGATTGGGTGCAGCGCGCGAGGGAGCACGTGCGCGACCGGATCGTGATCGCATTGCCCGCGGCGCGGTACCAGGGTGTCATCGTCGCCCTCGCGATCGGCGAGCAGCGGGCCATACCGGAGTCGCAGTGGCTGGTATTCAATCGTACCGGCATCACCCATCTCATCTCCATCTCCGGTCTGCATGTGACCGTCTTCGCGGCGCTCGCCGCGATGCTGGTGCACGCGCTGGCGCGCCGCAGCGCGCGGCTGACGAGCATCATTCCCGCGCACCGCGTTGCGGCGATCGTGGGAGCGCTGTGCGCGTTCGGCTACGTGCTGCTCGCAGGCGCGCAGATTCCTGCCCAGCGGACGTTCATCATGCTGGCCGTTGCAGCCGTGGGTCTGTGGCTGGCGCGGCTCGGCAGCGCACGCATGGTGTGGCTGTGGGCATTGGTGATCGTTCTTGCTTTCGACCCGTGGGCGGGGCTCACCCCCGGATTCTGGCTCTCGTTCGGCGCGGTCGCGCTCCTTCTTTACGCAGGCACCGGCCGATTGCAATCCGCCCCGAGCGGCTTCTGGGCTCGCCAGCGCCGTGCCGTGCGCGCTGCCGCCGATGCGCAGACGGTGGTGACGCTCGGTCTCGTGCCACTCACGCTGGCGGTGTTCCAGCAGGTCTCGCTCATCGCACCCGCGGCCAACGCATTGGCCATACCGGTGGTGACCTTCGCCGTGGTGCCGCTCTCGCTCGGCGCCATCGCACTGCCATTCCAGTGGCCATGGCAATGGGCACACGCCATCTTTGCGTTGCTGATGCTTCCGCTCGAGTGGCTTGCACGAGTCCCTGGCGCACTGTGGCAGCAGCATGCGCCGCAGGCGTGGACGGTCGTGGCGTCGATCATCGGAGTGATCCTGATGCTTGCACCGCGCGGCATTCCGCTGCGTGCGCTCGGGCTCTTCTGGCTCCTGCCGCTGTTCGTGGTTCGGCCGGCGCAGCCAGCACCGGGAACCGCACACGTGGTAGCGCTCGACGTGGGGCAGGGACTCGCAGTCCTCGTGCACACCGCGTCACATGCGCTGCTCTACGACTCGGGACCCCGCTTCAACGACGAGGCCGATGCCGGCGGACGCATCATCGTGCCGTACCTGCGTGCAGCAGGGATCGAGCGCCTCTCGATGCTCGTCGTGTCGCATCTCGACGCCGATCACAGCGGTGGCGTTCGCGCGATCGCCCAAACGGTGCCCATCGAGCGCTACGTTTCGTCAGTCGATGGTGCTGACCGCCTGTGGCAGGGCCTGCGCGCACCCGTCGACCGCTGTGTTGCCGGCGAGCACTGGGTGTGGGACGACGTGAGGTTCAGTCTCGTTCATCCCCCCGCCGACTGGTACGCGGCGACGCGGATCAAAACTAACGACATGTCGTGCGTGCTTCGGGTCGAAACCGCGAGCGGGAGTGTACTTCTCACCGGCGACGTCGAGGCCAAAGGTGAGGCTTCGATGCTGCAACGTCACGAAGCGGTGGTCTCCGATGTGCTCGTGGTGCCGCATCACGGATCCCGCACGTCCTCGACGCAGGCGTTCATCAACGAGGTACGCCCGCGCATCGCCGTGTTCACGCCGGGGTATCGCAACCGCTTCGGGCACCCGCGCGAGGACGTCGTGGACCGCTATCGCAGCGCCAATGTCGAGCTTTGGCGCACCGATCTACAGGGCGCAGTGTCGATCGTGCTCGGCGAGAGCGCCCTGCCGCGGGTGCTCGCCGAACGCGAGCGCCAACGCCGATACTGGTTCGATGCCCCCAAGGTGAAACTCGAGGACTGATCAGTCGACGTAGCGCGCGAGACGTACGGCGGTTTCGCCGACGCGCGGGCGTCGCGTGGGCATCACGAGCACGCAATGGTCGTATGGCGTTCGGATCACCACACTTCCATCGCGCGCGAGCATGGTTCCGGCGTTCTCGATCACGGCAAGCCCGTGCACCGGAACCGCGAAGGCGAAATCGTCGGACGCGATGGTGATCGCGTCAGTCACCTCGAGCACACGCTGTCGCGTCGCGCTGGGCGGAAGGGCCAGAGACGGATCGAGCTGACCGGTGTGAGCGACGAATCGCACGACGGATTCTTGCGCCACGTTTGCCGCCGCACGCTCCCAGTGCTGGCCACACTCGAGAAGGAGGGCGCTTCGCGGGTCGTCGGGAGCATCGAAGAAGGCGTAGTCGCGAAGTCGCTTTCCGGCCGCATGCCCGCCATCGACCACGATGTGCTCCGGGATGCCGACGCCCCGCGCAAGCGCGATGCCTTTGGCAAGAGTGCCGGCCATCGCAAGCGGCACGCACGGATCGGTCATCGAATGCAGATCGAGCAGCGTGTCCACCGTGTCGTAGAGGGGCTTCAGGCTGCGGGCGCGGCGAAGCTCGGGGCTCGTGCGTGTGCTCTGCAGAACCGGCTCCGACCAGACGCGGTTGAAATCCTCCTGCACGCACCGCGACGCATACGGGTCCGCCGGATCGAAGGCGTGGTATGCCTCGACATTGGCAAAGCAAAACGTGAGGCAGCCGCGGGTCGGGCGCACCGCATTGCGCAGCGCCCAGTCGAGGGCGATCGCCCCGCACACCTCGTTACCGTGTGTCAGGGCCTGTACCAGCGTATGCGGGCCCGGCGCCGGGCTCCTGAAGGACCACACGTACGGGAGGCCGATGTTGCCCTCCGCCCAGCGTTCGATGTCCGGGAACCGCACCTCGATGGCCGGAGGTGCGTGCGTCCTGACGGTGCCCGTCATGCCTGCGCGATCTCTCGCGTCATCCGCCGCATGAAACGCTCGCAGCTTTCGAGCTGATCGAGCGCGATCCATTCGTTGGGTTGATGAGCCTGCGCGATATGGCCGGGGCCGCAAACCACCGCCGGCATCGCTGCGTGATGAAACAGGGCGGCTTCGGTGCCAAACGACACCTTCCCCAAGGCTGCGCTTTCGCTACAGGCCTTGACGAGATCGACGATCTCGCTCGTTCCATCGACCTCCATTCCCGGTGAGCACGACAATGTTTCGAACTCGATTGCCGTGTCGGCGTTCACGGCCTGCATTTCAGGCAGGAAACGTTGCGCATGGGAGCGGATGCGGGCGAAGAGCTCCTGCGGATCGTCGAACGGCAGGTGGCGGACCTCGAAATCGAACCAGCAGTCGCGCGGCACGATGTTGAGCGCCGTCCCGCCGTGAATGACGCCCGTGTGCACGGTCGTGAACGGCACATCGTAGGCGGGATCGAAGCGACCCTCGTCGCGAAAACTTCGCGCCATGCCGGTCAGATAGGTGACGAGCTCGCACGCAATCTGCACCGCGTTGACGCCGTGCGGGGTGAGCGATGAATGCGCTTCATGCCCACGCACGCGGCAGCGGAAGCTTTGCTTGCCCTTGTGGCCGACGACGAGCTCCATGCCGGTGGGCTCGCCGATAATGCAGCCCATCGGGGTGATCCCGCGCTGCACGAGATCGTCGATCAGTCGCCGTACCCCGATGCAGCCCACCTCCTCATCGTACGAGAAGGCAAAATGCACGGGTCGTCGCAACGGCATGGCCGCCCATTGCGGCGCGAATGCCAGCGCGGTGGCGATGAAACTTTTCATGTCCGCGACACCGCGCCCGAATACCTTGTCCTCCCTTGCGACGGCCTCGAACGGATCGGTAGCCCACGGCTGCGCATCCACCGGCACGACATCGGTGTGTCCGGAGAGCACGACACCACCGCGGTGGGTTTCGCCGTCGGCGGCCGCAATGGTTGCAAACAGGTTGGCCTTGCGGCCGGTGTCGTCGAAGGTAAGCTTCGATTCGATGCCGAAGCCCCTGAAGTAATCACGGACCCACTCGATCAGCGCAAGATTGGACTCGCGGCTGGTCGTATCGAACGCAATGAGCTTGCGGATCAACGGCCACGCCTCGAGGTCCGAGACTGTGGCCGCGCGGAGCTGCAAGGGTGCGAAGGGGGCGAAGGGGGCGTTCATGGCTGGATGAGGATAGCAGCACGCGCAACGCTGTCAAACACGGCCGCAACGAGCGGCAAACCGGATTGGATGGCCGATGCGAACGTTGAATATGCGAAGTCGCCGCAAATTCTCCCTTTGTGCGCTGCTGCTGGCCTGCTCGGCGGTGATGAGTGCCCCTTCGGCGGCACAACGCGCATTGCCCCTCGAGCAGATCAAGCTCCCCGCAGGGTTTTCGATTCAGCTGGTCGCCCGCATCCCCGGCGCCCGCGCGATGACCTGGGGCAGCCAGGGCACGCTGTTCGTAGGTTCCCGCAGCGAAGGCAAGGTGTATGCCGTGCGGCCCGGGGCGGATGACGACCCCCAGGGCGTGCAGGTCCGCGTGGTGGCGAGCAACCTGTCCTCACCCGTCGGGGTGGCGTTCCGGGACGGGGCGCTGTATGTCTCCGCAGTCGACCGCGTCGTGCGTCTGCCCAACGTCGAGAACGCGCTCGATCGCCCTCCGCGCCCCGAAATTGTATCGGACCGTTTCCCGAAGGAGACCGCGCACGGATGGAAGTTCATCGCGTTCGGCCCCGACGGCAAGCTTTACGTGCCGGTCGGCGCGCCGTGCAACATCTGCGAGCCCGAACCCGACCGTTACGCCAACATCATGCGCATGAACCCGGACGGAAGCGGGCTCGAAGTCTTCGCGCGGGGCGTGCGCAACACGGTTGGGTTCGACTGGGACCCACGCACGCGCGAGATGTGGTTCACCGACAATGGTCGCGACAGCCTGGGTGACGATGTGCCGCCCGACGAGCTCAACCATGCCCCCCGCGCCGGGCTCCATTTCGGATACCCCTACTGCCATGCCGGCGACATCGCCGACCCGGAGTTCGGCGCCAAGCGTGCGTGCAGCGAGTTCACTCCTCCTGCCCAACGCCTGGGGCCGCACGTGGCTGCGCTGGGTATGCGCTTTTACACGGGTACGCAGTTTCCCGCGGCCTATCGCAACCAGATCTTCATCGCCGAGCACGGCTCGTGGAACCGCAGCAAAAAAATCGGTTACCGGCTGAGCGTCGTGACGATCGAGAACGGCCGCGCCACGGCTTACCGCACCTTTGCCGAAGGGTGGCTCCAGGGCGAGTCACCCTGGGGCCGGCCGGTCGACGTGCTGGTTGCGCCCGACGGCTCGCTTCTGGTGTCGGACGACCACGCCGGTGCGATCTATCGCATCCGGTATCGCGGCTGATGGTTCAACCGGCGACCCCGGACTGACAAGCCCCCGGAGCGACTTTCGCCTTCGCCGTTACCAGCCGCGTACGACCACGGGTGCGGCGTACACCACGCGAGGCGCGCGATAGACCACGACCGGTGCGGAGTACACGACCGGACGAGATACGACGACGGGCGTCGAATACACCACGGGTGCGGAATAGATGACCGGCGCGGGAACATACACGCGGTGCCAGTGGCGATGGCCGTAGTACACCGGTGTGCCGGCTGCGACCGTATAGCCCGGCGCGTTGACGGAAACGCTCCACGACGTGCCAGCGCTCGCGGGCGCGGAGAGAGCCAAAGCGGCAGCGATCGCCGTTGCGCCGAGGATCGGGACCAGATGACGTTTGAACACGGTGACCTCCTTTGGTTGCAGTACCTCGCGATGGCGCGAGTGTCGGATCGTTGCCTTCGCGCGACGAAACCGGACGACTCCACCGACAACGGCTCGTCCAATGAGTTGGTTGACGAGTCATGCACCGCCCGTTCTGAACCGCCCGAGGCGCTGCGTCGCCGCTGCGGCGTGCCTGGAAAATGGCCGGTGGTGCGTTATGCTTTGCATCCAGGCCCACCGCGGAGTGCCGGTGGGCGCCAACGCATTTGCCGCTGACCTCGACCACCGGAGCCCTGCATGCGCGCCCAATCGCTATCCCGGCCCGGCGTTTTGCCTCGGTCCTGTGCTGTGCTCGCGCTCTGGGTCTTCGCAAGCTTCGCCTGCGCCGCAGATCTCGTCGTCGGCCTTGGCACGGATGTCACGGCGATCGACCCGCACTATCACAACGTCACGCCCAACAACAACGTCGCCGCGCACATCTTCGGCTACCTCGTCCAGCGCAACGAGAAGTCGCAGCTCGAGCCGGGACTCGCGACCGAATGGAGGAATGTCGATCCTCTCACCTGGGAGTTCAAGCTGCGGCGTGGCGTCAAGTTTCACGATGGCAGCGACTTCACAGCCGCGGACGTGGTCGCTTCTATCGAGCGCGTGCCCACGGTGCCGAACAGTCCGTCGCCGTTCACTGCATTCACCAGACAGATTCGCGAGATGGTGGTGGTCGACCCCTACACGATCCGCTTGCGTACGAATTCGCCCTATCCGCTCATGCCTTCGGACATGACGCAGGTGGTCATCATCTCCAAAGCTGCTGCCAAGGCGTCGACGGAGGATTTCAACAGCGGCAAGGCAGCGATCGGTACGGGCGCGTACAAGCTGGTGCGCTTCGCGAAGGGTGATCGGATCGAGCTCGCGCGAAACGACACCTACTGGGGCGGGAGGACGCCGTGGGACAAGGTGACGTTGCGGCTCCTGCCGCAGGACGCCACGCGCGTTGCGGCGCTCCTCGCCGGCGACGTCCAGGTGATCGAGAACGTTCCCACACCCGACGTTGCGAGATTGCGCGGTGATGCGCGACTCAAGGTGTTCCGCACGGTCGCCGATCGACTGATCTATCTGCACGTGGACAGCGACCGCGACGTCTCCCCCTTCGTCACGGACAAGCAGGGGAAACCGCTTGCGACCAACCCCCTCAAGGACCCGCGGGTGCGCAGGGCGATTTCCAAGGCGATCAATCGCGACGCGATGGTGCAGAAGGTCATGGAAGGCGAGGCGATCGCCTCCGGCCAGCTCGTGCCGTCGTTCCTGTTCGGAGCGAGCAAGAACCTCGCGGTGGAGCGGTTCGACCCACCGGGTGCGATCAAGCTGCTCGCCGAAGCCGGATATCCCGCAGGCTTCGGCATCACGATCCACGCACCCAACAACCGCTACGTGAACGACGCCAAGATCGCGCAGGCGGTCGCACAGATGCTCTCGCGGGTGGGCATCGATACCAAGGTCGTCACGATGCCGTCGGCCACCTATTTCACGCAGGCGACGGACCTCAAGTTCAGCCTCATGCTGCTCGGCTGGAGCACCGGCACCGGCGAAGCGTCCTCCTCGTTGAAGGCGCTGCTCATGACGTACAGCCGCGACAAGGGGTATGGCACCGCGAATCGCGGCCGCTACTCCAACCCGAAGGTGGATGCTCTGACGGAGGACGCGCTCGCCACCGTCGATGACGCGAAGCGCGAAGCGATGCTGCAACGGGCAACCGAGCTCGCCATCAACGACGTCGGCATCATTCCGCTGCATTTTCAGGTGAACCTGTGGGCCACGCGAGACGGCATCACCTATGTGCCACGAACCGACGAGAACACCCTTGCGTGGAAGATGAGGCCGGCCAATGCGAAATGAACAGGCGGTGCAACGTCGCGCGGCACTCGAGGCACCGCACTCACCAGGTCAGGTGAGCATCGGCGGCCTGCGCCGCGCAAATGCGCACGCGAGCGTTCGGAAAGGCCGCGCGTGAACGCGCCGCTGTCGAAGGCCGAGCTCGTGCGCACGCCTGCGGCGCACTTCATCGGCAACCGCTGGCGCGCGCCCGAGGCCGGCGAGTCGTTGCCGATGGTCGATCCTGCGACGGGCCAGCCCTTCGCGGCGATCGGTCGCGGCAGGTCAGCCGACATCGATGCTGCAGTGAAGGCCGCCGAAGCCGCCCGGGACGGCGTGTGGGGCCGCACGGCGCCCGCGGATCAGGGCCGGGTGCTCGCGCGTCTTTCGCGGCTGATTGCTGACCATGTCGACGAGCTGACGCGGCTCGAGGCCACCGACTGCGGCAAGCCGATGAAGCAGGCGCGCGCCGACGTGCTTGCCTGCGCACGCTACTTCGAATTCTACGGCGGCGCGAGCGACAAGCTCCACGGCGAGACGCTTCCCTACGCACGCGGGTACACCGTGCTCACCTGGCGCGAGCCGCACGGCGTCACCGGCCACATCATTCCGTGGAACTACCCGATGCAGATTTTCGGCCGCAGCGTCGGCGGTGCGCTCGCGGCGGGCAACGTGTGTGTCGTGAAGCCATCCGAAGACGCCTGCCTGTCCCTGGTCCGGGTGGCCCAGCTCGCAACCGAGGTCGGCTTTCCGGCTGGGGCGATCAACATCGTCACCGGCTACGGCCACGAAGTCGGCGATGCGCTCGCACGCCATCCAGGCGTCGACCACATCAGCTTCACCGGCAGCCCGAAGGTCGGCACGCTGATCC
>JALYXY010000057.1 GCA_030946875.1 Pseudomonadota bacterium | reverse complement strand
AAACCGCGCGTTGTCGCCGGTAGCGCCGGCAACGTGAAGATCACGTTCCCAGACGACCTGGAGCTCGCAGCGGCCATCCTCTTGGCACAGGGTCAGGCATCCTGACATCGCGCGCGACCCGACATCGCCGCGTGGTACGTGGGCTCCTGCCACTAGCCAAGGACAACGTGCTGACGGTCGGCGTGAATCCCTGGTAAGTATCGGCGCGGAATGCGTGTTGAGCGCGGCGGAGCTAGGCTGCCACTTGCGGTGCAATTGGACCAAGTAGGATTCGCGGTCGCTCTCTGCGAAGACGTCGCAGGCCGCTTCCACACGTCTGGACAACCCGTTCGGCCCCGGGTGTCACCTATGTCTTGGGTACGATCTGTTGACTATGTCTCCGGTCCGTAGAATACGAATCAATGGGGTGGCTGACGGGACTCGAACCAGCGACAACCGGAATCACAAACGAAAAAGAGGGGTGATACCGTTAGGTAAGCCAATGATTGCAAAGAATTGCAGCTGAGATGACAGTAATTAACGAGCACAACCGGGCACAATACCGGACACCCCTGCACATCACGGGGTCAAAACAAGCAGCGTTAGCGTCCATGCGTTCTTAACGCACGTATGCAGGCCGGTGGAGCAATTCAAACAACGGCAACTTGCGTGAGTGCCGCGCATTGCCACCGTCCGCTATCGACCCATTGCGGTCCTTCGTTTCGCCGGTTTAGGGGCTTCGAAGCAGTCGCTCGCATGCGAATCCGTCACTTCGATTGAGCACGTCAAAGCCCAATTGACGCAACGCCGGACGCGAGCACGCCAGCTGCCAGGGCAGGCACCATGGTCCGATGAGGTCGCCGTCTGGCGTCGACCAGGAGACGGCACCGGCAGTGACGAAGGCTCCAATGGATGCAAGCACGACGGCTGGCAATCTGGCTTCCCGACGATTGTCTTGGCGTAGCCACTCACCATGTCTTCAAGATGGGCGCGCCTCTTCACGACGGTGCCGTTCCGTCTCTGCACTCGCAGCATCTTGATGTGGTTGTCCGAGCTTGAAGATCTCGAGCACGTCTGCTTTGGCACCGCGGCTCGATCTGAGAAGCCGAAACATCTGTGCTGCGAGGCTGGCCATCGGCAATGGCGTGTCGTGCGCGCGAGCCAGATCGGCGACCGTATCGAGGTCCTTGAGAATGATCGTGACAGGGCCGATCGCAGGCTCATCCACATCGTTCGCCATCCGCGGAACGAACAGCTGCAAGGGTATTGAGTCCGCAAAGCCTCCGGCAAGGGCCTCGGGTAACCGAGCGGCGTCGATACCGACGTCGACCGCGAAGCGCGTCGCCTCGGAGAGGACCACCATCGCGCACGCAGCGATGATCTGATTGCACAGCTTGGTTGCCTGACCTGCACCGATCGGGCCCATGTGGGTGAAGCGTTGCGACAACGTTGAGACATACGGTCTGACGCGCTCCAGATCGCCAGCGTCTCCGCCGGCCATGACGGCAAGGGTGCCGCTCTTTGCCCCCGGCGGACCTCCGGAAACGGGAGCATCGATCCATCCCATGCCGTTGGCCGCTTTGAGTCTTGCCGCGATCGAGCGCGTGCTGTCCGGCGGGATCGACGAGAAGTCGACGACGATGGCGTGCGACTGCGGAATCGTCGAAAGACCATCCGGACCAAGTGCAACCATCTCGACCGCCGAAACATCGGTCAGGCACAAAAAAACGATATCGGCACCACGTGCGACTTCTGCAGCACTGCCTCCTGCCTTTGCCCCGATGCCTCTGGCGACATCAACTCGTTCCGACGAGAGGTCCCAGACGATGACGGAATATCCGGCCGCGATCAATCTGCCGACCATGGGTTGGCCCATCGCTCCGACGCCGATAAATCCGAGCAGCGGGCTCTTGTCCGTTGAACCGGTCATGGTTTGCGACCCTCGGTCGATGCAGGCTAATGGAGCGATCTCGTTTTAATCTCAGGGCCGCGCCTCCAAGACGAGGTTGAACGGCGTTTCCGCAGCGCGCCGGAAGCGGGTGAAGCCGCCCTGCCGGGCAACGTCCTCCAGCCTCGCCTCGCCGGCCTGCGCCCCGAGGCAGGCGCCGACCTCTTGGGAGCGCGAGGCAGGGGTACAGATGAACGTCGATGCCGAGTAGTAGATGCGACTGACCGGGTTGCAGTTGTCTTCGAGCCGGTCGTTGGCGAACGGCTCGACAATGAGCCAAGTTCCGTCCGGCGCCAGGCTCGCGCGTACATGAGCGGCGGCGCCGACGGGATCGCCCATGTCGTGCAGGCAGTCGAATACCGCGACGAGGTCGTACCCGGTGCCGGGAAAGTCCTGCGCCCGGGCGATTTCAAACTGCACCCGATCTTCGACACCGGCCGCCTTGGCGGCCTTTCTGGCCTGCTCGATCGACGGGCCGTGGTAGTCGAAACCGACGAATGTCGACCCCGGAAATGCTTGGGCCATGATGATCGTGGAAGCGCCATGGCCACAACCGACGTCGGCCACACGGGCGCCGGCCTTCAAGCGGAACTCGACGCCTTCCAGCGCCGGGATCCAGCTGCTGACTAGGTAGGCCGCGTAGCCGGGGCGAAAGAAGCGCTCGGTGCCATGGAACAGCGACGCGTCATGCTCGTGCCAGCCTAGTCCCAGACCGGTCCGCATGGCCTGCGCCATCTTGGGAATGGCTTTCCACTGCGCCACTGCGATTTGAAAGGCGCCGGGTATGAACGCAGGTCCACCTTCCACGGTGAGAGCAAAAGCCTGTTCCTCGGTCAGGCTGAACTGTTTCTTCGACGGCTCGTACTCAACGTAGCCGCTCGCGACCTGTGCCGAGAGCCATTCGCGCAAATAGCGTTCATCGCATTCGGTGCGGCGGGCTAGCGTCTCGACGTCGCACGCGCCATCGGCGAGCCGCTTGTAAAGGCCAAGTTGGTCACCGACCACAACCGTCGCCGCGTGCATCACGGCGCCGATGTCGCCGACGAATCGGCCCATGAAATCGTTCAGCTTGGTTGCATCGATGGCCATAGCCTGCTCCTGTGTTGCGAAGTTTTCCTACTGGCTTCGTGGCGCGTCGGCAAACGTTTCGGGCGACGCGTCGAAGTTCCCATGACCAACCGCTAGCGCGACAGCGCGATCACAGGCCGCCCCGGTTGCTAAGCAGCGCTTCCTCGTGTGACGGCTCGTCGCGGCCCGATCTGGACCGGCCGCTCAACTCCGGCGCATTAGCGTTGCGCGAGGGTCGAGGCCCACCACCAGCGAAGAGCCGACGCGAGAAGAGCGAGGACACCAAGATCAACGGAGCTGACAGTTGCCTTCACGACATCGCTCCGTTGCCGATCAAAAAGCCCTCGCCGGCACATTCTGGATTCGGATACGAATAAAAGCCGCAGCCTGACTTGACGCCGAGCTCACCGTGATCGACCTTGGCCTTAAGGAGCGCGGGCGGCTCGTCGCGCGGGTCGCCCGAATCGCTGAAATAGATCTGTTCGACGGCAAGGATGACGTCCAGGCCGACGAGGTCCATCAGGAAGAATGGGCCGTACGTCATTCCGGTGAAGACCATCCACGCGCGGTCGATATCACGGAAGTCGACGAAACCGTTGGCCCACATGTAGAGACTTTGCCGCTTAACGGCGCGCCAGACGCTGTTGAAACAGAAGCCGAGGATCTCTTTCTGTACCGCCAGCGGCACGCAGCAGACTGAGCGGACGAACTCGCGCGCGACGAGCAGCGACTCCGGACTCGTTCGCGTGCCCCCCATGACGTCGGCCATGTTCATGCCCACGGCCGGCTGATAAAAATGAATGTTGACGCAGCGCTCCGGCCTCCCGGTGGCGGTTTCGATGCGCGACACCGGCATCGTCGAGCTGTTCGTGGCCAGCAGCGCGTGCGGCGGTGCGAGCCGATCGATGTCGGCGAACACGCCACGCTTGATGGCGAGATTTTCGGGGACCACTTCGATGACCAGGTCGGCCTGCTTTAGCGCCGCTGCCAGACCTCGATGAACCTCGACCTTGGAGGCGTTCGTCTCCCACTCCGCGACCGGAAACGTCGGCCCCTTTCGGGTCATGCGCATCGCCTCACGCACCTTGACCTGCATCCGACCGAAGGCGCTGGGGTCAGGGTCGTAGCCTGACACCCGGTGCCCATAGGCCGCGGCCTGGATGGCGATCTGGGTACCGAGCGTGCCGAGGCCGACGACGCTGATGTTTTGTGGGGTCATGTCTTAACCTTTCAGGCTGTCGCCCAGGATCTGTTTTCCATCACATCGATGATTTGCCGGGCCGCGCGCGCCGCGCCGTCGGTCTCGACCGGCTTGTAGGCCACGGGCGAATGCATCGCCTGCAGGGCGCGCTCGGCGAACCCCTCGGTCGTCAACTCACGAAGGCGCACGGAACAGTCGGCGCAGTAGTTGTGCAGGCGGTTCGTCACGTGGATGCACTGCTCGAAATGGCGCTCGAGCGGAAAGCTCAGGAAGCATCGCCGCGTCGCAACCAGCTCCATGCAGGTCGAGAGGCCACCTTGCACAAGCGCCAGATCGGAGCAGGCCAGATGCTCGAACAGGTTGTGGACATACGGAAGGACCTCGAGACCGACATGCTCGGGAATGTCGGCGCGTGATACGCGCGGTCCGGCGACGAGCACCATGCGGAGCTCGGGAACCTGTCGCTTCATGAGCGGAAAGGCTTCGGCGATGTGGCGCAGCAGCGGGGCGCCGACGGCAGTGCCGCCGACCGAGGCGATGACCAGCTTCTCGTCCGGGCGGTAGCCGTGACGCACGCGCAGCGCGTCCGTGTCGGCGAGGGTCGCCGGATCGAACGGCAAGGCGTAACCACTGAAGGCGAAGTTGCTCTCGGTCCAGTCACGGATCCGGGGCAGGCCGGGACCAAATGCAAGTTCGGTGACGTCGTCCGGATTGCCGACAAAGATCGCCCGGTCGCGGATCCACGGATAGCGGGCAACATGCTCGATGTCGTCGGCGTTGCGGTCGGCACAGAGAAAGGCCTCGCGCTCGTTGCCTTCCTCCATCGGCAAACAGCCGACGAAGTCCGTCAGGAAGACGAACGGCTGGCGCTTCAATTCGGGGTTCTCGTGATAGTGGTAGTCGACCTCCCACGATTCGTCTCCGATGACGATGTCGTAGTGCTCCCGCTCCAGCAACTCGGCGAAGACAAGGAAGTTGCGCGCCATGATCTCGTCCATGGTCCGCAGCGCGAAGAAGGCCTGAAGATCATGCTCGCCGGCCTGGGCTTCGAAATGTCGGCTCTCGTTGGCCAGGCGTGCCGTGATCGGGTGCAGCCGCTCGCCTTCCTTCTCGAGGTAGGTCGACGCCGGTTGTACCGTGAACCAATCGATTTCCAAGTCGGGCTGGAGCTTGCGCATCTCGCGGGCGATGGCCAGGTCGCGCTGGACGTGGCCGAGGCCGATTGCGCTCGAGATGAAGAGAGCGCGCCGCTTCCTCGCCATGCCGCGCACCCAGGTCGGGCCGGTGCCGACCGGCGCCACGAAGTCGCGCACGATTCGTGCAAAGGCCACCGGATCTCGGCTGCACATGAGGTGCCCGCCCCCGCCGACGGTAAGCAGGCGCGCCCCCGGCACCAGGCGGGCAATCTCCTCGCCGCGCTCATACGGCACGCGCTGATCTTGGTCGCCGTGGATCACGAGGGTCGGGCAGCGGACGGTGCGGGCGAGCTCGCGCACGTCGGTGCCGACCCATCCTGTCATTCCCATTGCCACGGTGGCGCCATCACTGGCGCCTCCGGCGTGGAGAACGCCATCTTCATATGGCTTGGTGGAATGCGGCTCGGTAAAAACGATGCCAAAGAATTCATCGAGATAGTCCGGCCAATCGCTGCGCATGCGCTCTGCGACGCTTGACACTGACGCCGCTGTGCCGGGGTCGGCCGCGAGGCGATGCGGGTAGCCGCCAGCGATGACCAGGTGTGACACGCGGGCCGGCTGCTCTGCGGCTAGACGAAGCCCGATCATCGCCGTTGCCGAAATCGCGACCACGG